>NZ_JASAUT010000005.1:0-320275 GCF_029952935.1 Bradyrhizobium sp. Mp19 | reverse complement strand
CTCGAAGACGACCAGCGCATCGCATTGCCAACGCGCCACCTGCTGTGTGATGGCCTGTGTCGCGTTGGCAATGCGCCTCGGCACGCCGTCAGCCTCATCAAAGATATCGAGGTGTTTTTTGGAGATGTCGATTCCGACGTAACGAAGAGCTATGATCACGGTGCCTGTCCCTGTGATGCGAGGTCTGTTTGGCGCAGCCTCGTGCAACTGTTCAGGTTGATAGATGGAACGGGCGGGAGACCGAGCCGGCTCACGGCGTCAAGCGCCAAGGACCCAACGGCTTCCCGCCCACCCTCATCCTGACAGACTTCCAAGACACAGGGACCCATACGCCGCGGCGGACGTTGTGGCTGGGACTGGTCGTTGCAATAGTGCAGAAGGCGTCGTGCCCGCGCAGCGACCTCGCCGGCATGGCCGCAGGAAATCACGACCGGCGTACGCCAACACGCACGCCTGCCATGGCAGACGGCCGCGCGAATCGACAGTGCTATGAAAACTGTGCGCCCGAGGCTCTCAGCGCGGCGGCGACCTTATTGGTCCACCTTCGGCGTCTTGCCCGCAATGTCGAGGCCGAACCGGAGCGCGCGCTCCTGGCGCTCTTCCGTCAGCAGCTTCAATTCCCGTTCCAGCGACCGCGCGACCTCGTCCTGGGTTTCCTTGGAGCGGCGACGGGAGTCGCCTTGCGGTTTGGCCGGTTCGGCAGTCACGGGAGAAACCCTTGTCATCACAGTGTCACAGGCCCTGATGGCACGGCGGGAGTCGGGGCGACAATCAAAAAGAATTCAGTGGGCGCATCTTTGGAAGGTTTGCTGTGCGTCTGACTCAAATTTGGGCAGAAAATTCTCTTAAGTGTTGCCTCGAATGGAGCCGAACCGCTTCGGCCCGCCGTCTCATCAATTCGGATGAGAGAGCCCGGTTCCGACGAAATCATTTCCGGATTCGCACGAAGGCGTCCTGAAACCGACAAGGTCTAACCTTAGTAGCGTTGTGAAGGACGGCTGCCTGGTGAGACGCTGAGGACCGCGGTGGTGAGATTCACGACCCGGGTCGAGAGGTCAGTCGGTCCTCCTGAGACGTTGGGGATGATCCCGGAAATGAAGAAGTTGAATGCTGTGCCTTATGTCTGGGCGGCCGCGCTGATCGCGGTCGCGATCTGGGGCGTGAGCGGCACCCCGCAGACGGCACATACCTCTGCCAGCACTCATCTGGCCCGGGTGCGCTAGAGCTTCGGCCGCAGCGAGCGCTGCATATCCATCGTGTAGGTGTAGCGCCCCTCGGGGTGCGTGGTGATGGTGACCTCGAACAGTTCCTCGCGCTGGCCGTAGTAGCGGCGTACCACGGTGAGCGCCGGCGAGCCGGTCTTGACGCCGAGCGCCCTGGCGATCGGCGCCGGCATGCCCCGCACGAAGATTTCCATCTGCGCGCGCTCGGTGACCTGGCCGTACATCCTGGCGATCTGCTCATGCACCGGGGTGCGGCCGTGGTCGCTGCGGGTCACGACATCGGCGAACCGGCGCAGCACGTAGATTTCGGCCCAGCCGAGCGGCGCGGCGAACTGGTCGGAGCGGCGCACCGCCTCGATCAGGAACCAGCTCTTGCCAGGCTCGCATTTCAAAAGCCCGGCCAGCTTGCGGTCGGCCACGATGTCGCTGCTGGCCACGACCTCGCGGTAGGTCTCGTTGGAATAGCGCAGCCACTCGCCGAGCGACTTGACGCTGTGGGTGAACAGCACCGGCGGCTCGGATGCGATCACCACCGAGCCGAGGCCGGCGCGGCGCACGATCAAGCCCTGGTCGATCAGGATGCGCAGCGCCTCGCGCACGGTCTGCCGGCTGGCCTGGTAGCTCGCCATCAGCTCGGTTTCGGTCGGCAGCAGATTGCCGACCGCGTAGGTGCCGAGCCGGATGTCCTTCTGCAGCCCGGTGGCGATGTCGCGGTAGCGGGACGATCTCGCCCTGTCCGGTTGTTCAGACATGGCAGATCACTGGCATGCCATATGGCAGGCAACCGGATGTCCAGACTGCATCGACTGCAGCGCGGCCTCGAACGCGGCGAGCGTCGCCAGCACGTCCGCTTCAGGCACCGGGAACGGCTGCTTGCCTTCGACAGCGTCGGCAAAGGCCGCAAGTTCCGCGGTCAGGCTATCGATCGCCGGATAGCGCGTGGTCGCGGGCGCCTCGCCGGATTTCCGCAGCACCATCGTCTGTTCGTCGAGCACCTCGGCCGATCCTTCCGTGCCGAACACATGAATTCGCCAATAGAACGGTGTTGCGCGGATCGTCGCAAGTGTACCGCTGACGTGATTCACAAATTCAATCGTCAAAGTTGTGGTGTCGAGCGGCGGCGGTCCCGCCTCGCGCGCACTCAACCGGGCATAGACCTGGCGCGCGGGGCCGAGCAGGCTGACGAAGCCGTCGAGCACATGCAGCCCCGCGCCGGTCAGGCCGCCGCCCGGCGATTCCTCGGGTGACAGCCGCCAGCCCTGCGTGATGGTCTGCGAGTTCTCGTTGCTGTTGTGGCCCTCGACATGCAGGATGGTGCCAAGCTCGCCGCTGGCCGTGACCGCGCGCAGCGCCTGCATCGACGGCCAGAACCGCCGGTTATGCCCGACCGCGAGCACCACGCCGGCGCTGCGGCACGCCGCGAACATCTCTGCGGCATCGGCGCGCCGAAGTGCCAGCGGCTTCTCGCAAAACACCTGCTTACCGGCGCCGGCTGCCGCGATCACCTGGCCCTTGTGCAGCGAATGCGGCGTCGCCAGCAGCACGGCATCGATGCGAGGGTCGGCGAGGACATCGTCCAGGCTCGCCGCGACGGAGAGGCCGTGCGCCTCGCAAAAGCTGGCGGCGCTGTTGGCGTCGGGTTCCACCGCGCGGACGATCCTGAGCCGCGGCTCGTTGCGCGCGGCCCCGACCAGCGCGCGGCCCCATCGACCGAGGCCCGCGATCGCACAGTTGATCATGACTGTCCCTCGCCGTGGCCGCGGCCGGCCCGGATCGCCTCGATGACCGCGGCGCTGTCGTTGTCCGGCCCTTGAAGCGCGATCGCCGCGCGCAGCAGTCCGGCCTGCACCGAGGTCAGCGGCAAGGGCAGGCCGTGCCGACCGGCCTCCTGCAGGATCAGTTCGGCATCCTTCAAGGTCTGCGCGATGTGCGATTGCGGCGAGAAATCCCGCGCCAGCATCTTCGGCCCCTTGCTGTCCATCACCTTGGAATATGCCGCCGATTGCCGCGCGGTCGCAAGGAACACCGCGCCGTCGAGGCCGAGGCTCTCGGCAAAGGCGATGCCCTCGGCCAGCGCGGCGCGGTTGTTCTGCAGGATGAGGTTGATGGCGAGCTTGGTGCGGCTGGCATTGCCGACCGCGCCGACATTGATCCGCTGCGGGCAGAGGATATCGAGCGTCGCCGCGGCGGCGTCGATGACGTCGGCATCGCCGGCGACCAGCGCGGTGGCCGTGCCCGCACGCACCTCGGCGCTGGTCCCCGAGATCGGCGCTTCGACGAAGGCGAGGCGCGAGCGGGAGGCGAATTCGGCGATTGCCACGATCTCGCCCGGCGCGCCGGTGGTGGTGCAGATGACGCGCGGCGGCGGCGTCGCGTTGGCGAGGTCCGGCAGCAACGTCCTGACCTGGGCCGCGTCATACACCGCGATGACGATGGTCCGGCAGCGCGCCGCGACGTCGGCGGCGAACGCCGCGAACTCGGCGCCGCTGGCTCTCAGGCCATCCGTCTTCGCGGCGTCGATGTCGAAGCCGATCACCCCGATGCCGGCGTCGATCAGCCGTGCGGAAAGTGCCGATCCCATCAGCCCCAGGCCAATCATGCCAACAGGTGTCTCGCGAGCCATGATGCGACGCCGCCTCGCTTTATTGCGGCTGGATACCGGCCGCCTTGACCTCCGCCGACCAGCGCACGACCTCGCTCCTGACGAAGGCGCCGAACTCGGCCGGCGCCAGCGGCGCCACCATCACGCCGACATCGGCGAGCTTCTTCCTCGTCTCCGGCATCGCGAGGTATTTCGCACACTCGGCGTAGAGCTTGCTTACCACCGGTTCCGGCGTGCCGGCGGGCGCGAACAGGCCGTACCAGATCGTGGCCTCGAAGCCTGGCATCGCTTCGGCGAGCGCGGGCAGATCCGGCGTCAGCTCGTTGCGGGCCGCCGACGTCACGGCGATGCCGCGCAAGGTGCCGCCCTGCATCTGCGGGATCGCGACCGAGAAGTCGCCGAAGGTGAGATCGATCACCCCCGCCATCACGTCGGTCATTGCCTGCGGCACGCCACGATAGGACGCCGCGATCAGCGACAGGCCGCCGCGCGATTGTAGCTGGGCGATCGAGATCTGCGAGGCACCGGAGCCGTAGCCCGCGGTCAGATTGGGATTGGCCTTGGCGTAGCTGAGGAACTGCGGCAGGTCCCTGGCCGCGAGTTTCGGATTGACCAGCAGCACCATCGCCGTCGTGGTGGTGCGGATCACGGGTGCAAAGTCCTTCACCGGGTCGTAGGGCAGGCTCTTCAGCGTCGCGACGTTGCTGGCATGGGTGGTGTTGGTGCCCATCAACAGCGTGTAGCCGTCGGGCGCGCTGCGGGCGACCTCCTGCGCGCCGATGCTGCCGAGCGCGCCGGCGCGGTTCTCGATCAGCACGGTCTGGCCGAACGCGTCCTGCAGATGCTGGCCGACCAGCCGCGCGACATTGTCGGGACCGGCGCCGGCCGGGAAGGGCACGATGATCTTGAGCGGCCGTTGCGGAAAATCGTCGGCGGCGAAAGCCGGCAGGACCGGAAGCGTCGCAAGCAGGACGACGAGCAGCCCCAGCCGTAACTTCATCCCGGTCCCCTCCCGTGTCTGCTTTTGCAAATTTATACGGACAAATACATCAGAAAGGCAAGCGTCGGGCCTGCTGGAATGTTGAGGTGCATCATATTTATCCGTATAAATAGTCCATTCAGGGAGCCCGACGACGATGGTGGACATCAGCGATCTCCATGCGCGCGGACTGCGCCGGCGCCAGAAGATGTTCGGCGAGAGCGATGTCGCCAAGCGGATGGCCGCTGCCGGCGATTTCGGCACGCCGCTGCAAGACATCATCAATGCCTATGTCTATGGCGACGTCTGGGAGCGCAGCGGGCTGTCC
The DNA here is from genome assembly GCF_029952935.1 of Bradyrhizobium sp. Mp19. NCBI lineage: Bacteria > Pseudomonadati > Pseudomonadota > Alphaproteobacteria > Hyphomicrobiales > Nitrobacteraceae > Bradyrhizobium > Bradyrhizobium sp. Mp19. The sequence continues at coordinate 315,143 of NZ_JASAUT010000005.1, read as the reverse complement.
GACCAGATCCGCAGCCTCGTGATGCTCGGCATCACCGCGGCGAGCAGCAAACCGGCCGAGTTCCGCGTGCATGCCAAGGGCGCGCTGGCCAATGGGTGCACCGCCGCGCAGGTGCAGGACGTGCTGCTGCTGGTCGCGATGTATTGTGGCATTCCGGCCGCGATCGAGACCAGCAAGATCGCAGCCGAGGTGTTCGGCGAGGTGCCGCCTGAGGGGTAGGGCACCGGCCTGCGCCGTGATAGGGACGTTGCCGACCGCGACCGGCAACAGGATCTGCCCATGTCCGCCTTCCCGACCTCGACCACCGTGCTCGATTCCGTATTGTTTCGCGATGCCTTCGGCACGCACGAGATGCGCGGGGTGTTTTCCGACCTGCGGCTGATCGAGCGCTATGCCGAGGTCGAGGTCGCGCTGGCGAAGGCCGAAGCGCGCTGTGGCGTGATTCCTGCTGAAGCCGCCGCGGAGATCGCAAAGCGGACCGATGTTGCCGCGTTCGATTTCGATCTGCTGCGGCAGGAGACCGACGTGGTCGGCTACCCGATCCTGCCGCTGGTGCATCAGATGGCGAAGCAGTGCGGCGAAGCCGGTCGCTATGTCCATTGGGGCGCGACCACGCAGGACATCATGGACACCGCCGTGGTGCTGCAGCTGCGCGACGGATTGAAGATCATCGAGGACGACATCGCCGCGCTGCGCGGCATTCTGGCCGGTCTCTCGAAAAAATACCGCGACACGCCGATGGCCGGGCGCACCCATCTGCAGCAGGCGCTGCCGGTGACCTTCGGCTACAAGACCGCGATCTGGCTCGCCGCCTTCGATCGCCATGCCGCGCGGCTCGTGGAGCTGAAGCCGCGCGTGCTGGTCGGCCAGTTCGCCGGTGCCGCCGGCACGCTGGCCTCGCTCGGCGACAAGGGCTTCGAGGTCCAGCAGGCGCTGTGCGAAGAGCTCGGGCTCGGTGTGCCCGTCTCCACCTGGCATGTTGCCCGCGACGGCCTGGCGGAAGCGGTGAATTTCCTCGCGTTGGTCACGGGAACGCTCGGCAAGATCGCGCTCGACATCATGATCATGGCGTCGACCGAGTTCGCCGAGGTCTACGAGCCGTTCGTGAAGGGGCGCGGCGCGTCCTCGACCATGCCGCAGAAGCGCAACCCGATCTCGTCGGAGTTGATGCTCGCCGCCGCCAAGGCGGTGCGCCAGCATGCCGGCCTGATGCTGGATGCGATGGTGCAGGATTTCGAGCGCGCCACCGGTCCGTGGCACGCCGAATGGATGGCGATCCCGGAAAGCTTCGTGCTGACCGCGGGCGCGCTGCATCAGGCGAGGTTCGCGCTTGGCGGCCTGATCGTCGACGAGCGGCGGATGGCCGACAATCTCGACATCAGCCGCGGGCTGATCGTGGCCGAAGCCGTGATGATGGGCCTCGCGCCCGCGATCGGCCGGCAGGAGGCGCATGACGTGGTCTATGACGCCTGCCGCGTCGCCAACGACAAGGGCCTGACGCTGGCCGAGGCGCTGGCCGCGGATGATCGCGTTGCCAGCCGGATCGATCGGGCGACGATCGACCGCCTCACCGCGCCGAAAAACTATCTCGGCCTCGCGCCCGAGATGGTCGACCGCGTGCTGGCCTCGGTGAAGCGGTAAAATTCGAGGCAATTGCTCGCCGTCGCGTGATCGAGCGCGGTGGCCGGGAACCTTGCGGATGCGGATCGAATTGGACTACGAATCCCGAGAGTTCCTCAAACGACACGGCGCTCCATGACCGCACATCAACGCAACCTTTCCGCCTCGATCGATCCCGTGAAACTCGATCGGCTCGCCGAAGTCGCGATCAAGGTCGGCCTGCAGTTGCAGCCGGGCCAGGATCTCTTGCTGACGGCGCCTGCCGCGGCGATGCCGCTGGTGCGGCGGGTGGTGGAGCATGCCTACAAGGCCGGTGCTGGTCTCGTGACCCCGTTCTTCTCGGACGAAGAGCTCACGCTGGCGCGCTACCGTTACGCCAGCGATGCGAGTTTCGATCGTGCCGCAAGCTGGCTCTATGAGGGCATGGCGAAGGCGTTCGGCGCCAACACCGCGCGGCTTGCGATCGTCGGCGACAATCCGATGCTGTTGTCGGGCGAAGACCCGGCCAAGGTGGCGCGCGCCAGCAAGGCCAATTCGATCGCCTACCAGCCGGCGCTGGAGAAGATCGTCAATTTCGACACCAACTGGAACATCATCGCCTATCCGAGCACGTCCTGGGCCAAGCAGGTGTTCCCCGACGATGCCGAGGACGTTGCGGTGGCCAGGCTTGCGGACGCGATCTTCTCCGCCTCCCGGGTCGATCAGGATGGCGCCGTCGCCGCCTGGGCAAAGCACAATGCGAAGCTCCGCGAGCGCACCGAATGGCTGAACGGCCAGCGCTTCCACGCGCTGAAATATTCCGGACCCGGCATGGACCTCACGATCGGCCTCGCCGACGGTCATGAATGGGAGGGTGGTGCGTCGACCGCCAAGAACGGCATCGTCTGCAATGCCAACATCCCGACCGAGGAAGTCTTCACCACCCCGCACTGCCGCCGCGTCTCAGGCCACGTCGTCAGCTCCAAGCCGCTGTCCTATCAGGGCACGCTGATCGACAATATCTCGGTCAAGTTCGAGGAAGGCCGCATCGTCGAGGCCAAGGCCTCGCGCGGCGAGGAAGTGCTGAACAAGGTGCTCGACACCGACGAGGGCGCGCGCCGCCTCGGCGAGGTCGCGCTGGTGCCGCACTCCTCGCCGATTTCGAAGAGTGGGCTGCTGTTCTTCAACACGTTGTTCGACGAGAACGCCGCCTCGCACATCGCGCTCGGCCAGTGCTACTCGAAATGCTTCGTTAATGGCGACAAGCTGACGCCGCAGCAGATCGCCGAGCAGGGCGGCAACAAGAGCCTGATCCATATCGACTGGATGATTGGCTCGGCGCACACCGACATCGACGGCATCCACGCCGACGGCCGCAGCGTGCCGGTGTTCCGCAAGGGCGAGTGGGCGTAAGGGGGCCGCTCACCCCGTCCTCTCGAGCTTGGTTCCGTCATCCTGAGGTGCGCGCTCTTGCGCGCCTCGAAGGATGCACGGCCCGCATCTCGCGGATGTGGAGAGAGCCCGGCCGTTCGCCCTCCGAGGCTCGCTCCGCTCGCGCCTCAGGGTGACGGGGATAGGTTTGCGCCGCCGGACTGTGACTAGCGAAACTTGCGCTCCCGCGCGGCGATCAGTTCGCCTCGCGGGGCGCTGAAGCGGCAGGTCTCGTGCTGCGGCCGGAAGCCGAGCCGGCGATAGATCTTCAGCGCCGGAGCGTTGCGGCTCGATACGTTGAGCCAGCAGGGGTGCTCGACCGAGACGTCGTGTGCAGCCAGCACGCGATAGACCAGCAACTGGCCGAGCCCGCGTCCCTGCCGCACCGGATCGACGGCGACCGACTCGATCCACATCGAGTTCCGCTCCGGCTCGGTCAGGCAGAAGCCCGACATCTGTCCATCCTCCGACGCGATCCAGACTTCGCTCTCGGTCAGGACCTGCGCCATCTCCTCCGGCGAATACAGGCGGAAGGCGGCGTCCGAGGCATAGGCGGCATTGTGGATGCGCGCGACCTCGCCCGCGCAGGCGGTGACGTCGCTGACCTGCTCGATGGTGGCGCGCGCGGCCGCGAGCGTGCGCGCCGGCTGCAGCGGCTCGACGCACTTCATCCCGATCTCGGACTCGACATGAACAAAGCGGAAGGCAGCCACGAAGGCCATTCCGGCCGGCCAGTCGCTGCTCACCAGCGTCTGTACGGCGAGATTGGAATCGGTGTCGATCGCAAGCACGTGGTCGAACAGTGCGAGGCCAATCCGGTGGCGCCGCATCTCGGGCGCCACGACGATCTTGAGGAACCGGGAATGATGCGCGCCCTGGTCGCGCAACGACGATTCGGCGAGGCCGCAGAGCACGCCATTGCGCTCGGCAACGCGAAAGTCGCGCCCGCCGCGGTTCTGCGGCAGCTTCAGGAACTGATCCCATTGCGGCAGCGTGACAGGGCCTAGCCGCGGTTCCACCGCGGCTGCCTTTGCGTAAAGTTCGACCACCGCTTCCGCATCAGCCTCTCGAAGCGGCCGGATGGTGATGCCGTCATCCATGAGTCGAGAGTTTACCCGATATCGAGCCGATAGACATCCTTTGCCGTCTTCAAGAACAACGCCGTCTTTTCGGCTTCGCTATATTGTGATGCAAGCCGTTTAAAGGTGTTGAAGATGACCTGGTAGCTGCATTGCCCCTTATCAGGTGGGAAGTTGCTCTCGAACATGCAACGGTCCGGACCGAACGCCTCGATGCAGGTCTCGATATAAGGCCGCCAGGCGGCGGCGAGTTCCTCCGACGAGGGCGGCCTGGGGCGGAGGTGGAAGTCGTAACCGAGCAGGCACATCGCCAGCCCGCCGAGCTTAACGACGACATTCGGGCATTGGGCGATCTCCTGGATCGACGCCTTCCAGACCGGAAATGTCTCCGCGCGCTTGCCGGCGAAGCGGCCGGTGCCGACCGGGCCGCCGCAATGGTCGAGCACGATCCTGGTATCGGGAAAGGCGCGAGCGAGGTCGGTCAACTCACCGATCTGCGGGTGAAACAACCAGGCATCGAAGCTGAGGCCGAGCGGTGCCAGGCAGGCGAACCCCCTACGAAAGGTGGAGTCCAGCAGAATACCCTTCGGCCGGTTCGCGTACATATGCGCGACGTTGGGGTCCTCGTCCCAGGCCGAGGAGTGGCGGATGCCGCGGAACCGGCCGTTGCCGGCGGCAATCTCCGCCTCCAGCACCGCCTTGGCCTGATCGCCAATCAGAAGGTTAACGTGGCTGACGATGCCGGCGCAGATCGCCGCCTTGCCGTAGCCGCCGCTCGCCGCCATCGCCGCGACGCCGTTGGCGAACTCGACCTCGCCGACCGGGCGGAACGCCTCCGGGCCGTCGGCGCGGTACATCGACCGGCAATCGACATAGACGGTGGCCACGATGTTGTGGCCGGACGCGATGTCGTCGCGCATCTCCTCGATCAGATAGCGAAGCCCGCCGCGATCCCAGAGATGGTGATGCGGATCGACGATCGGCCGGGCCGGATCGATGATCTCTTCAGTGTATTGGGCGAGCCAGTCTTCGCGCGGGTTGGCATAGAGCCCGCTGGCGGAGGAGGGCAGAGTGCTGGCCATGGATGATGCTCCCTGTTCTTGCTCTTGTCGGCCGCCGATACGATGTCGGCTGTGGGGAGGATAACGAGCCGCGGCGGAGCGCGTCAAACCCGAGCCTCTGCCTGACCTCTGCCTGAGGAAGCATGCGTATGTCTGCGCGTACCGGTCATCCCGACCGCATTGCCGGTCGCGACCATGTCATCGACTGAGCTTGCCTCGCCGACGCCGGCGATGCCTGCTCGGCGCGCCAGGTGATGATGACCGAGGCGATGACGAGAAGCGCTCCAAACAACATCATGACGGAAAACGGCTCGCCCAGAATCAGCGTGCCGAGCAGCACGGCGATGATCGGGTTGACGAAGATGTAGGTCGAGACCATGAACATCGACACATTGTCGAGCAGCCAGCGAAAGGCCGTGAAGCCGATGACGCTGCCGGCGATGGCGAGATAGATCACGGCCGCGAGCGAGGGCGCCGAAACGTCGCGCGGCGAGAAGCCTTCCAGTTCACCGGACGCAACACTGATCGCAAACAGGACCGCGCCGCCGATCGACAGCTGCATGCCTGACGACAATGTTGGCGAGCCATGATCCGAGGTCCGACGCGACAGCACCGTGCCCACCGCCCAGGAGAACGCCGCAGCGAGCAGCAGCAGAATGGGGAGGATGCTGAAATGGCCCTGTCCGGCCGATTGCCAGCCCACGATTGCAACACCTGCAAGGCCGGGCAGCAATGCGGCCAGCGTCATGGTCGCGGGACGCCGGGTTTGCGGATGCAGGAAATCGACGAGCAACACCCAGAACGGAATCGTGGCCAGCATGATCGCGGCGATGCCGGACGGAACCGATTGCTGGGCATAAGCGAGAACACCATGGCAGCCGACGAAGAACAGCACGCCGCAGAGCGCTGCGGTCAGCCAGTTCCACCGCGAAACGCGCGTGACGTCCGCCCCGTTCAGAGCGATCAGGATCAGGCCGCCGCCGAGCGAGCGAAGGCCCATCAGCAGGAACGGCGGGATCGACTTCAAACCGAGCGCGATCGCGAAGTAGGTGGAACCCCAAAGCAGATAGATGGCGGCGAACGCGCCGACAATCAAAAGGCGCTTGGACATGCGAGGCTCCCGAGCTAGATTCTAACCCCTTAATGGGTTGTCAAATCCAACCCATTAAGGGGTTATGCGTTCCAGAGGAGTTGCTGGACCATGTCGCGTGTTCCTTCGCCTGAGGCGTCGTCCCGGGAAGAGCTCAGCATCAAGTTCGTCAATACCGTCGCATGGCGTCTCCGCGACCTGGTTGAGGACCGGATCGCGACCTCGGACTCCATCCTGAAATGGCTGGTCGATGCCGAACTGGCGGACCGCCGGGTCGCCGCGCAGCTCAGGGCGCGATGGAAATCCTCACCGCGCGAGGCCGATACCTTTCTGAATGCCGCGCATGGCCTGCGCGAGGCGCTCTACCAGTTATTTGTTGCTCGCATCGGGGGTGGCCGGGCCGATCCGACGGCGGTGGCCGATCTCAACCGGTCTCTCGGAACTGGATCGGGTGGTGTTGCGCTCGGAACCGTCGGCGACACCCTGCGGTGGCTGCCGACCACCGGGAGGGTCACGCCCGACGCGCTGTTGAAGCCGATTGCGTGGTCGGCGGTGAGCCTTCTGACCGGTCCCCGTGCTGAGCGGGTGAAGCAGTGCCAGGACGAGCGGGGCTGCGGCTGGTTGTTCGTCGACGAGAGCCGTGCCCAGAACCGGCGGTGGTGCTCGATGGGCGATTGCGGCAATCTCGCCAAATCGCGCCGGCATTACCAGCGCAGCCAAGCGGCGGAAGAATGACGACGTGAGCCTCACACCCCGTCGAGGATGATCACCGTCGGCTTCGCCGGCAGGGTGTCGCGCGAGATCCGCAGGGTGCGCTCGCCGCCGCGGCGATCGATCTCGAACTGCTGGCCGATCAGGCGCATGAACTCGTCGAGCGGGGTAGCGAAGCGGTGCATCGGCAGCACGACGGCGGCGCGCAATCGCCTGGTGATCTCGGAGATGCCGTCGAGCGACATCGTATAGGTGCCGTCGATCGGCACCATCACGATGTCGAGCCGGCCGATCGCGGCGAAATGGCTGTCGTCGAGCTTGACGTGGAGGTGGCCGAGATGGCCGATGCAGAGGCCGGCGACCTCGAAGATGAAGATCGAATTGCCGTCCTTGATCATCTCGCCGCCGGAGTCTTCGCCCCAGTAGCGGCGGATGTCGGTGGTGACGTTGCGGATATAGACGTCGCCGATGCGCTCAGCGTAGTGCGCGGCCTGGCCGTTCTCTCCCCAGCCATGCAGCACGTGGGGAATCTTGGGATCGGGAAACAGCGTGTAATGGGTCGCGTGAGCCCGGTTCATGGTCGCGACGTCGGGCAGCCGCCCGGTCCGATAGACGCCGTTATAGTCGGTCGCGATCCGGACGCCGCCCGGCGTGTCGATGTAATAGGTCGAATGGCCGGCATAGGTGATTGCGACCTCGTCGGCTTTGGCTGCGACGCGCCGGTAGTTCACCGGGACGGCGCGCGGCGGCGCATTGGCCATCGCCAGGCATTCGCTGCGCTGGGCGTCCTGCGCGAAGGCGTGGCTGGTGAACGTTCCCAGCAAGACGAGCGCGGCGAGCAATCTCAGCATGACTGTTCCGTCTGCGGCGGCATCCGCGGACGATAAGACTAGCGCGCAATTGGCGCGCCGTCATGATGAGGCCCGTGCATCGCTCCATGGCGCGGGCTGCAATACGAGCCGGCGATTATTGCGTCGGGACACGCTAGGATGCCGCGCAAACCGAGATCAGGGAGTTCTGCGTGACTGATAACGTCTCATCGCAGCGCGCGCCTTCGACCAAACGGTTCGAGCCGTTACGGCAGGTCGACGCCGGTGTGCTCAGCATCGCCTATTACGAAGCGGGCCCATCCGATGGGCCGGCCGTGATGCTGATGCACGGCTTCCCCTACGACATCCACTCCTATGTGGACGTCGCGCCCCTGCTGGCGGCGCAGGGCTGTCGGGTCATCGTGCCCTATCTGCGCGGCTACGGACCGACGGCGTTCCGCGACAAGTCAACGCCGCGCTCGGGCGAGCAGGCGGCGGTCGGCGCCGACATGATGGCGCTGATGGACGCGCTCGGCATCGAGCGCGCGGTGTTCGCCGGCTATGACTGGGGCGGCCGCGCCGCATCGATCGGTGCGGCGCTGTGGCCGGAAAGATGCATCGGACTCGCCTGCACCAACGGCTACATGATCCAGGACATCGCGCATGCAATGGTGCCGGCGCCGCCGGATCGCGAGGTGGCGCTGTGGTATCAGTACTACTTCCAGCTCGAGCGAGGGCGGGCGGGGCTCGCCGCCAACCGGCGCGGCATCGCCAAGATCCTGTGGACGCAATGGTCGCCGAGCTGGGCGTTCGATGACGCCTGCTTCGAGCGGACTGCGGTCGCGTTCGACAATCCTGATTATGTCGACGTGGTGATCCACAGTTATCGGCACCGCTACGGCGTTGTCGATGGGGATCCGCAATATGTGGATTTGCAGCGGCGGTTGGCCGCGCTGCCGGTGATCACGGTCCCCACCATCACGCTCGACGGCGGCGATGACGGGGTTACAGCTGCCGGCGACGGCAGCGCCAGCGCGGCTAAATACACGGCCCGCCGGGCCTATCGCGTGATCCCGGGCGCCGGCCACAATCTGCCGCAGGAAGCGCCGGAGGCGTTTGCCGCGGCGGTGATGGAGCTGGTGAAGGGTTAAATCTTACGCGCGCCGCGGGCTGATCTTCCAGGCGATGGCAAGCGTCAGCAGCGTCAGAATGCCGCTGACCAGCGCGGCCGTCGGGATTGTCAGGGCCAGCGCCGCGGTTGCGGCCCAGCCGATCGAGGAGAAGGCTTCCGCGAAAGTGGCGATGCGGGAGGAGGTCTGACGCCGGCGGAATTGGCTGCGCTTGGCCTGCGCGCGGAACCAGAGCTGGACGGCGGCGGCGGATGCGGTCGCGATGATGATCGCGATCGCCGTGACCGCGGCCTGCCCTGGCGAGGCAAACGCCAGCGCGGCCACCAGCGGGGCGAAGACCACGGCGATTGCGAACAGGACCACCTCGACCTTGGCGCGGGTCACGCGTGACGGCGGCAGCGGCGCGGTCGCCACCAGATCGGGCGCGTCCTCGCCGGAGATGGTCAGCCAGGCGAGCCCGCCGGCGAGTTGGCCTGCGGCCATAACGATGACAGGCGTAATCAGCACGATCGCGGTCGATGTGCCGGAGAAGCTGCGCCACAGCATCAGCGCCGGCGGCAGCAGATAGAGCATCTGCATCAGGCTCTGCGACAGCAGCCACGGATCGCGGCGCAGCAGCAAGAATTCCTTGCGCCGCAGCGCCTGCTGCCGCGAGCCCGCCCGGAACGCGCGGGCGCGTCCCCGCGTCACCGCAGCCGGATTGGCGGCGACGCTGGCGACCGTATCGGCAAACCGCGGTGCGAATATCGCCATCACGCCGCCGAGCATCACCAGCGCCGCGGCGAGCAGCAGCATCATGATTTCGAGCTCGCCGAGCGATGCCCGTGCCGGCCACCAGAGCAGGCTGTCGGGGGCGGGGGCGATTCGTGCCGCGGTTTCCGAGGTCAGAAAGGCAAAGCGCGACAGCGTGCCATAGGACAGCACGGCCACGACCTGCAGCGCGATGACGAAGCCCGCACCGATCACGGCGGAGACGACCTGCGCCACCAGCCGCGTCCGGCTCGGCCCGATCAGGCGGAACAGGAACGCGGTGACGGCGATCGCGGTGGCTGCCGCCGACAGCCCGATCGCAAGGACGACGCCGAAGCCGGCGAGCCAGCGCGGGCCGCCGAGATAGACCAGCACGTCGATGAACGGCGTCGACAGCAAGAGCGCCATGCTGCTCACCGTCAGCGCGATCGCGGCGATCCGGATCGAGAAGATGTTGGTGAGTTTTGCCGGTGACGACATGATCAAATCGAGATCGGCGCGGGCGTAAAACACGCGCGTCACCGACTCGATCGCCTGCGAGAGCATCAGCGCCCAGGCCAGGAAGATCGTCGCGGTCAGCACGATCAGCGACGACGGGTCGAGCGGAAACCGCAGGTCGGCATAGCGGCTGACCACGGCATAAGCCGGCAGATGCAGGATCGCCGCGAAGATCAAGAGGCCGATCACGGCGCGATTGCGCCGGCGCCGGCCGCCGGTCATCATCGCCAGCCATTCGCGCCACGCCAGGCGGAATTCGTGGCGCGCGAACCAGGTGAGGTGGGCGACCGAGCTCACGCGGCCGCCGCTTCGGTGTCGACCAGCGCGATGAACATATCCTCGAGGGTGGTGTCGTTGCGGCCGTTCTGCTCGCGCAGCTCGGCCAGCGTGCCCTCGGCGATCAGCCGGCCGGCCGCGATCACGCCGATCCGGTCGGCCATCCGCTCGGCGACTTCGAGAATGTGGGTCGTCATGATCACGGTGCAGCCGGCGCGGACGCGCTCCTGCAGCAGCCCCTTGACGTGACGCGCCGACAGCGCGTCGAGGCCGGTCAGCGGTTCATCGAGAATGATCAGGCGGGGATCGTGCACCAGCGCGCCGGCGAGCGCCACCTTCTGGCGCATGCCCTTGGAGAAGCCTTCGCAGCGCTCGTTGAGATGCGGCTCGAGCCCGAGCGACATCAGGAGATCGCGCGCCGAACTCTCCGAGGTGCGCGGATCGATGCCCCAGAGGCCGGCGACGAATTCGAGATATTCCAGCGGCGTCAGCTTGTCGTAGATCATCGGCTCGTCGGACACCCAGGCCATGACCTGCTTGGCGGCGACCGGATCGGCGAGCGCGTCGTTGCCGAGGATCGACACCGAGCCGGCATCGGGCCGCAACAGCCCCGCCACCATGCGCAGCGTCGTGGTCTTGCCGGCGCCGTTCGGCCCGAGCAGTGCATAGAATTCGCCGACACGGATCGTGAGATCGAGCGCGTCGACCGCCGGGCGGTCAAAACGCTTGGTTAACTCTCGCACGGCGAGTGCGGACAGTTCAGGTGTCATGGCGTGGTGGCGATCCGGAATTTCGCTCGTCGGTTGCGCAAAGCTTGGACAAAAACCGTTTCGGTGCAGTGAATCGCACGGGGCAAATCAAAGGTGATATCCGTATTAGTCCGTGCTGCGGCAAATCTCCGCAAATGTGATGATACAGCGACATCAGCGGTTTGTTGACAGGGATCGGGCCTTTTGGCTCAATCGGGGGGACATAGGCGGCTTTCAGCGCTCCAGACACAAGGGCGTGAAGGCGGGATGCAACGAGCGATCGGATAAGAATCGCCGGGCATCGGGGAGGGAACGATGCTGGACTTTGTTCAGCAGCTCGTCAGCGGCATCGCGCTCGGCTGCGTTTACGGCCTGATCGCGCTCGGCTTCGTGCTGGTCTACAAGGCAACCGAGGTCGTCAATTTCGCGCAAGGCGATTTGATGATGCTGGGCGGCTTTTTTGCCTTCACCTTCATCGGCATGCTCGGGCTGAATTACTGGGTCGGGTTCGCCGGCGCGGTGATCTGCATGGCGCTGTTCGGCATGCTGGCCGAGCGGCTCGTGGTGCGGCCGATCCTCGGCTATCCACAGTTCTCCATCATCATGGCGACGATCGGGCTCGGCTATTTCCTGCGCTCGATCTCCGGCATGATCTGGGGCACCGACGACTTCAAGATCGAAACGCCGTTCAGCCAGGGCGTCCTGCGGATCGGCAGCCTGGTGCTAGCCTACGACAAGCTGTCGGTGATCGCGGCGACCATCATCCTGTGCGCGCTGCTCTATCTGTTCTTCAACCGCACCACGCTCGGCACCGCGATGCGCGCCAGCTCCGAGAACATGCTGGCTGCCTATTACATGGGCATTCCGGTCAAGCGTGTGGTCTCGATCGTCTGGGCGATCTCGGCCGCGGTCGCGACCTGCGCCGGCGTGCTGCTGGCGCCGATCACCTTCATTCATTCCAATGTCGGCCTGGTGCTGGGGTTGAAGGCGTTTCCGGCCGCGGTGCTCGGCGGCTTCGGCTCGATCCCGGGCGCCGTGGTCGGCGGCGTCCTGATCGGCGTGATCGAGAGCATGGCCGGCTTCTATTTGCCGCAGGGATGGAAGGACGTCGCGCCCTACATCGTGCTGCTCGCGGTGCTGCTGCTCAAGCCCGAGGGCCTGTTCGGCCTTCATGTTCGCAAGAAAGTCTGAGGAGCAACACATGCGGTTTCTCTTCAAGACCGATTACGAAGACGACATCAAGCTGTTCCCGCATTCGGGCTACATCTATTCCTACGGCCTGTTGCTGGCGGTGCTGCTGATCGCGCCCTACGTGCTCTCAAGCTATCTGATGAGCCAGCTGGTCTTCGTCTGCATCTACGCGACCGTCGGCGTCGGGCTCCTGATCCTGACCGGCTTCACCGGACAGGCCTCGCTCGGCCATGCCGCGTTTCTGGCGATCGGCGCCTACACCGCGGCCTATCTGCAGCAGTTCAATGTGCCGTTCCCGGTCTACTTCCTCGCTGCGGGGCTGTTGACCGGCGTGGTTGGCGCGCTGGTCGGATTTCCGGCGCTGCGGCTGCAGGGCATCTATCTGGTGATCGCGACGATCTCCTTTGCGTTCATCGTCGAGGAGATCCTGGCGCGCTGGGAAAGCGTCACCAACGGCAATGAGGGCATGCGGGTCAAGACCATGCAGCTGCTCGGCACCACGGTGTCGCGCGATGGCCCGACCTTCTATTATCTCTGCCTTGCGGTGCTGGTGCTGACCATCGTCGGCACGCTCAATCTGCTGCGCTCGCCGACCGGGCGCGCCTTCGTCGCGATCCGCGACAGCGAGACCGCGGCGCGCAGCATGGGCATCAATGTCGCGCTCTACAAGGTGAAGTCGTTCGCGATCTCGGCGGCGATCACCGGCTTTGCCGGCGTGCTGTTCGCGCACAAGCTGTCCTTCATCTCGCCCGAGATGTTCACGCTGCAGCTCTCGATCGAGTTCATCATCGTGATCCTGATCGGCGGCACGTTCAGCCTGCACGGCGCGGTGCTGGGCGCGATCTTCCTGGTCATGATCGATCCGTTCCTGACCTATCTGAAGGACGACATGCCCGGCGTGATCGGCGGCGTTGCGGCGACCCTCGGCGCCGGCACCGAGCGCGCGGGCCACATCCAGGACGCGGTCGCAGCCTTCGCCTCCGCCAACGGACTGAAGGGTGCGATCTACGGCATCATCATCGTGCTGTTCGTGCTGTTTGAGCCGCTCGGACTCTACGGCCGCTGGCTCAAGATCAAGCTCTTCTTCCAGCTGTTCCCGCTCTACAAGCGCGCGACCTTCAAGCGGCAGAAGATCTACGTGAAATCGGAGCGGAACAGATGAGCTATTTCCGCGCCGAGAACCTGTCGCTGCATTTCGGGGGCCTCAAGGCGGTCGATGCGGTCAGCTTCGCGGTCGAGAAGGGCGAGATCCTCTCGATCATCGGGCCCAACGGCGCCGGCAAGAGCTCGATCTTCAACCTGATCTCGCGGATCTACCCGCCGACCTCCGGCAAGATCTTCTTCGAGGATCAGGACATCACCCAGGAGCCGGCCTACGACATCGCGAAACTCGGCATCGCCCGCACCTTCCAGAACATCGAGCTGTTTGAGAACGCGACCGTGCTGAGCAATCTCCTGGTCGGCCGCCATCGCCATTCCAGCACCCGGCTGTGGCAGGAACTGCTGTTCCTACCGAGCGTTCGCGCCGGCGAGAAGGCGCATCGCCGCCGCGTCGAGCAGGTGATCGAATTCCTCGATCTCGAGCCCTACCGCGACAAGCTGATCTCGGGACTGCCTTACGGTGTGCGCAAGGTGATCGAGCTGGCGCGGGCGCTGTGCTCGGAGCCGAAGCTGATCCTGCTCGACGAGCCGTCGTCAGGCCTCAATGTCGAGGAAACCGACGACATGTCGTTCTGGATCCGCGACATGAAGAGCGAGCTCGGCATCACCGTGCTGATGGTCGAGCACGACATGACGCTGGTCAACCGCGTCTCCGACCGCGTCATCGCGCTGAACTACGGCCGCGTGCTGGCGATGGGCTCGCCGTCCGAGGTGCAGCACCATCCCGACGTCGTCGCAGCGTATCTCGGCGCATGAGGATGATGCCATGAGCACAGCGGACATCATCCTGAAGCTCTCCAACATCGAAAGCTATTACGGGCCGATCATGGCGATCCGCGGCATCAGCCTCGAGGTGCCGCGCGGCCAGATCGTGACGCTGCTCGGCGCCAACGGCGCCGGCAAGACCACGGTCCTGAAGACGATCTCCGGCATCCTCGACCCGCAGAAGGGCTCGATCGAATTCCTCGGCAAGCCGATCCAGCGCATGGAGGCCGACCGGATCGTGCGGCTCGGGCTGAGCCACGTGCCGGAGGGGCGCGAGGTGTTTCCGTTCCTGTCGGTGCGCGAAAACCTGATGATGGGCGCCTATCTGCGCAAGGACCGCGACGGTGTGGCGCAGGACCTCGAGCGCGTCTACGGCTATTTTCCACGATTGAGGGAGCGGCTCGGCCAGCCGGCCGGGCAGCTTTCGGGCGGCGAGCAGCAGATGCTGGCGATCGGGCGGGCGCTGATGAACCGGCCGACGCTGTTGCTGCTCGATGAGCCGTCGCTCGGGCTGTCGCCGATTCTGGTGAAGGAGATCTTCACCATCATCCGCCGCGTCAATGAGGAGCAGGGCATGTCGATCCTGCTGGTCGAGCAGAATGCCAAGATCGCGCTGGAGACGGCGCATTACGGCTATGTGCTGGAGATCGGCCGCGTCGTCATGAACGATACCTGCGAGCGGCTGATGAATTCACCCGATATCCAGGAGTTCTATCTCGGCGCCAAGGAAGCCGGCGCGCGGGGCGAGCGGCGCTGGAAAAAGAAGAAGACGTGGCGTTGAGAAGGACTTGGCGCTGAAAATTGGCGCCGAGGAAGGTTTGGCACTGAAACAGGGTTGCAGCTAGATTTCAGGCCTGTTTCGCCAACAAGACCGGCACCAAGGGCCGGCGGGCGAGACGGGCGGCGGAGGAGGGAGCGCGCATGGCAGGACCAGCGGTGCTGACGGTTGCCGACACGATCGCGAGGAGCTTTCTGCTCGCGGTTCAGACGCGTGGCGACAGGCCCGCGATCCGCGAGAAGAAGTTCGGCATCTGGCAACCGACCAGCTGGCGCGAATGGCTGCAGATTTCCAAGGACATCGCCTTCGGCCTGCATGCGACCGGCTTTCGCCCCGGCGACGTTGGCTCAATCATCGCCAACGCGGTGCCGGAATGGGTCTATGCCGACATGGGCATCCTGTGCGCCGGCGGCGTCTCGTCCGGCATCTATCCGACCGATTCGGCGGCGCAGGTCGAATACCTCATCAATGATTCCCGCACGCGGGTGATCTTTGTCGAGGACGAGGAGCAGCTCGACAAGGTGCTGACCTGCCGCTCGCGCTGTCCGACGCTGGAGAAGATCGTCGTGTTCGACATGGAGGGCCTCTCCGGCTTCTCCGATCCGATGGTGCTATCGCTTGCCGAATTCACCGCGCTCGGCCGCAACCATGCCCAGGGCAACGATGCCTTGTGGGACGAGATGACTGGCAGCCGCACCGCCTCCGACCTCGCGATCCTGGTCTACACCTCCGGCACCACGGGCCCGCCCAAGGGCGCGATGCACTCCAATCGCAGCGTGACGCACCAGATGCGCCACGCCAACGATCTCTACCCCTCGACCGACAGCGAGGAGCGGCTGGTGTTCCTGCCGCTCTGCCATGTCGCCGAGCGGGTCGGCGGCTATTACATCTCGCTCGCGCTGGGGTCGGTGATGAATTTCGCCGAGAGCCCGGAGACGGTGCCGGACAATCTGCGCGAGGTGCAGCCGACTGCGTTCCTCGCGGTGCCCCGGATCTGGGAGAAGTTCTATTCCGGCATCACCATCGCGCTGAAGGATGCGACCCCGTTCCAGAACTGGATGTACGCCCGTGCGCTCGCGATCGGTAACCGGATGACCGAGTGCCGGCTGCAGGGCGAGACGCCGCCCTTGTCGCTGCGGCTCGCCAACCGCGCGGCCTATTGGCTGGTGTTCCGCAACATCCGCCGCATGCTCGGGCTCGACCGCTGCCGGATCGCATTGACCGGCGCCGCGCCGATCTCGCCGGATCTGATCCGCTGGTATCTCGCGCTCGGCATCGACATGCGCGAGGTCTACGGCCAGACCGAGAATTGCGGCGTCGCGACCATGATGCCGGCGGACCGCATCAAGCTCGGCTCGGTCGGCAAGGCCGCGCCCTGGGGCGAGGTGATGATCTGCCCGAAGGGCGAGATCCTGATCAAGGGCGACTTCCTGTTCATGGGCTATCTCAACCAGCCGGAGAGGACCGCCGAGACGATCGACGCCAGAGGCTGGCTGCACACCGGTGACGTCGGCACGATCGACAATGAAGGCTATGTCAAGATCACCGACCGGATGAAGGACATCATCATCACCTCCGGCGGCAAGAACATCACGCCGTCCGAGATCGAAAACCAGCTCAAATTCTCGCCCTATGTCTCGGACGCGGTCGTGATCGGCGACAAGCGGCCGTATCTCACCTGCCTGATCATGATCGACCAGGAGAATGTCGAGAAGTACGCCCAGGATCACGACATCCCCTTCACCAATTACGCGAGCCTGTGCCGCGCCCGCGAAATCCAGGATCTGATCCAGCGCGAGGTCGAGGCGGTCAACGTGAAGTTCGCGCGCGTCGAGACCGTCAAGAAATTCTATCTGATCGAGCGCCAGCTCACGCCCGAGGACGAGGAGCTGACGCCGACCATGAAGCTGAAGCGCAGCTTCGTGAACAAGCGCTACGCCGCCGAGATCGACGCCATGTATGGCGAGCGGGCGGTGGCATAGCCGAAGAGAAGGAAATTGGCGAAGGAGCGAGCCGGCCCGACCCTTCGCTCAACATGGGCCATTGTTAAGGAGGAGACTGCAATGTCGAAATCGCTGAAGGCGCTGGGCCTTGCGGTGAGCGCGCTGGCGCTGACCTGTCTGCCGGCCGCAGCCCAGACCAAGGTCACCAATGAAGGCATATCGCCGACCGAGATCGTGATCGGAACGCATCAGGACTTGTCCGGGCCGATCAAGGTCTGGGGCGTTCCGGTGTCCAACGGCATGAAGATGGCGGTCGAGGAGATCAACGCCGGCGGCGGCATCAACGGCCGCAAGATCAAGATGATCCTGGAGGATAACGGCTACGATCCGAAGAAGGCGGTGCTGGCTTCGCAGAAGATGGTCGAGCGCGACAAGGTGTTCGCGATGATCGGCCCGATGGGCTCGCCGACCGTGCTCGCCGCGCAGGACGTCCTGTTCGATGCCGGCGTGCTGCAGCTGTTCCCGCTGACGGCTGCTGAATTCACCTTCAAGTTCGATCCCGCCAAGCCGCAGGAGCGGCTGAAGTTCAACAACCTCCTGCCCTATGTCGAGAGCACGCGCGCCGCGCTCAAATACATGATGGAGTGGAAGAACTTCAAGAAGCCCTGCATCATGCATCAGGATGACGAGTACGGCAAAAACGTGCTCGACGGCTTCACCCAGCAGCTCGGCGCGATGAAGGTGCAGCCGGCCTCGGTCACGAGCTACAAGCGCGGCGCCTCCGACTTCTCGGCGCAGGTCGCCAAGATGAAGGCCGACGGCTGCGACCTCGTCGTGCTCGGCACCGTGATCCGCGAGACCATCGGCGCGATGAACGAAGCCAAGAAGCTCGGCTGGGACGTGACCTTCCTCGGCGCCACCCCGACCAACGTGCTCGAAGTGCCGGCGCTCGGCAAGGAAGCCGTCGAAGGGCTCTATGCGGCGTCGGGCTTCGAGATCCCTTACGAGGACACGGCCAAGGGCAAGGTGAAGGACTGGCTGGTGAACTACAAGAAGATGTTCAACACCGACGCCAACACCCAGGCGATCATAGGCTACAACGCGGTGATGACCTTCGCCTTCTACGCGCAGAAGGCGGGCAAGGATCTCACCGGCCAGAAGATGCTGGACTCGCTGGAGTCAGGCGACAAATTCCTCGACATCTTCAGCTCGCCGCCGACCAAGTTCTCCAAGACGGATCATCTCGCCAACACCATCACCCAGGTGCAGCAGGTCAAGGGCGGCCGCTGGGTGCTGGTGAAGGATAATCTGATGTTCTGAGCGGACCCTCGGGTCGTTCCGGGATGGTGCGTGAGCACCAGACCCGGAACCTCGAGCTTCCGGGTTCGATGCTCCGCATCGCCCCGGAATGACGCAGTCAGTTCAGCCGCGCCGGCGCCACGCGGCCTCGGCGACGAGCGGGGCATCGACATAGCGGCTGACGCCATCCTGGTCGATCACGAAGGTCGGCCGAAAACTCCTGATGTCGGTATCCTCGATCATCGCCATGCGGCGGTTGTCGAGCGTCAGCCAGCGGCCGTCGAGCCGCGCCGCGACCACCGCATGGTCCTCGCCGCCGACGAGGTCATGCAGGACGACGATCCGCAAATCTTCCGGCGCGACGCCGGCCTTGCGCAGCGCCACCAATTTCGCGATCGCATAGTCCTCGCAATCGCCGCTGCCGCGGGCGAACGTGGCGAGCGGCGTCGCCCAGACGTCGGCCTCGCCATAGGCCACAAGATCGCTGCCCGGACGGATCGCAAGGTTGATCGCGCGGTTGATCTCGCCAAGACGGGCGCGACCCTGACGCGCCCGTCCGGCATCGACGATCGCCAGGAATCGCAGCGCCGCCGGTGACGCACAGCCGGCGCGGTCGCTCTCGCAGGCTGCCAGTTGCTCCAATTCGTCGGCGAGCTGGCGCTGCACGCCGAGCCATTTGTCGTGCAGGCCGCCGTCGGCAAGCAGGCTGGTCGTCAGGCCGAACGGCTCGGTCGACTTTCTGATCAGCGTCGCCGGGCCGGGCGAGAGCAGCGAAGCGGCATTTAGCTCGGCAACCGGCGCGGCTAGCGCCAGGCCAAAGCCCAGCATGATGGCGCGCAGCGCAAGCGGGCGAAGCGAGAATCTCATCTGACACCCCCTGTCCGCTCATCGGTGGGTGGATATTGCACCGCGCACGCGACCGGATCGTTTCATGCCGGGCAGCATGGCGAACGATCCCTTCGAATCGACTTAAGATGTGGGGAATCAGGGGAAGAGGCTAAAGGGCGCCTGCTTGGGGTCCCGAAAACTTTACCGGTTTGTGAAAGGAAGCGACGAACCTTTTTCCACTGCTTTGCAACTCATCCTTGCCTTCTGGTTAACCCGGCCGGTCCGCGCACGGGACCGCTGTGATTTGTAAGCTAAGTCACAGCTTTGGCCGGGAAATTGGGGTCAAATGCCCGCTCTGGGCTGTGGGGAAATAGAGGCAAGTACAGAAATGCCAATCAATACCACGAATACGTGGCTCAGTACGTATTTTGGCTTAAATCCCACCTTATGGTACCGTCAGGCGAATCGGAACTACTCGACTCTTCACAGCGTGAGCCAAGTCACATCCAGTCAAACCGCACCACAGGACCACCTTGCGCAAGCACAGAGTGGTTTCGCCAAGCTTTATCCGATGATATGCAGGCATAATCATTCGGATATTTTAACAATATTAACTCTCGTGCGGTGATCCGCAGTGAACTTTGTCGAGAAATTCGACGGCCTGTTGCCGAACACGGACGCTTATGCCCGTGGATACGTGCACGTCGACAGTGTCTCCACGCATGCTCCGCCCGGCGCGATCATCGTCGACGACGGGCAATTGCTGTTCACCGGCGACTTCAAGCGGACCGGGCTCGATCTCGTCATCGCGAAGGACGATCGGGAACTCGTCCTGCACGACTACTTCAAGGGCGAAAAGCGCGCGCCGCTGGCGTCGCCTGACGGCGCGCATCTCACGGGCGAACTCGTCAGCGCACTCACCGGCTATACCCAATATGCCCAGGCCGGCGGCGCGGCGGAGCCGGCCAAGGTCATCGGCCATGTTACCAAGCTGACCGGGAACGCCACGGCCATCCGCAATGGCGTCGCGATCGTCCTGAACCAGGGCGACAACGTCAACAAGGGTGACGTTGTGCAGTCCGGCGGCGACTCGACGCTCGGCATCACCTTCATCGACGGCACCGTGTTCGGTCTCGGCCCGAACGCGAAGATGGTGTTGAACGAGATGATCTACGACCCGAACGGGTCGAGCAATTCGTCGCTGATGAGTCTGGTCTCGGGCACGATCTCCTTCGTTGCCGGCGCGACCGCCAAGCACGGCGACATGAAGGTCGATACGCCGGTCGCGACCATGGGCATCCGCGGTACCGCGGTGCTGGTCGAGATCGATTTCGACGTGCAGGGCACCGGCGGCGTGCCGCCGGCCAAATTCCAGGTGCTGGTCGAACCCGATGGCACCACCGGCTCCTACATCCTGTTCGACAAGACGACGCTCAATCCGATCGCGACCGTCGATCAGGCCGGCACCCAGACCATCGTCAACGGCCAGGGCAGCGTCAGCTTCGTCTCGTCGGCTCAACTGTCGACCGATGCGCAGAAGCTCATCTCCGACGTCTTCGCGCTGAAGTTCACCGACAACAACAATCCTAACACCAAGCTCACGACGAACTTCACGGACAGCGTCGTGCCGGTGTCGACCAGCTTCAAGCTCACCAGCAGCGACAGTGGCGCGCCGATCATCATTCTGCTGACGTTCGTCAACACGACCGGACCTCAGGCCGGCGGCGCTCCCAACAGCAGGCTCGATCACATCCCGGGGCCGCCGCAAGTCGTGACCCAGGACGCGGTGTTTACCGAGCGGTCGGGGCTGACCCAGAGCGGACTGTTCGACACCGCGACGGGCCAGATCAAATGGCTGGACCTCAATGTCGGTGACACGCCGAGTGCGAAGGTCGACTATTCCGCGTTCAGCTACCGGGACGCCAACGGCAGCGACGTCACCTCATCGTTGACCGCTGCGCAGCTTGCGGCCATCAAGGCCGTCGAGATCCCCTTGCTGCTCGAGCCCAATCCGAACAACAAGAATGCCGGTTCGGCGACCTGGACCTACAACCTTGCCGACAGCGCGTTCGACTTCCTGGCCGCCGGGGAAACGCTGACGCTGACCTATGTCGCGCGCGTGGACAATAATTTCGCGCCGAACAACGAGACCACGTTCAAGACCTTCACGATCAAGATTACCGGCACCAACGACACGCCGGTGGTGACGTCCTCGGCGCAGGCCGGTTCGATCACCGAACTCGCCGCAACGACGAATTCCGCCCAGCCCGATACGGCGCACGGCACGCTGACATTTACCGATGCCGATCTGACCGACACGCATGCGGTCACCATCACCGGCGTCACCGAGGCCGGTGTCACCAGCGGACTTGCCGGCCATGCCACCGTGCTGAGCTGGCTGTCGCTGGGCGCGCTGACCGATTCGACCGATGGCGTGACGGGATCGCGCTCCTGGACGTTCTCGGCCGCCGACAGGAGCTTCGATTATCTCGCCGCCGGCGAGACGCTGACGCTGACCTACACGATCCAGATCGACGACCATCAGGGCGGCGTCGTCACGCTGCCGGTCACCATCACGATCGTCGGCACCGACGACAGGCCGGTGATCACCTCGCCGACCCAGGCGGCCGCCATCACTGAAGCCGAGGAGACGACCGGTTCGGTCGTGCCGGATACCGCATCCGGTACCGTGACCTTCGTCGATGTCGATCTCAGCGATACCCACAGCGTCACCGTGGCCGGCGTCACCGAAACGGGCGTGACCACGGGGCTTCCCGATCAGGCAACGATACTGGGCTGGATGTCGCTCGGCACGCTGACGGATTCGACCGGCGGCGTAACCGGATCGCGCGCCTGGACTTTCTCGGCCGCCGACGGGAATTTCGACTATCTCGCCGTCGGCGAGACGTTGACGCTGACTTACCTGATCCAGGTCGACGACCACCACGGCGGTGTCGTGACCCAGCCCGTCACCATCACCATCACGGGCACCAACGACGTGCCAGTGGTCGCGGCCGACGTCTCCGGCAAAGCCGGCGTGCACGAGATTACCGAGCTTCCTGATACGACCGGCGACACCGTTGATTCTGACAGCGCAGTTGGTTCGCTGGCCTTCACCGATGTCGATCTGAGTGATCGTCATACGGTCAGCTATTCCGCACCGAGCTTCGGCTGGTCGGATGCTGGCCAGCAGCTGACCTTGACCGCGGATCAGCGGGACGCGTTGACGGCGGCGAGCCACCTTACCCTGACGCTCAGCGACAGCACAGGCAGCGGTCATGGCGCGGTGGACTTCAATTATAGCGCCGTCGATGCAAGCTTCGATTTCCTCGCTCTGGGCGAGACGCTAACGGTCACCTACGACCTCACGGTCACCGACAACAACCACGTGTCCTCGATCCAGCCGGTGACGATCACGATCATCGGGTCCAACGACGCGCCGACGCTCGCCAATGTCAATGCCGGTACGCTCACCGATACCGCGGCCGACGACAGCTTCGGGCCGCTCACCGGCACGCTGCATGGCAACGATGTCGATCACGGCGAGACCGCGACGCTGACCTATGCGGCCGTGAACAATGACGTCCCGACCCTGGACGTCGCGATCAAGGGCCTGTACGGCTCGCTCACCGTCCATGCCGACGGTACCTACACCTATGTTCCGGATGCGATCGCGATCAATGCGCTCGCCAAAGGCACCTATGCCGACATCTTCGATATCGAGACCGTCGATGTGCATGGCGCCGTCGGCGCAGCACAACTGACAATCGACGTTGTAGGGGCAAACGATGCGCCCGTGACGACGGACGACGTGGCCACGACTTTCGGGAGCACCGGCAGCGTCACGGGCAACCTGCTCAGCAACGACAGCGATGCCGAACACGATACGCTCTCGATTGCCGGCGTCGGGCACGATGCGGCGGTGGACCATCAGTTCATGGTCGATGGCCTTTATGGCGAGCTGGTCGTCGATCCGGTGACCGGCGCTTATACCTACACGCTGGGGGTCACGGCCGCGCAGATTGCGGCGGTCGCTGCCCTGCCTCACGGCACCAGTGCGGTGGACCAGTTCACCTATACGGCCTTTGACGGCGCGCTCGGAACTGCCGGGCATCTGACGGTGACGGTCAATGGCGACGACGCGCCCGTGATCCAGACCGACAATATCGGCGTGCTGCACAATTCCGACGGGACCGACACGATTACTGGCCTGACGGTGACGGATGCCGATGCAGGCGCCGATGAGATTTTCAACCTGACAGCGGCGACTGATGGCAAGAGCAGCAGTACGGTCACACCCTCGTCCCACGCGGGCGACCTGGCCGGTATCAATTCCACGCTCTCAGCGGGCCTTACCTATGATCCGGGCGAATTCGCGCCCTCCACCGATATGGTTACGCTTACAGTGGCCGACCGGTACGGCGCGACCGACAAGGTCAATCTGATCTTCAACGTCCAACAGGATCGGCCCGAGCCCGTGATGCTGACCGGGACAGGCGACAAGGACATATTCTTTGGGTCGGACTATCAGGACAAGTTCGTGTTTGCGCCGAACTTCAACCACGACACGATCCTGAACTTCACGCCAGGCGAGGACCAGATCGACCTGTCCACAGTCGTCTCGGCAAGCACCTTCAGTACCTGGTTCGATCAGCATGTTGCGACATCGCCGACGAATTCGGCGGATACGCTGATCACGGTCGACGGCGCAGACACGATCACATTGCACAATGTCGCCAAGGCGAGCCTGTCCCAGAACGACTTCATTATTCATTTTACGTGACGGACGCGCGGCCGTGCCGCCGCGGGTCTGGTCCGGCTGATTGTGCACTGCGTGCTTGCTCGATTGGAACAATCCTGCGCGCGTGATATCCAGATGGCATGAAACGGCTGAAGGCGATACGCAGGTGGTTCGCACGGCGCTTCGGCTATGCGCGGCTGGTCTGCGTGGCGCTGTTGATCGGCATTGCCGCGCTGCGGATCGTGGATCCGGCTCCGGTCCAGGAGCTTCGCGTCAGGACGTTTGACACATTCCAGGCGCTGCAACCGCGCCAGAAGACCGCGCGGCCCGTCACCATCGTCGACATCGACGAGAAGAGCCTCGCCGATCCCCGGCTCGGACAGTGGCCGTGGCCACGGACGCGGCTCGCCGACATCGTCACCAATCTCACCCGGCTCGGCGCCGTGGTGATCGCGTTCGACGCGGTGTTCTCCGAGCCGGACCGTCTCAACCCCGATATCGCCGCCGATACCTTCAGCAGCCTCGATGAGGAGATGCGCGCCAGGCTGCGGCAGCTGCCGAGCAACGACAGCATCATGGCCGAAGCCATCAAGAACTCGCGCGTGGTGCTCGGCGAATCCGGCGGGCCCAACGTGCGCGCCGACCTCAACGAAAAGCTTCCGGTCACCGGACTTGCGATGCTCGGCGAGGAGCCGCAGCCTTTCATGTTCATGTTTCCGGGGTTGCTGCGCAACGTGCCGGTGCTCGAGGAGGCGGCTGCCGGGCGCGGCCTGTTCACGATCAGGCCGGAGCGCGACGGCATCGTCAGGCGCGTGCCGATGATCATGGTGGCGCAGGGCATCACCATGCCGTCGCTGAGCTTCGAGATGCTGCGGGTGGCGAGCGGCTCGGGCACGATCCTGATCAAGGCCGACAAGGCCGGTATCAAGAGCCTGGGTCTCAAGGGCTTTGCGATCCCGACCGATCTCCACGGCCAACTCTGGATCCACTACGCTCGCCGCGATCCCTCGATCTATGTCTCGGCCGTCGATGTGCTGGACGGGCGCGTCTCACCGGACCGAATTGCCGGCAAGCTGATCGTGATCGGCACCTCGGCGATCGGGCTGAACGACATCAAGACGACGCCGGTGACGCCGGCGATGCCCGGTGTCGAGGTTCATGCCCAGGTGCTGGAGAGCGCGCTGACCGGCGATGTCGTTTCGCAACCGAATTACGGCATCGGCATCGAGTTCTTCGCCGCGCTGATCATGGGGCTCCTTGTCATCGCCTTCGCGCCGAAGTTCGGTCCGATCACGCTGGTCGCCGTCGGCGGGATGTTCGCCTCCGTGCTGATCGGCACGTCCTGGTATTTCTATTCCCAGCACCGGCTGCTGATCGACTTCACCTATCCGCTGATGTCGACCACGGCGATCTATCTCACGCTGATCTTCTCCGCCTTCGTGCGCGAGCAGCAGCAGCGCCGACAGATCAGGTCGCAATTCGTGCAGTACATGTCGCCCGCGCTGGTCGAGCAGCTGGCGCAGTCGCCGGAGCGGCTGGTGCTCGGCGGCGAGGAACGCGAGATGACCATCATGTTCTCGGACATGCGCGGTTTCACCTCGATCTCGGAAACCTACAAGAGCAATCCGCAGGGCCTCACGGCGCTGATGAACCGCTTCCTTACCCCGCTTTCCAACGCGATCCTCGCCCGCAAGGGCACCATCGACAAATATATGGGCGACGCCATCATGGCGTTCTGGAATGCGCCGCTCGACGACAAGCAGCACCAGCTCAACGCCTGCGATGCGGCGCTCGACATGCTGGAGCGCGTCGACGACCTCAACCGTGAGCGCGAGCAGGAGGCGAAGGACGGTGGCCATGTCTATGTGCCGCTCAACATCGGTGTCGGTCTCAACACCGGCTCCTGCGTGGTCGGCAATATGGGCTCCGATGTGCGCTTCGACTATTCGGTGTTCGGCGACAGCGTCAATCTGGCCTCGCGGCTCGAGGGGCAGTCCAAGGAGTACGGCTTCCCGATCATCGTGGGATCGAAGACCGCGCTCGCGGTGAAGGAGAAGTTCGCGATCCTCGAGC
Source organism: Bradyrhizobium sp. Mp19 (assembly GCF_029952935.1). Taxonomy (NCBI): domain Bacteria; kingdom Pseudomonadati; phylum Pseudomonadota; class Alphaproteobacteria; order Hyphomicrobiales; family Nitrobacteraceae; genus Bradyrhizobium; species Bradyrhizobium sp. Mp19. The sequence goes on along the minus strand of NZ_JASAUT010000005.1, from coordinate 289,181 downwards.
TCGATTTCATCATGGTCAAGGGCAAGAAGGAGCCCGAGGTGATCTACGCGATTGCCGGCCGCGAGGATGTCGCGAACTCCGGCCGCTTCCAGCGGCTGCGCAACCTGACCATCGAGATGCTCGCCTGCTACCGCGGCCGCGATTGGGACGGCGCGCTCGCCGCGATCGAACGCGGCCGCAAGACCGACGAGGCGCAGACGCTGCAATATCTCTACCGACTCTACGAGGCGCGCATCCGCGCCTTCCAGAAGGAGCCGCCGCCGCAAGACTGGGACGGCGCGTTTGCGTTGACGACGAAATAGGCGTCACAAGCCCGATGTCGTCCCGGCGAAGGCCGGGACCCATAACCACAGATGGGTGTTGTTAGAAAGCCGTCTGGCCGCTTGCCTATTGCGCCGGCCGCGACATATGGGTCCCGGCCTTCGCCGGGACGACGGTCCAGAGATTTACTCCAGCCCAATCTGGGTCAGGTCCTGGAACCAGTGCTGCGCCTGCACGAAGGTTTTCACCTTCGGCGACAGCGCGTGCGGATTGGTATCGTGCACCACCCACACCAGCGCGGCATCGTCGACGATCAGCGCGTGCGCCTGCGCCAGCAGCTCGTCCTGCTTGGCGGTATCGAAGGTCTGCTTGGCCTCGTCGATCAGCGCATCGACCTTCGGGTTCTTGTAGCCGCCCCAGTTGACGCCGACCGGCGCCACTTGGCCGGAATGGAAGAACCGCACAATGGCGTAGAGCGGATCCGACGTGACATAGGCGATGTTGTTGGCGGTGATGCCGGCGTTCATCTCGTCCGCCGCGCCCTTGCGCCAGTGCGTATATAATGTCTCGAGCTCGACCACCTTGAAGTCGATGTCGATGCCGATCTCCTTGAAGCTCTGCTGCAGGAATTCGTTCATCGGCAGCGAGAGCATCTGCCCGGTGCCGCCCTGGGCGATGATGAAGGTCGCCTTCAGTGGCTTGTCCTTCGAATAGCCGGCTTCCTCCACCAGCTTCCTGGCGGCTGCGACGTCATATTTCAGTTCGAAGGCCGGCTTGCCGAACCACGGGCTCGACGGGTCGACCTGGCCCTTGGCGGGCTTGGCGAGGCCGTTCATCAGGCCGACCACCGCGTCGCGGTCGATCGCGAGGTTGAGCGCCTTGCGCAGGCGGATGTCGGTCCATGGCGAGCCCGGCAGCACGCTCAAGTGATAGTTCCAGACATGCGGTGTCACGTTGTCGACGATCCTCATGCCGGCGGCCTTGAGCTGCGGCACGGCGTCGGGCGCCGGCGTTTCGATCAGGTCGACCTGGCCGGCCAGCAGCGCGTTGGTGCGGGTCAGCGCTTCCGGCATCGGAATCAGGATCATCTTGTCGACCTTCGCAAGCCGCTTCTTGTCCCAATAGTCCGGGTTCTTCGTCAGCTCGGCGAGCTCGCGCGGCACCAGCTTGGTCAGCTTGAACGGACCGGTGCCGGAGGGCTGAGTGGCGAACTTGTCCCAGTCCTTGCCGAGCTTTTCATATTGCGCGGGGCTCGAGACCAGGAACCAGAGCATCTGATAGGGGAAGAAGGAGTCGACCGTCTTGGTGGTGATCTCGATGGTGAAATCGTCGATCTTGGCGTAGCTCGCGACCGAGGGCAGGCGGGTCTTGACCTGCGCGCTCTGCCGCTTGTCGAATTGAAGTGCCTTGTCGTTCAGCACCTTGTCGAGATTCCAGATCACCGCGTCGGCATTGAAGTCGCTGCCGTCGTGGAACTTGACGCCCTTGCGCAGCGCGAAGCGCCATTTGGTCTTGTCGTTGTCGTCGACCTTCCATTCGGTCGCAAGCCCGGGCACCAGTTTGCCCGGCCGGTCGGCAACGTCCATCTCCCAGGCCACCAGCGGATCGTAGATCGTGTAGGCGGTGAACTGATAGGCGCCGGCGCCGCGATCGGGCTGGCCGGTGGTCAGCGGGATGTCGGCCATCGAGATGCCGTAGCGCACAATGGACTCTGCTTGCGCGGATTTCCCCGGCCAGCACGCGGTCAGGGCAAGCGCCATTGCCGCCATCAGGATCGAATTGCGCGCACGCATATGAAGGCTCCGTTGGAAAGATGTGGGAGCCAAATCCTGCAAGCATGATGCCAGAATAGGCATCTTCGCTCCGTTCAGGCGCGAGGTGGGAAGAAATGACGCGCCCGGCGGTTATTTGCTGATGAACTATTCCCCTTGGCACAGGCATTGCATACGCTTGCCCAAGAAATAATCACCAAAACGTCACCAGACTCGAAGGGGCTGCTCAGATGCGTAACAGGAAAACCAATGCGACGGCGATCATGCTGGCGCTTGCGATAGCCACAGGCGTGCCGGCGATCGCCAGCGCGGAGAGCGTGCTGCGCATTGGCATGACTGCTGCCGATATTCCGCGCACGCTCGGTCAGCCCGACCAGGGGTTTGAGGGCAATCGCTTCACCGGGCTTACGATGTATGATGCGCTGACGATGTGGGACCTGTCCTCGTCGGACAAGGCGAGCGCGATGATCCCCGGCCTCGCCACCGAGTGGAAGGTCGACGATACCGACAAGACCAAGTGGATTTTCAAGCTGCGTCCCGGCGTCACCTTTCACGATGGCTCGCCGTTCAATGCCGACGCGGTGGTCTGGAACGTCGACAAGGTCCTGAAGCAGGACGCGCCGCAATACGATGCGAGCCAGGTCGGCGTCACCGCCTCGCGCATGCCGACGCTGGTCTCGGCGCGCAAGATCGACGACATGACGGTGGAGCTGACCACCAAGGAGCCGGACAGCTTCCTGCCGATCAATCTCACCAATTTGTTCATGGCGAGCCCGGCCAAGTGGCGGCAATTCTACGACAAGGCCGAAGGCGCCGACGCCAAGGCGAAGTCGCAGGCCGCGTGGGCCGCGTTTGCCAAGGACGCGTCGGGCACCGGGCCTTGGAAGATGTCGAGCTTCACCCCGCGCGAGCGGCTTGAGCTGGTGAAGAACGAAGATTATTGGGACAAGGCGCGGGTGCCGAAGGTCGACAAGATGGTGCTGTTGCCGATGCCGGAGGCCAATGCCCGCACCGCGGCGCTGCTGTCGGGACAGGTCAACTGGATCGAGGCGCCGGCGCCGGACGCGCTGCCCGAGATCAAGCAGCGGGGTTTCAACCTCTATTCCAACGAGGAACCGCATGTCTGGCCGTGGCAGTTCTCGCGCGTCGAGGGTTCGCCGTGGAACGACATCCGCGTCCGCAAGGCTGCCAATCTCTGCGTCGATCGCGAAGGGCTGCGTGACGGCCTGCTTGCCGGCCTGATGGTGCCGGCGACCGGCACGTTCGAGCCCGGCCATCCCTGGCGCGGCAACCCGACCTTCCAGATCAAATACGACAAGCCGGCCGCGCAGAAGCTGATGCAGGAGGCGGGCTTCGGTCCGAACAAGAAGCTGACGGTCAAGATCCAGACCTCGGCATCGGGCTCGGGCCAGATGCTGCCGCTGCCGATGAACGAGTATCTGCAACAGGCGTTGGCCGAATGCTACTTCGATGTGCAGCTCGACGTCATCGAGTGGAACACGCTGTTCACCAATTGGCGGCGCGGCACCAAGGATCCGACCGCCAACGGGTCGAACGCCATCAACGTCACTTATGCGGCGATGGATCCGTTCTTCGCGCTGGTGCGTTTCCTGCAGTCGGGCATGGCGCCGCCGGTGTCGAACAATTGGGGTTTCAACAACAACCCGAAGTTCGACGAGCTGGTGAAGAAGGCCCGCCAGACCTTCGAGCCGGCGGCGCGCGACGCCGCGCTCGCTGAGCTGCATGCGACCTCGGTCGACGACGCGGCCTTCCTTTATGTCGCCCACGACGTCGCACCGCGCGCGATGAGCCCGAAGATCAAGGGCTTTGTGCAGCCGAAGAGCTGGTTCGTCGACTTCTCGCCGGTCACGGTCGCGCCGTGAGGCGCTAGTCGCGCAACAGGTGCACCCTCTCCCCTTGTGGGAGAGGGTGGCTTCGCGAGAGCGAAGCCGGGTGAGGGGTTGTCTCCGCGGACACGCCTCCCTGAGATGAAATGATTGTATCCGCGGATAGAAACCCTCATCCGGCGCGCTCCGCGCGCCACCTTCTCCCGCAAGGGAGAAGGAAGAAAGAACGCAACGTGTTCGCCTATACGTCCAGACGGATCGTCTACGTCATTCCGATCGTGCTCAGCGTGGCGCTGGTGTGCTTCCTCTTGGTGCACATCACGCCCGGCGACCCCCTGGTCGCGGTGCTGCCGGCCGATGCCTCGCAGGAGCTTGCCGCGCAGTTGCGCACGGCCTACGGCTTCGATCGTCCGTTGCCGGTGCAATTCGGCCTGTGGCTGTGGCGCGCGATCCATGGCGATCTCGGCAATTCGATCGCGACCGGGCGGCCCGTCCTGACCGAGGTGATGCGCGCCGTCGGCAACACCGTGATGCTGGCGATCGCGGCCGCGATGATCGGCTTTACGCTCGGCCTGCTGTTCGGCCTGATCGCCGGCTATTTCCGCGACACCTGGGTCGACAAGGTCGCGACCTCGGTGGCGATAGCTGGCGTGTCCCTGCCGCATTACTGGCTCGGCATGGTGCTGGTCATCATCTTCTCGGTGCAGCTCAACTGGCTGCCCGCGGTCGGCGCAGGTCCCGGCGGCTCCGGCGCCTGGGCGTGGGACTGGGAGCATCTGCGCTATCTGGTGCTGCCGGCGATCACCACCTCAGTGATCCCGATGGGCATCGTCACCCGCACAGTGCGCGCGCTGACCGGCGACATCCTGAGCCAGGATTTCGTCGAGGCGCTGCGCGCCAAGGGCCTGCGTGAGACCGAGGTGTTCCGCCACGTCGTCAAGAATGCGGCGCCGACCGCGCTTGCGGTGATGGGCCTGCAGCTCGGTTATATGCTGGGCGGCTCGATCCTGATCGAGACCGTGTTCTCGTGGCCGGGTTCAGGCCTGCTGTTGAACTCGGCGATCTTCCAGCGCGATCTGCCGCTGCTGCAGGGCACGATCCTGGTGCTGGCGCTGTTCTTCGTGCTGCTCAATCTCCTGGTCGACATCGCGCAGGCCGCGATCGATCCGCGCATCAAGCGGAGCTAACCATGAGTGCGATGTCAGATACTGCATTACAGGCCGCTCCCGCGAGCAAAGCGCGCGGCTATTGGGCGACGGTTGCCCGCCGCATCAGGCGCGACAAGGTCAGCATGGCCTGCGCCATCATCCTGGTGCTGATCTTTGCCTCGGCGCTGCTGGCACCATGGCTGCATCTCGCCGATCCCTATCAGGGCTCGATGATCCGCCGTCTCCGCCATATCGGCACGCCGGGCTATCCGCTCGGCACCGACGAGCTCGGCCGCGACATGCTGGCGCGGCTGATCTATGGCGGACGGCTGTCGCTAGTTATCGGCATCCTGCCGGTGATCTTGGCGTTCGTGATCGGCACTTCGCTCGGCCTCGTCGCCGGCTATGTCGGCGGCAAGCTCAATACCGCGATCATGCGTACCGTCGACGTGTTCTACGCCTTTCCCTCGGTGCTGCTGGCGATCGCGATCTCGGGTGCGCTCGGCGCCGGCATCACCAATTCGATCGTGTCGCTGACCATTGTGTTCGTGCCGCAGATCACCCGCGTCGCGGAAAGCGTCACCACCGGCGTCCGCAACATGGATTTCGTTGAGGCGGCGCGCGCGTCCGGCGCGGGTCCCTTCACCATCATGCGGGTGCACATGCTCGGCAACGTGCTAGGCCCGATCTTCGTCTACGCCACCGGCCTGATCTCGGTGTCGATGATCCTTGCGGCCGGTCTCTCGTTCCTCGGGCTCGGCACCAAGCCGCCGGAGCCGGAATGGGGCTTGATGCTGAATACGCTGCGCACTGCGATCTACGTCAATCCGTGGGTCGCGGCGCTGCCGGGCGCGATGATCTTCGCGGTCTCGATCTGCTTCAATCTGCTCAGCGACGGTATGCGAAGTGCCATGGACATCAGGAACTAAAGCATGAGCGACGCCAATCTCTCCGTCGATATGCTGGAGCCGGTCGCCGACCTCGGCGGCGCCGCGCAGCCGCTGCTGCAGGTCAAGGGACTGACCAAGCACTTCCCGGTGCGCGGCGGCCTGTTCAGTCCGCGCAAGACCGTGCGCGCCGTCGACGACGTTACCTTCGCGGTCATGAAGGGTGAGACCGTCGGCATTGTCGGCGAATCCGGCTGCGGCAAATCGACCACCGCGCGGCTGTTGATGCATCTGATGGCGCGCGATGCCGGCGATATCATCTATGACGGGCGGCAGGTCGGCCCGTCGCTCTCGCTGCGCGATCTGCGGCGCGGGGTGCAGATGGTGTTCCAGGACAGCTACGCCTCGCTCAACCCGCGCCTCACCATCGAGGAATCGATCGCCTTCGGGCCAAAGGTCCACGGCATGGCCGACGACACGGCGCGGACGCTGGCGCGCGAGTTGCTCGGCAAGGTCGGCCTGCGGCCGGAGATCTTCGCCAACCGCTATCCGCACGAGGTGTCGGGTGGCCAGCGTCAGCGCGTCAACATCGCCCGCGCGCTCGCGCTGTCGCCGCGGCTCGTGATCCTCGATGAAGCGGTCTCTGCGCTCGACAAGTCGGTCGAGGCGCAGGTGCTCAATCTGCTCGCCGACCTCAAATGCGAATTCGGCCTGACCTACCTGTTCATCAGCCACGATCTCAACGTCGTCCGCTACATCTCCGACCGCGTGCTGGTGATGTATCTCGGCGAGGTCGTCGAACTCGGGCCGGTCGATGCGGTCTGGGACGCGCCGGCGCATCCCTATACCCGCGCGCTGCTGGCGGCGATGCCGTCATCCGATCCCGACAGGCGCACCGAGGTGCCGCCGATCTCGGGCGATCCGCCCAATCCGATCGATCCGCCATCGGGCTGCCGGTTTCACACCCGTTGTCCGTTTGCGGAGCCGCTCTGCGCAAACGACACGCCAAAACTCAGCGATCTCGATACAATGGGCCATCAAGCGGCGTGCTACATGGCCATTTCTGGCTCGGGGCACAGCCGCGCGCCGGCAAAAGCAAAAGGAGAAAACGCGGCATGACCAGACCCACTCCCAAGGATGTCAAGGTGATCGCGCACGTCGCCGACGTGCCCGCCGACGACGACGTCGCCACCCGGATCGCCAATTCGATCGGGCCGGCATTCGACGGCTTCGCACCGATCTCCGGCACGCTGCCCTTCGATCTCGAACCCGCGAGCTTCCTGCTGGCGCAGATCGCGCAGAAGATCGAGAAGGTGTCGAAATGAGCTCTGAACCGGCCCTGATGACGCTGACCGCGGTCGCCAAGGCGATTGCCGACAAGAAAGTTTCCTCGCATGAGGCGACGCGCGCCGTGCTGCATCGCATTGCGGAATGGCAGCCGCGCCTCAACGCCTATATGGCTGTTGAATCCGAGCAGGCGCTGGCCGCCGCCACCGAGGCCGATGCCGCGCTCGCCAAGGGCAATAGTCGCGGTGCGCTGCATGGCGTGCCGCTGGCGCACAAGGACATGTATTACGACGCCGGCAAGGTCGTGACCTGCGGCTCGCTGATTCGCCGCGACTTCGTGCCGAAGACGACTGCGACCGCCCTGCAGCGGCTGAAGGATGCCGGACAGGTCCGCCTCGGCTCGTTGCAGATGGTCGAGTTCGCCTATGGGCCGACCGGCCACAACGTGCATTACGGCGCGGTGCGCAATCCCTGGAACACCGAGCACATTACCGGCGGCTCGTCGTCGGGCTCGGGCTCGGCGGTCGCCGCGCGGCTCACCTTCGCGGCGCTCGGCTCCGACACCGGCGGTTCGGTGCGCATGCCCGCGCATTTCTGCGGCGTCACCGGCCTGAAGACGACGGTCGGCCGCGTTAGCCGCGCCGGCGCGATGCCGCTGTCGCAGTCGCTCGATACGGTCGGTCCGCTGGCCCAGACCGCGGAGGACTGCGCGCTTCTGCTCGGCCTGATGGCCGGCGCGGACCCGGAGGACCTGACGGCGTCGACGCAGCCGGTGCCCGACTACTTGGCCGCGACCAAGCAGTCGCTGAAGGGTCTGAAGATCGGCGTCCCGACGTCGTTCTATGTCGACGACCTCGACCCTGAGGTGGCGCGTATCCTCGACGAGACCATCGCCACCTTGAAGAAAGAGGGCGCCGAGATCGTCAAGGTCGAGTTGCCCGATCAGCGCCAGCTCTCCTCGGCATCGCAACTGGTGCTCGCGGTCGAGGCTGCCGCCTTCCACAAGCGCTGGATGATCGAGCGGCCGCAGGATTACGGCGCGCAGGTCTTGATGCGGCTGCAGAACGGCCTGACCATTCCGGCGGTCACCTATCTTGAGGCGATGCGCTGGCGCGGCCCCGCGCTCGCCGCGCACAACGCGGCGGTCAACGGGGTCGATGCGGTCATTGCGCCGTCGTCGCCGGTGCCGGCGCCCACGATTGCCGAGAGCGATGTCGGCAATGGTCCGGGCGCCGACGCGGTGCTGCAGCGGCTGACGCGCTTCACCCGCCCGGTCAACTATCTCGGCCTGCCGTCGCTCTCGATTCCCTCCGGCTTCACCAAGACGGGTCTGCCGGTCGGCATGCAACTGATCGGCCGCTCCTTCGAGGAAGCGGTTCTGCTCCGGATCGGCGCCGCCTTCCAGCGCGCGACCGATTTCCACGCCAGGGTGCCCAAGCTCGCATGACCAACCTCGTCGAGATCAACAACCTCAACATCCGCTTCACCGGCGATCGCACGGTCCATGCCGTGAACGATCTCAGCCTGTCGCTCGGCGAGGGCGAGGTGTTGGGGCTGCTCGGCGAGTCCGGCTCGGGCAAGAGCGTGACGCTGCGCGCGTTGATGCGGCTGTTGCCGAAGAAGCGCACACAGATCTCCGGCAGCGTCAAGGTGCTGGGCCAGCAGGTGCTGGCGATGGACGACGAGGCGCTGTCCGCATTCCGCGGCCAGAGCGTCTCGATGATCTTCCAGGAGCCGGCGCTGGCGCTCGATCCGGTCTACACCATCGGCCGCCAGATCGCGGAGACGGTGATGCGCCACGAGGGCAAGAGCGAGCGCGAGGCGACGGCCCGCGCGCTTGAAATGCTCGAGGTGGTGCGGATCCCCTCCGCGAAGCGGCGGCTGGACTCCTATCCGCACGAGATGTCGGGCGGCATGCGCCAGCGTGCGATGATCGCGCTGGCGCTGGCCTGCAAGCCGAAGATCCTGCTCGCGGACGAGCCGACCACGGCGCTCGATGCCACCGTGCAGATCCAGATCCTGCTGCTGCTGCGCGAGTTGCAGCGCGAGTTCGGCATGTCGGTGATCTTCGTCACCCACGACATTGGCGTCGCGATCGAGATCTGCGACCGCGTCGCGGTGATGTATGCCGGCCAGATCGTGGAGCAGGGCGCCCTGCGCGACATCGTGCGCTCGCCGGTGCATCCCTATGCAAAGGGTTTGCTGGCCTCGACCATTCACGGCGCGATGCGCGGCCAGCGGCTGGAGACGATCCCGGGCACGCCGCCTTCGCTCGATCACGCGCCGTCCAGTTGCTCCTTCGCACCGCGCTGCAAGTTCGCCGAGCCGCGCTGCAGCGAGCGCTTGCCGCCGGTCGTGCAGGTCGCGCCCGGCCGTTTGGCACGGTGCATCCTGGCCGAGCCGGCGCCCGCCACGGTTTAGTCTAGCTCGCGCGAGCGACCGCGTCCGTGATCCAGCGCCGCACCGCGGCGATGCGGCGGTCCCGCGCCTGCTCGGTGCGGGAGACCAGGTAGATCGTCTCGCTGTATGCGGCCTCGAACGCAAACGGCGCCACCAGCCGCTTGCCGAAGCCCGGCCGCGCCTTGATCAGGGGCGCGATCGCAATCGCGACGCCGAGCCCGTGTTCGGCGGCCTCCAGCATCGCCGGCACGCTGTCGAGCCACAAATGTCCGCGCGGAGCGAGATTCGGCAGCCCGGCCTCCTTCAGCCAGGCCGGCCACGCCCGCGGCTGCGTCGTGACATGGATCAGCACCTCGCGCGACAGGTCTGCAGGGGTCCGAAGACCTGCCTTGACCAGTGCCGGCGTACAGACCGGCATTCCTTTGACCTGCACCAGCGGCTCGACCTTCAGTCCGGCGGCGTGTTCCCGTCCGTAGCGGATCGCGACATCAACGCGCGAACTGTTGAAGTCGGCATATTGGTGGGTGGCCTCGATCCGCAGCGTCAGTTGCGGATGGCGCCGCTTGAACTCCGGCAGCGCCGGCAGCAGCACGGCGCTGGTGAAGAACGGCAATGAGCTGATCCAGAACTCGCCGCCGGCCTCGCCGCGTTGCCGCAGCATGTCACGGCTCGCCTCCTGCAGCGTCGCCAGCGCGGCCGACACTTTTGCAAGGTAGCGCTCGCCGTCGTCGGTCAATCGCACCTGGCGCGCGCCGCGGACGAACAGCCTGGTGCCGAACTGCTCTTCCAGCCCGCGGATCTGATGGCTGATCGCCGACGGGCTCAGCGACAGGTCGCGCGCGGCGCGCCGGAAGCTGAGTTGCGTGGCCGCGCGCTCGAAGGCGAGCAGCGCCGGCAGCGGCGGGATCGCCCGCGGATCGGGGGCATCCAATGGGTGAATCCTGCTCACCTGAAGTGATGAATGGCCTTTTGTCATAGCCGCTATTCTTGGATCAGATTGGCCGAACGCTCAATCCTGCTCATCTCAGGGATCATTCGCCTTGGCCATCTTCGAACCGCTCGCCACGCCCCACCACTGGAAGCCGGCAGCGCTGGCGGCCGGGCCGTTCACCGGCCTTCAGGGCGGCGCGGTCGCAAGCCTGCTGACCGGCGAGGTCGAGGCCATGGCCGCCGCGCGCAATTGGGGCACCGCGATCTCGGCGGCGGCCTGGTTCCTGCGGCCGACGCCAATGGCGGAACTGCGCACGCACGTTACCGTGGTGACCGAAGGCGGCCGGGTCAGCGTGGTCGACAACACGCTCTGGCCGGCCGGTGAGGAGCAACCCTGCGCGACGGTGCGCGTGACGCTGTCGCGCGAGCGTGCCGTCGAGGTCCCGGGGTTTTACGGGAGCGCAGCCGATCCGGTGGATCCCACGGCATTTCCGTTGCGCAACCTGCGCGCCGGCCATGGCCATGGCCGCAGCTGGTTCATGGATGCGATGGAAGCCCGCGCCGGCGGCGATACCGCCTGGTTTCGCTTGCATCACGCCGTAATTGCGGACGCCGGTCCGCTGGCGCGGGTGCTCGGCCCGGCTGATTGGACCCACGGCATCGCGCGCCCGGTCCAGAACGTGGTGGCCGACCCCAATCCGAACCTCGCGGTGCAACTGTTCAGGCCGCCGCGGGGCGCGTGGATCGGCGTTCGCGCCGAGGCCCGCTGGCGGCCGGAGGCCGGGCTCGGCGTCGGCAGCGGGGTATTGCTCGACGTGGATGGCGAGATCGGCCGGGTCTCGATGTCGGTCATTCTCGTGCCGTTTCCGAGAAGCGCGCCCGCGCAGGGCCAGGGTTCCGCGGCCGGTTAACCCTAATTATTCCGTCAACTGTCGGTGCGATCACAAAATTAGGCCGCGAACCATGCTTTGGTTCACGCGACTTAAAATGGACGGTGGTCGCAAACGTCTATACAACGTGGTGATCACGTAACTCTTTTGTTTTGCAGAGATCAGTTTTTATGGCAGCCGCGCCCGCTGTCCGGCGTTCCGAACTGGCTGAGGCGCTGCGCGCTTGCCGCAGCGCTTTTATCGGCGTCGGCCTCATCAGTTGCATGATCAACCTGCTCTACCTGACAGGTTCGATGTTCATGCTGCAAGTCTACGACCGGGTGCTGCCGAGCCGCAGCGTTCCCACCCTGGTCGGCCTCGTGGTCATCGCCGCGGTCCTCTACATCGCCCAGGGCGTGCTCGACCTGCTTCGCGGACGGATCCTCGGACGCGTCGGCACCTCACTCGACGAAGCGCTTAACGCACGGGTGTTCGACACCGTCGTGCGGCTGCCGCTGATGGCCGGCAATCGCAGCGAGGGCCTGCAGCCGCTGCGCGACCTCGACAATGTGCGCTCCTTCCTCGGCAGCATGGGTCCCGGCGCGTTCTTCGATCTGCCCTGGCTGCCGTTCTACATGGTGATCTGCTTTGCCTTCCATTGGCTGCTTGGCGTCACGGCGCTGGTCGGCGCGATCATCCTGGTGACCCTGACGCTGATCACCGAATATTTGTCGCGCACGCCGGCCAAGGAAGCGATGACGCTCGCGGCGCGGCGCAACGATCTCGCCGCCTCCAGCCGCCGCAATGCCGAGGTGCTGGTGGCGATGGGCATGGCCGGCCGCATGAACAGGCGCTGGAACGAGGCCAACGAGGAATATCTGTCCGGCAACCAGCATGCGAGCGACGTCACCGGCGGGCTCGGTGCGGTCGCCAAGGTGCTGCGCATGATGCTGCAGTCCGCCGTGCTCGCGGTCGGCGCCTATCTCGTGATCCATCAGGAGGCCACCGGCGGCATCATCATCGCCGGCTCGATCCTGAGCGCGCGGGCACTGGCGCCGGTCGATCTCGCGATCGCGCATTGGAAGGGCTTCGTCGCCGCCCGGCAGAGCTGGCATCGGCTCAACCGCCTGCTGCAGCAGATGCCGGCGCGTCCCGAGCAGACCCTGTTGCAGGCGCCGGAGAAGAAGCTCTCGGTCGAAGCCGTGACCATGGTCGCGCCGGGCGATCAGCGCGCCATCGTGCAGGACATCACCTTCGCCGTCGAGGCCGGCAGCGGCGTCGGCGTGATTGGCCCGAGCGGCTCCGGCAAGTCGTCGCTGATCCGGGCGCTGGTCGGCGTCTGGCTGCCGGCGCGGGGCAAGGTACGGCTCGACGGCGCCGCGCTCGACCAGTGGTCGTCGGACCAGCTCGGCCGTCATGTCGGCTATTTGCCGCAGGACGTCGAACTGTTCGCCGGTACGGTCGCGCAGAACATCTGCCGGTTCGATCCCGACGCCAAGTCCGACGGCATCATCGCGGCGGCCAAGGAGGCCGGCGTGCATGAGATGATCATCAAGATGCGCGAGGGCTACGACACCCAGGTCGGCGAACAGGGCACTGCGCTCTCCGCCGGCCAGGCGCAACGCGTGGCGCTGGCGCGTGCGCTGTACGGCAATCCGTTCCTGATCGTGCTGGATGAGCCGAACTCCAATCTCGACAGCGAAGGCGACGAGGCGCTGACCCGCGCGGTGCGCGGCGCCCGTGAGCGCGGCGCGGTCGTCATTGTGGTTGCGCACCGGCCGATCGGCATCGAGGGCGTCGATCATCTGCTGGTGCTGAAGGACGGACGCATGCAGACCTTCGGGCCGAAGGAAGCCGTGCTCGCGCAGGTGCTGCAGCGCGCCGCGCCGCCGGTGCCGACGCCGATCAAGATCGTCGCGGATGCGGGAGCCGCCAAGTCATGACCGATCAACCGCGCAACGCACATCGCTCGATCCGCAAGCATCTGATCGTCGGCCTCGTCGTGGTTCTGGTCCTGGGCGGCGGCGTCGGCGGCTGGGCCGCGACGGTGCCGATCTCCGGCGCGCTGATCGCGCCGGGCTCCGTGGTGGTCGAATCCAACGTCAAGAAGGTGCAGCATCCGACCGGCGGCGTCGTCGGCGAAGTCCGGGTGCGTGACGGCGACGTGGTCAAGGCGGGCGACATCGTCGTGCGCCTCGACGAGACCGTCGTGAAGGCCAGCCTTGCCATCGTGGTCAAGACGCTGAACGGGCTCTATGCGCGGGCGGCCCGGCTCGAGGCCGAGCAGCAGGGCCGCGACAAGATCGTCTTTCCGCCGCAGCTCACCGAGCAGGCCAAGGATCCCGACGTTCGCGACATCATGGTGAGCGAAACCAAGCTGTTCGAGGTGCGGGTCAATGGCCGCACCGGTCAAAAAGCGCAGCTGCGCGAGCGCGTCACCCAGCTTAACGAGGAGATCTCGGGGCTTGAGGCGCAGGAGAAGTCCAAGGACAAGGAAATCGAGCTGGTGAAGACCGAACTGGTCGGTGTTCGCCAGCTTTACGAGCAGCATCTGGTGCAGCTCACCCGCCTGACCACACTGGAGCGCGACGCGGCGCGGCTCGCCGGCGAGCGCGCGCAATACATCGCCTCGCGCGCGCAGGCCAAGGGCAAGATCACCGAGACCGAGTTGCAGATCATCCAGGTCGACAAGGACATGGTCTCGGAGGTCTCGAAGGACCTGCGCGAGGCCAACGACAAGATCGGCGAGTTCGTCGAGCGCAAGGTGACCGCCGAGGACCAGCTCCGCCGTATCGATATCCGCGCACCACAGGACGGCGTGGTGCTGCAGTCGACCGTGCACACCGTCGGCGGCGTCATTACCGCGGGCGACGCCATCATGATGATCGTGCCGAAGGCCGATGATCTGTCGGTCGAGGCCAAGGTCAATCCGCAGGACATCGACAAGCTGCAGGTCGGACAGAAGACCGTGCTGCGGCTCTCCGCCTTCAACCAGCGCACCACGCCGGAGCTGAACGGCGTCGTCACCCGCGTCTCCGAAGTCGGAGGCCAAGCGGTCTTAGGAAGACAAATATGTCTGGCAACTCCTTGGCTCACAGAACGACATGGCTACGATCCGACTTGGTGAAGATCATCCCGGGAATGCCGGTGGAAGCCTTCGTCCAGACCGGCGACCGCACCATGCTGTCCTATCTGATGAAGCCGATGAGCGACCAGTTCATGCGCTCGTTCCGCGAGAAGTAGGTTCTCGCGTTACCGCTTTCGTAGCCCGGATGGAGCGAAGCGAAATCCGGGAACAGTCGTGCTGCGGATATAGCCGCCCCGGATTGCGCTTCGCTTCATCCGGGCTACGCCGTCTTCGTCAGGTTGCAGGCTCTTTCCTTGCGTCGTCCCTGCGAAAGCAGGGACCCATAACCACAGGATCGAGTTGTTGAAGCAGGCTGTGGCTCGAGCGGACCATCGTCAATGGCCATCGGTGGTTATGGGTCCCGGGTCGCGCTTCGCTTGCCCGGGACGACAGCGGAGATTTATTGCGACAAGTTCTTCAACAACAGCTCCAGCGCCGCCTTCGCAAATGCCTGCATGTTCGCCTGCCGGTCGCTGCTGGCGGTCTCCAGCGTGATTACCTGCTGCCGGGGGCCGGCGACCGCCATGCAGCTGTGACCGGCGGCATCGCCGTAGCGGTTGCCGGTCGGGCCGGCGGCACCGGTCTCCGACAATCCCCAATCGGTTGCGAGGCGCTCGCGAATCTGCCGCGCTAGCAATTGCGCGTAGGGTTCCGACGACGAACGGAGCCCGCGCATGGCATCGTCGGAAATATCCATCAGCGCGCGCCGCGCGTCGCGCGTGTAGATCACGCCGCCGCCGAGGAAATAGGCCGACGCGCCGGGAACCGCGAGCAGCGATGCGGAGATCAGTCCGCCGGTTGAGGATTCCGCGACCGCAATCGTCTGCTTGTTCGCGATCAGCTTTGCGGCGACCTGTTCGGCGATGGATGTGAGCGCGTTCATCGGCCTTCTTCCTCGTTGCTTGCCATGAAAATCCCGTGGGGCGTTCTGCCTTCCTAGCACAGCACGCAGGCCCTTGCCGAGTTGCAGGCCGCGGCATGGCCTGTTTGAATGCGAGCCAAGAACCAAGCGCCGCCCGACAAGCTTGTCGTAAGAGCGTGCGCGGAGGAAACATCATGACGTCGCCGATCGCGGGCGGCGTGGATTGCGATCTGCATCCCGCCGTACCTCACCTCACCAGCCTGCTGCCGTACATGAACGACTACTGGCGCGACCAGGTGACGACGCGCGGCATGACCGACCTGATCTCGCAATCCTATCCGACCAATTCGCCGATCTCGTCGCGGCCGGACTGGCGTCCCGCGCAAGGCAAGCCGGGCTCGAGCCTTGCGGACATGCAGCGCCAGGCGCTCGACCGGTTCGGCACGGCCTACGGCATCTGCAATCCGCTTTACGGCGTGCAGATGGTGTTCTCCGAGGACATGGCCGATGCGTTCTGCCGCGCGCTGAACGACTGGCTGGTCAAGGAATGGCTCGACAAGGACGATCGCCTGCGCGGCTCGATCGTGATCCCGGTGCAGAGCATCGAAAAGGCGGTCGCCGAAATCGAGCGCTGTGCGCAGGACAAGCGTTTCGTGCAGGTGCTGATGCTGGTGATGGGCGACATGCCGCTCGGCAAGCGCCACTACTGGCCGATCTACGCCGCGGCCGAACGGCTCGGCCTGCCGGTCGGCATCCATGCCGGCAGCGCCTATCACAATCCGCCGACCTCGGTCGGCTGGGGTTCCTATCACATCGAGGATTATGTCGCGCAGGCGCAGGCGTTCCAGACCCAGCTTACCAGCCTGATCGTCGAGGGCGTGTTTGCGCGCCATCCGAACCTGAAGATGGTGATGCTGGAGGCCGGCTTCACCTGGCTGCCGCCATTCCTGTGGCGGCTGCACAAGTTCTGGCGCGGCGTGCGCATGGAGACCCCGTGGGTCGACCGCGCGCCGCTGGAGATTGTGCGCAGCAACATCCGCTTCTCGCTGCAGCCGATCGATGCGCCGCCGGACGGAGACACGCTGAACCGCCTGTTCGACCATATGCAGTCGGACGAATTGATCCTATTCTCGTCAGATTATCCGCATTGGCAGTTCGATGGTGACGAGGTGCTGCCGCAGGGGTTGTCGCAGGATCTGGTGCGCAAGATCATGGTCGATAATCCGCATGCGACCTATGGCCGGCTCAAGGTGAAGGAGATGACGCCATGAACATCCAGTTTCGCGAGCGCCCCGAAACCGCGTCGCCGACCAGCATCAAGACGGCGATCGCCGACTGCGACATCCATCCGGCCCGCGCCACCAAGGACGAGCTGTATCCTTATCTCGAAAAGCGCTGGCATGCGCATCTCGAGACCTTCGGCGTCCATGCCTATCAGGGCATGATGGAAGGTCCGCCCTATCCGAAGGCGCAGCCAAATGCGTCGCGCCGCGATGCCTATCCGCCGGAAGGCGGCCCGCAGGGCTCGTCGCTGTCCTTCATGCAGAAGCAACACCTCGATCCCAACAATGTCGCGCTCGGCGTGCTCAACCCGCTCAACACCGGGCAGGGTATCCGCAACCAGGATCTCGCCGGCGCGATCTGCTCGGCCATCAACGACTGGCAGATCGAGAAATGGACCAGCAAGGATTCCCGGCTGAAAGGCTCGGTCGTCGTCGCCAATGAGGATGGCGTGTCAGCCGCCGCCGAAATCCGCAAGCGCGCAGGCGACACAAATTTCGTCCAGGTGCTGCTGCTCAGCCGCAATGTCGAGCCGCTCGGCCAGCGTCGCTACTGGCCGATCTATGAGGCGGCACAGGAAGCCGGCCTTCCGATCGGCGTGCACGCCTTCGGCTTCGGCGGCAACCCGATTACCGCGTCGGGATGGCCGAGCTACTATATCGAGGAGATGGTCGGGCATTCGCAGTGCCAGCAGACCGCGCTGGCGAGCCTCGTGCTCGAGGGCGTGTTCGAGCGCTTCCCGAAATTGAAGATGGTGATGGTGGAGGCCGGGTTCGGCTGGGCCCCATCGCTGGCCTGGCGCCTCGACAAGGTGTTTGCGCGGCTGCATGCCGAAGTGCCGCATCTGAAGCGCAAGCCGTCGGAATATATCCGCGACCACATCTGGTGGACGACGCAGCCGATGGAGGATCCGGAGAGCCGCGACCATTTGTTCCAGACCATCGAGTGGATCGGCTGGGACAGACTGTTGTTCGCGACCGATTACCCGCATTGGGATTACGACGAGCCGTCGCGCGTGCTGCCGGCCGGCGTCAGCGATGCCAATCGCCAGGCGTTCTATCTCGACAATGCCAGGCAGCTGTACGGTATCGCATGATCCGAAAAAGTGGGAACCGGTTTTTCGAATCAGATCATGCGTGAGAACGATTGATGGCGCGGCATGTGATCGCCCCGGTGGACGAGCTGCCGCCGGGTTCGCGAAAATTCCTCGAGATCGACGGACGGCCGATCGCGGTCTTCAACGTCAAGGGCGAGTTCTTCGGCCTGCTGAACCGCTGCCCGCATCAGGGCGCGGCGCTGTGCGAGGGGCCGCTGATCGGGCTCGCCTCATCGTCCGATCCCGGCGAGATCGAATACACCAAGCTCGGTGAGATCCTGCGCTGCCCCTGGCACGGCTGGGAGTTCGACATCCGCACAGGCCAGTCCTATTGCGACCCGCGCCGCTTCCGCGTGCGCGCCTATCCGGTCAGCGTCGAGCCGGGCACCAATGTGGTGAAGGGGCCGTATGTCGCCGAGACCATCAAGGTCGCGGTAGAGAGCGACTACGTGGTGGTGGATTTGTAGCCGCGACCGTCCCGAAATCCTGTTCACCGGAGATGGCAATCGGTGAGCGCCGTGCAAAGCATCCTCTTGCGTGCGTTTGGCCGTCCTCGGGGTCTCCTGGGGAGGCTCGGCGGCATGATCATGGCGCGCACCAATGCCGATTGCGGCGCGTGGGTCGCAGATCGCCTCGAGGTCGGACCGGACGACAGCGTGCTCGAGGTCGGGTTTGGTCCGGGCGTCGTCCTTCAACGCCTGTCGACATTGGTGCCGGCGGCACGCGTCGCGGGCATTGATCCGTCGCAGGAGATGGTCGGGCAAGCTCGCGCCCGGAACGCGGCCGCGATCGAGGATGGTCGTGTCGAGCTTCGGCTTGGCTCCGTGGAGCGCATGCCATTCGATGCGGACAGCTTCGACAAGGTGCTGGCGATCAACTCGATGCAAGTCTGGCCGGACGCCATCGCCGGGCTACGGGAGGTCCGGCGCGTGATGAAGCCGAGCGGCAGGATCGCACTCGGCTTTACGCGCTACTCCGGACAGCCCAAGGAAGGGGTCGCGGAAAAGATGACAGCAGCCGGCTTCACGCAGGCTCAGCTGGTCGAGACAAATGAGTGGTTCTGTGTTCTGGCGACAAAGCCCGATGCAGGATGAATTCGTAAGCCGGGCTACGCTGCGTAACCCACCACCATTCATTCGGCCATCGTCTGCCGTTCGCGCGCATAGCGCACCAGCGCGACGAAGCGGTAGATGCCGTGCACGAATTTGCCGTAGGGCATGGTGATGAACAGCGCGAACACCACGCCGAGATGCAGCGCCAGCAGCGGGCCCATCGCGGCGGTCTCGCGCCACAGCAGCAGGGCGAGGCCGGTAACGCTGGTCAGGAACAGCATCAGGATGAACGCGGTATCCATGCCCATGCGCTGCTCATCGACCAGCACGCGGTCGCGCTTCCATTTCTCCGACAGGAGTCCGATCGGGCCGACCACGAGTCCGATGCCGCCGAGCGTACCGAGCACGACGGGCAGGTCCCACCACGCATAGGGCGCCTCGCGCGCCAAGAGGTAATGATACAGTGTGCCGACGCAGGTCGCGGCGAAGCACAGGATGAAGCCGTAGAACGTGAAGTGGTGATACAGCTTGCGGCGGTCGGTCGGCTGGTCGTCCTCGTTGAAGCAGCCGACACCGCCGCCATCAAGATAACGCAGCTCGCCGGCGTCGCGGACCGCCTGCAACAGCGCCTTCGCATCCGTCGTCATGCCGACCGGCTCGCCGATGTCGCGCCAGAACGCACGCACGCCCATCACCAGCGCCAGGATCGCGTAGAGCAGGGCCAAGCCGAACAGCAGCGCCATCGCATTGTGGGGCATCAGTTTATAGAACGCGCCGGGACCGGTGTGGATGCCGGTGAGCACGCCGCGATCATTGACCGCGGCGAAGCCGAAGATGAAGGCGGCGACGCTGAGCGCTGCGATCAGACTGATGACGAGGCCGTTGCGCGCGAACGCGCCGGCAAAGGCGCGCGGCCAGGCATAGGCGGCATAGGATTCGGCGCGCGCCACCGCGAGCGTCTTCGGTACATTGACGTTGAATTCGTGCGGTGGCGAGAACTGGCAGTCGGTGTAGCAGGCGCCGCAGCCATGGCAGAGGTTGGCGAGGTAGTTGAGATCGCCGTCGGAGAAGGCGCGGCGCATTTCCATCGCGGGAAACACCGCGCACAGGCCCTCGCAATAGCGGCAGGAATTGCACACCGTCATCAGACGGTCGGCTTCCTGCAAGATCCTCGTCCCGTGCATCGCGTCAGTCCCGCCTTCAGTTCCGCGCATTCTTGGCTGCTTCCCGGCCGGCGACGCGGCCGAACACGCTGCCGATGGTCATGCCGATGCCGGCTGCATAGCCCTTGCCGAGCACGTTGCCGGCCATGATCTCGCCGGCGGCGAACATGTTGGCTGACGGCTTGCCGTCCTTCATCAGCATCCGCGCCTCTCTGTTCACGCGGGTGCCGAGATAGGTGAAGGTGATGCCCGGCCGCACCGGATAGGCGAGATAAGGCGGCGTCTCGATCCGGCGCGCCCAATGCGTCTTCGGCGGAGTGATGCCTTGGGTAGCGCAGTCGTCGAGGATGGTGTGATCGAAGGTGCCAGGCTGCACTGCGGCGTTGAACTCGGTGATGGTCCTTTCCAGCGCGGCCGCGTCGAGCTCGAGCTTGCCGGCGAGCTCGGCAATCGTCGCGCCTCCGATCGGCGGAAACAGCGTCGGCATGAAGCTCGTCACCACGGTCGAGTCGAAGATGATGTAGGCGATCTGGTCCGGCTGCGCGGCGACCAGCCGGCCCCAGATCGCGTAGCGCTTCGGCCAGATGTCCTCGCCCTCGTCGTAGAAGCGCTCGGCATGCTTGTTGACGACGATGCCGAACACGACCGAGTCGTGGCGCGTGATGATGCCACCGTCGAATTTCGGCGCGCGCGCATCGATCGCCACCGCATGGCATTGCGTCGGATCGCCGATCTCCTGCACGCCCTTGGCGAGCAGCATCTTCAGGATCGCGCCGCGATTATAGGGCGTGCCGCGGATCAGGAAATTGTCGGCCGCATCGCCCCAGGATTCCTTCAGCCATTCGATGTTGGCCTCGAAGCCGCCGGCGGCCGCGACCAGGGTCGAGGCGCGGACTTCGGTCTTGCCGCCGACCGGCTGCTTCAGCTGCGCCGAAAGGAACATGCCGTCCTCGACCGTGAGGTCGATGACCTCGGCATCGTAGAGGATGTCGACACCGAGCTCCTCGGCGGTGCGATAGAGCGCGTTCAGCATCGCGCGGCCGCCGCCGAGGAAGAACGAGTTGGTGCGGCCAAGGCTCAGCGTGCCGCCGAGCGACGGCTGCCAGCGCACGCCCTGTTCGACGATCCAGTTCAGGATGTCCTTGGATTCGTGGATCATGAGGCGGGCCAGTTCCTCGTCGGTCTGGCCGCCGGTCACCAGCAGCAAATCGTTCCAGAACTCGTCCTCGGTGTAGGGACCGGTGAGGATTTCGGTCGCCGCGTCATGGGCGCAGCGCATGTTGCGGGTGTGGCGGGTGTTGCCGCCGCGATAGAATTTCGGGGCGCCTTCCAGCACCAGCACGGAGGCGCCGGCGCGCCGTGCGCTGATCGCAGCGCACAGCGCGGCGTTGCCGCCGCCGATCACCAGGACGTCGAACCTGCGCGTCAGATCAACCATGCGCTCTTGTTATCGTTGTTGGCATGGAAAGCAACACGGCCGGGCGCATGAGCATGATCCGGAAAAGCGTGTCGCGATTTTCCAAAGAAGTCATGCCCAGCGAGCCCGCCCGGCCGCAAAGTGGAATATCAGGCCGCAACCGTCTCGCGCTGCTCGATGGTCTGGCCGCCACGATAGACGATCAGCGTGGCGACGATGCCGAGAGCTGCGGCGCACATCAGCCAGTAGCCGGGCGAAGCCTTGTCGCCGGTCTGCTGGATCAGCCAGGTCGAGGCGAACGGCGTGAAGGTGCCGAACAGCCCGGCCGCCAGCGCAAAGGCCAGCGAGAAGCAGGTGGTGCGGACATGCGCCGGCACGATCTCGACCAGAGAGCCCAGCATGGTGCCGCTGTAGACGCCGAAATAGAACGAGAACATCATCTCGACCGCCAGCATCTTGCCGAACGACGGATTGGTCACCAGCCAGTGCAGCGCCGGATAGGCCGTGATGAGGGACAGGCCGGCGATCGCCAGCAGCACCGGCTTGCGGCCGATCCGGTCGGACACCGCGCCGCCGACCGGATTCCAGATGAAGTTGGTCACCGCAACCAGCAGCGTCACCAGCAGCGCGTCCTGGGTCGAGAGCTTCAGCACGGTCTTGCCGAAGGTCGGCGTGTAGACGGTGACGAAGTAGAAGGTGGTGGTGGTCAGCACCGCGATCATCATGCCGAGCACGACGATGCGCCAGTTCGCGATCGCCGAGGCAAACACCTCGCTCGCGGTCGGATGCTTCTTCATCGCGAGGAACGCCGGGGTCTCCTCCAGCGTCCGGCGCAGGAAGAAGATCACCGGGATGATCAGGCAGCCGACGAAGAACGGGATGCGCCAGCCCCAGGAGGCAACGGTCGCCGCCGGCATGCTCTCGCTGAGGACGAAGCCGAGGATCGAGGCGACGAAGATCGCGACCTGCTGGCTCGCCGACTGGAACGACGTGTAGAAGCCGCGATTGCCGGGCGTGGCGATCTCCGCGAGATAGACCGAGACGCCGCCGAGCTCGACGCCGGCGGAGAAGCCCTGCAGCAGGCGCGCGATCAGCACGATGATCGGCGCCGCAATGCCGATGGTCGCATAGCTCGGGCAGAGCGCGATCACCACGGTGCCGATAGCCATGATCGACAGCGTCACGATCAGGCCCTTGCGGCGGCCGATGCGGTCGATATAGGCGCCGAGCACGACGGCGCCGACCGGGCGCATCAAGGCGCCGAGCCAGAACACGCCGAACGCGTTGAGCAGCGCCGCGGTCTCGTTCTCGGAGGGGAAGAAGGCCTTCGCAATCGCCTGCGCATAGAAGCCGAACAGGAAGAAGTCGAACTGCTCGAGGAAATTGCCGCTGGTCGCGCGCAGGATGGCGCCAAGACGCGATTTGATCTGCGGGACTTGCGATGAACTCGACTGCGACATAACGCCCTTTCCTCCCCGTGACGAAACGGCCGGCGCAAATTGTTTCGCCGGCCAAAGCAGTTAACTGCCATGTGCGGCAATTTGGCACGCCTGTCCGGCGCGACCAACCCGAAATCACGCGGGGGGCTATGGGAAAAAAGCCGTAGGCGGACATCGTAGGGAGCGTATCGAGCGAAAAGGATACCGGTTCGCGCGAATAAACCTCGTCAAAACAACATTCTAGCGCTTCGGCGCTGGTGCAATCAGAACCGAAGCTCCGGCCGTCATGTGCGCCGCATCAAGGCGCGGCGTGCGCCGTTGTGCCGAGCCAGTTCCGGAACGCGGAGAGCTTTGGCGTATCGGCGCGTCCCTGCGGCGACACCAGGTAGAAGCCGGCGTCGGCAGGCAGCGCGATCTTGAAGGGAACCACGAGGCGGCCCTTGGCGATGTCGTCCTGCACATAGGAGGTGCGGCCCATCGCGACGCCGATGCCGTCGATCGCGGCCTGGATCGTCACGAACAGCAGGTCGAAGGTGACGCCGGGCTGCTTGGAAATATCGGTCGGCAGCCCCGCCGCGGTCAGCCACAGCCGCCAGTCGTCGCTGTTGGCGTTGCTGGTGTGCAGGAGCGTGTGATCCCTGAGGTCTTCAGGGCATTTCAGCGGCCTGGTTCCCTGCAGCAGCGACGGGTTGCACACCGGAAACAGCTCATCCGCCATCAGCCAGTCGGCACGCAGGCCCGCCCATTGGCCGCGGCCATAGCGGATCGCCGCGTCGACCTTGTCGCGCTGGAAGTCGACCAGGCTGGTCGAGGTGGTGATGCGAACGTCGATACCGGAATGCGCCTCCTGGAAGGCCGACAGCCGTGGCAGCAGCCATTTGGCGGCAAGCGATGCCAGCGTCGAGACAGTCAGCACGTGATCGTCGTCCCGGCGCAGCAGGCGGTCCGTGGCGAGCCTGAGGTCGTTGAAGGCGGCGCGGACGCCGGGAAGGTATTCGGTAGCCTCCGGCGTCAGGCTCAGCGAGCGGTTCTGGCGGACGAACAGGCGGACGCCGAGCTCCTCCTCGAGCCGCCGGATCTGATGGCTGATCGCGGTCTGCGTCACGTTCAGTTCGGACGCCGCCAGCGTGAAGCTCATATGCCGTGCGGCGGCCTCGAACGCCCTCAGGCCATTCAGCGAAGGCAGGCGGCTGGTCATCTCTTAAGCGTCTCCAGATGCATGACTTTAATTCATGCGAAACGGTACAAAGTGTCGTTTGTGAGTGGACCGAATAGCGCCGATATTACCGCCAACAGGTTACCGACAGGAGCCGCAGATGTCCATTTTCACCCATGAATCGATGACAAATCATCATACTCCCGGATTGCTGAACCAGGTCGGCGAGACGCTGCATGTCTGGTGGGAGCGCTACGAGCGCCGTCGCGAGCTGTCGCAGTGGACCGAGCGCGATCTGCACGACATCGGCATGTCCCGCAGCGACATCGTGTTCGAGACCGAGAAGCCGTTCTGGCGGGCCTGAGAAGGACGCCACCGCTGGCGCCGCCTCGATGAGGGGCGCAGGCCAATTTCTTCACCCGAGGAGCGTGTCATGGTTGCGCTGCATCTCGACGATCTCAAGCAATACTCTGACGTGCTGCGCGCCAAGAACGGCAGCGAGGTCAAGGTGCGCTTCGTCGAGCCGCGCGACCGCGAAGAGCTGCAGAGCTACATCCGCTCGCTCTCCGCGGGGTCCCGTTACAACCGCTTCCTGGGCGCGTTGAGCGAGCTGCCGAAGACGGAGCTCGAACGTTTCATCCACGTCGGCGAGGCTGACCGGTTCACGGTGGTCGCGACGATGCTGGTCGATGGCTTTGAGACCATCGTCGGCGAAGCCCGCTACGCCTTCCATGCCGATAATTCGAGCGTCGAGTTCGGCCTGTCGATCGATGACCGGTGGCAGGGCCACGGCATTGGCAAGGCGCTGCTGAAGAATCTCGAATGCCGCGCGGCGTCCTTCGGAGCCGAGCGCATCTTCGGCGACACGCTGCGTTCCAATGCGACGATGATCGGCCTCGCCCGCAAGTCGGGCTACGCCTTCACCCAGAGCCCCGGCGACTGGAAGCTGGTGCGCTTCGTGAAAGAGATCCACGTCGAACCGCAAGACATTCCCTGTGCCAGCTGGCGGCTTGCCGCCACTTCCCGCTTGGCCGCGATGTCCTCGCTTGCGGTTTGACTGACTAGGCCCGGTTCTGGCCCCTCCAGAACCGGGCCCTTTTCTTTTTGATTGCTCCGACCCCGTAGCCCGGATGAAGCGCGGCGTAATCCGGGGGCGTACCGCCGCGAGACTTGTCCCGATTTCGCTTCGCTTCATCCGGGCTACGAGCTCTCACCTCCCCTTGAAAAGGGGAGGTCGCTTTGCTCGTCAGAGCAAAGCGGGTGGGGATCTTCTCTCTCCCCGGCAATGGCGCGTGTGGCTGACCCCCATCCCGACCTTCCCCCTTTCAGGGGGAAGGAGAGATCGCGCTCAACTCCCCCGGAACACCGGCTTCCTCTTCTCGATGAAGGCCTGCACCGCCTCCTTGTGATCGGCCGTCGTGGTGAGGCGGATCAGCCGCTCGGCCTCGTGGTCGCGCGCGGTGGCGAAGTCGAATTGCAGCGCCTCGTCGAGATTGTCCTTCATGTAGCGCAGCGCGAGGGTCGGGCCCTCGGCGATCGACTTCGCCAGCGCAAAGGCTTCGTCCTGCAGCGTTTCGTCCGGCACCACGCGGTTGACGAGGCCGATCTGCTCGCACCTCGCGGCGTCAACCTTCTCCGAAGTGAACATCAGCTCGCGGGCGCGCGAGGTGCCGATCAGCCGCGTCAACAGCCAGGCCATGCCGTAATCGCCGCTCAGCGCCACGCGCAGGTAACCGGTCGAGATGAAGGCGGATTGTGCGGCGATCCGGATGTCGCAGGCCATCGCGATCGCAAGGCCGGCGCCGACCGCGGGGCCGGGAAGGGCGGCAATCGTCGGCTTGCGCACCGAGGCGAGCGCGCCGGTGAGCAGGCGCTGGCGCTCCTGCAAATCCGCGACCTTGTCCTCATAGGACATTTCGAGCTTCTTCTTGTCGCGGTGCGCGCCCATGCCCTTGACGTTGCCGCCGGCGCAGAACGCCTTGCCGGCGCCGGTGACGAGCAGCACGCCGACCTCGGGGTTCTCGCCGCAGGTCCTAATCATCGTGCGCAGCGCCGGCGTCAGCGTGTCCGACAGCGAGTTGCGGGCGTCCGGGCGGTTCAGCGTGATGACGGCGACGCGATCGCGGATCACGCAGAGCAGTTCGTCGGTGCCGGTCTCGATCTTGATTTCGTTCGACATGTTTTCCTTCCCCAGAGTTCCATCCGTCATTGCGAGCCACCCGGTCGGCGCGCAGCGCCGGCCGGATGACAGGCTCAGCGAAGCAATCCATGCCGCCGCAAGTGGAGGAATGGATTGCTTCGTCGCTTCGCTCCTCGCAATGACGAATGTGGCGGCGGTTTGCGTCCAGCCTACGCCGCTTGCATGATCTCCGTCATCTCAAAACTTCTCAACCCAGGGCCGCAATTCCAGCTCCCAGGTCCAGGCGCTGCGCGGCTGTTGCAGCACGTTCCAGTAGCTCAGTGCAATCGCGTCGGGATCGAGCATCGAGTCCGGCCGGTCGGCGGGCTCGGTGCGGGCGGCGCTGCGGATGCCGCCGTCGATCACGAAATGCGCGACGTGGATGCCCTGCGGCGACAATTCGCGTGCCATGCTCTGCGCGAGGCCGCGCAACGCGAACTTGCCCATCGCGAACGGCGCCGACTGCGCATAGCCCTTCACGCTGGCGGAGGCGCCGGTGAACAGGATCGCGCCCTTCTTGCTGGGTAGCATGCGCTTCGCCGCCTCCTGCGCTACCAGGAAGCCGCCGAATGCCGAGACCGCGATTGCCTGCTCGACCTCTGAGGGCACGAGTTCAACGAAGGGGCCGCGCGAGCGGCCGGAGGCGTTGTAGACCACGAGATCAGGCGTTCCGATCTCGCGCTCGACCAGACCAAAAAGCCGTTCGACATCCTCGGCCTTGGTGGTATCGCAGGCATAGGCGCGTGCGCCGGTTTCGGTGCAGAGCGCGCCGAGTTTCTCGATGCTGCGGGCGCCCAGTGCCACGCGAATTCCCTCTCGCGAAAATAGCCGCGTCAAGGAGGCGCTGAGGCCCGCGCCGGCACCGACGATCAGGGCGATCTTGTATTTTGGAATATCCATTGGGCTTTCCTTTGCTCGGCCGGAGGAGGATAGTCGTGCCCAAACAAATGAGCACCGAAGCCGGGAATTCAATGCAGCCGCACAAGCAGGATCCGAAAACGTCAGCCGCCACCAACCAGCCGGGGCTGCTGGCGCCCGACACGACGGGAATCAATTTCTACCGGGCCGATCCGGCGCTGACCGATCTTCTGAAGCTGCATCTGCCCGAGGCATTGTTCCGCCATATCGAGCCGCATCTCGACCGCCTCGGTGGGTTAGCCGGAGGCTATCTCGACGAATGCGCGCGACTTGCCGACCGGCATACGCCGGTGCTGCATCAGCGCGACAAGTTCGGCCGCGACGTGCAGCACATCGAATATCATCCGGCCTATCGCGAGATCGAGAACGCCGCGTTCGGCGAGTTCGGCATCCATGCGCTGTCGCTCCGCAAGGGCATCATGGGTTGGCCCGACAAATACCCTGTCGTGGCCAAGCACGCCTTCACCTTCCTGTTCAACCAGACCGAATTCGGCATGGGCTGCCCGATCAACGTCACCGACGGTTGTGCAAAGCTGCTGGCGAATTTCGGCAGCGAGGCGTTGAAGGCAAAATATCTCGACGGCCTGACCCAGACCGACATGAGCAAGCTGACGCAGGGCGGCCAGTTCATGACCGAGAAGGAAGGCGGCTCCGATGTCGGCACGCTGACCACGCGCGCCGTGCAGGAGGGCGATCACTGGCGGCTCTATGGCGAGAAGTGGTTCTGCTCCAACGCCGATGCCAAGGTGGTGATGCTGCTGGCGCGGCCGGAAGGCGCGGGGCCCGGCACCCGCGGCGTCGGCCTGTTCCTGATGCCGCGTTTCCTCGACGACGGCTCGCAGAACCATTACCGGATCGTGCGGTTGAAGGACAAGCTCGGCACCCGCTCGATGGCCTCGGGCGAGATCAAGCTCGACGGTGCGATTGCCTACGCCGTCGGCAAGCTCGACCGCGGCTTCGTGCAGATGGCCGAGATGGTGAATTCGTCGCGGCTCTCCAACGGCGTGAAATCGACCGCGCTGATGCGGCGCGCCTGGCACGACGCGATCACCGTGGCGAAGGGCCGCGTGGTGTTCGGCCAGCGCATCATCGACC
Organism: Bradyrhizobium sp. Mp19; assembly: GCF_029952935.1. Taxonomy (NCBI): domain Bacteria; kingdom Pseudomonadati; phylum Pseudomonadota; class Alphaproteobacteria; order Hyphomicrobiales; family Nitrobacteraceae; genus Bradyrhizobium; species Bradyrhizobium sp. Mp19. The sequence goes on along the minus strand of NZ_JASAUT010000005.1, from coordinate 260,995 downwards.
TGCCGCTGGCGCGGCGCCAACTGATGAAGATCATGCTGCCGACCGAGCAGGCGCTGTCGATGAGCTTTTTGACCGCTGACGCGCTCGACCGCGCCGAGGCCGGCAGCCAGGACGCCGCGGCACTGCTCCGCATCCTGACGCCGACGCTTAAATTCCGCGCTACCCGCGACGCCCGCAAAGTCTGCGGCGATGCGATGGAGATGCGCGGCGGCATCGGCTACATCGAGGAATTCGTCACGCCGCGGCTGCTGCGCGACGCGCATCTCGGCTCGATCTGGGAGGGCACCGGCAACATCGTCGCGATCGATGCGCTGAAGCGCGCGGTCGGCCGCCATGGCGCCGACAATGCGCTCGCCGCCGATCTGCATGCGCGGCTCGATGACAGCGCGAATGTGCCGCAGGCCTGGCGCAACCGGCTGCGCGATCTCAGCGACCGTGCGGTCGCGTTTGCGCGCGAGGTGGCGAGCCGCGTCGACAATGAGGGCGACGCGCGCCGCGCCACCAGCCTGCTCTATCATGTTGCAAGCGCGGTCGCGCTGGCATGGGAGGGCGGACGCATCCACGAGGTGCGCGGCGATGCGCGCCGGCTGTTGCTGTCGCGGATGGTGGTCGATCACCGCGTGCTGCCGGGCGATCCGTTCCGGCTAACGGAAAATACCGTTCAGCGCAGGTTGACCGAGCACCTGCTCGGCGATCGCGCGGTCGGCATGGCCGAGGTTGGCGAATTGCTTGACGCAGCGTAGGCTGCCGCGCGAGCGAACTTTTCAAACAATCAAAAACGTCAAGGGAGACCCCGATGAAGGCCGCCGTTCTGCATGAAGTCAATCAGCCGCTGGTGATCGAGGATGTCAGCGTGCCCAATCCGGGGCCACGCGAGGTCCTGATCCGCACCGCGGTTGCGGGCCTGTGCCACTCCGACCTGCACTTCATGGAAGGCCTGTATCCGCACCCGCTGCCGGCGGTGCTCGGGCATGAATCGGCCGGCGTGGTTGAGAAGGTCGGCTCCGACGTCAATTACGTGAAGCCCGGCGATCACGTCGTCACCTGTCTGTCGGTGTTCTGCGGCACCTGCGACAACTGCACCACCGGGCGAACCGTGCTGTGCACCGACACCACCGTGAAGATGCTGCCCGGCGCCTCCAACCGCCTGTCATGGGGCAGGAAGGAGAAACTGAATCAGTTTCTCAATCTGTCGTCGTTCGCCGAGCAGATGCTGGTGCACGAGAACGCCATCGTGAAGATCAAGAAGGAGATGCCGCTCGATCTCGCCGCGCTGATCGGCTGCGGCGTCATCACCGGTTATGGCGCCGTGGTGAACACCGCGAAGGTGACCGCCGGCGAGACCGTGGCTGTGATCGGCTGCGGCGGCGTCGGCATGGCCGCGATCAACGGCGCGCAGATCGCGGGCGCCGGCCGCATCATCGCGATCGACACCAATCCGGCCAAGCTGCAGCTTGCGACCAAGCTCGGCGCAACCGACATCGTCGATCCGGCCCGCGGCGACGTCGTCCAGCAGGTGCGCGAGATCACCGGCGGCGGCGTGCAGCACTCGTTCGAGGTGCTCGGCCGCAAGGACACCGCCGAGCAGGCCTTCGCCATGCTGGCGGCAGGCGGCACCGCGACCATCGTCGGCATGATCCCGTTCGGCCAGAAGATCGAGCTGCACGGCTTCGACTTCCTGCGCGAGCGCCGCATCCAGGGCTCGTCGATGGGCTCCAACCACTTCCGCGTCGACATGCCGCGCCTCGTCGACTTCTACATGCGCGGCAAGCTGCATCTTGAGGACTGGATCTCGGCCAAGCTGAAGCTTTCCGAGATCAACGAGGGCTTCGCCAACATGAAGGCCGGCAAGACGCTGCGCAGCGTGATCATGTTCGACAGCTGACGAACTTGTCGTCGCCCGGCTTGACCGGGCGACCCAGTACGCCGCGGCGGAAGTTGTGAAATCAACTGCGGCCGCGGAGTACTGGATGCCCCGCATGAAGCGGGGCATGACAGCGGAGGGTGACGCTGCGAACGTCGCGCTCACCGCGCGACGTGCGCAGATACCGCGAGCCATTTTCCGTTCTGCCGCGCCCAGCAATCGGTGTAGCGGCCGCGCGCCGGCTCACCATCCGCGTTGGTGTAGCTGGTCTGGGCGTGGATGATGGCGAAATCGCCGAGGATGCGGATTTTGACGTCTTCGGCCTTCAGGCCCTTGATCTTCACCGGGATCGCCGTCTGCTTCAGGAAGGCAGCGCGGTCGACCAGGCTCTTGTCGGTATTGGTGCAATAAAAATCCTGCGCCAGGATCTCGTCGAAGCGCTTGACGTCACAGTTCTGAACGGAATCGACGTAATCCTTGTTGAGCCTTGTCAGCTCCTCGAGATCGTTGCTCATTGGTTTCCTCCCGGTTTCCCCTCGTCATTGCGAGGAGCGAAGCGACGACGCAATCCACGCCTCCGCGCAGACGGATATATGGATTGCTTCGCTTCGCTCGCAATGACGATGGCGAGTATCAATCATCAAACATCTTCGGCGGCACGAAGCCGCCGAACTCGCGCTCGATCAGCTCCGCGAGCTTGAGCGGCGTGCGGTCCTCGAGCCAGGGGCCGACGATCTGCACGCCGACCGGCAATCCGTCGGGCGCAAAGCCGGTCGGGATCGCAGTCGCAGGCAGGCCGGGCAGGGTCGCGATGCCGGGCCAGGCGAGCTGGTCGGTGTAGACGTGCGGCACGCCGTCGATCAAAATCCGCCGCTGCTCCTGGTCGGGCGCATGGTCGTGCGGATAGGCCGGCGTTGGCATGATCGGGCAGATCACCGCGTCGAACGACTTGAACAGCTCGCGCCATTGCGCGCGCAGCCGCGAGCGGGCGACCGTCGCCTGCACCCAGTCGCGGTGGCTGAGCGCGATGCCGCGTAGCCGCTCGGCCTGCAGGCTGTTGTTGCTGGCCGGCAGCGCGGCCGCCGCCGCGCATGCGCCGGCATAGACCTCCGGCGGGAAGGTCGCGGCGAGAAACGACAGCAGCATCCGCATATAGAGCCGCGAGGACGCCGCGAAATCCGGCAGCAGCGGGCTCGAACGCGATATCTTCGCGCCGGCCTTGTCGAGGTGGCTGGCGAGCTTGTCGATGCTGCCGCGAACCGCCTTGTCGGTCGGCAACACCGGATCGGTGTCGATGACGAGGATGCGGAAATCCTTCAGGCTGGCGTGGCGCGCCGCCGGCAGGTCGAGGCGATAGGCCTTGCCCGCATCGAGCGGATCGGGCGCGGCCATCACGTCGAGCAGCAGCGACAGGTCGGCCGCGCCGCGCGCCATCGGGCCGGTCACCGCAAGGTCGCGCTCATAGATGATGGGCGGCGCCGGCGGCGCGGTGTGGCCGCGCGACGGCAGCAGCGCGAAGGTCGGCTTGTGCGCATAGATGCCGCAATGAAACGCCGGCACGCGGAGCGAGCCGCCGATGTCGGAGCCGAGCGACAGCGCGCCATAGCCCGCGGCGAGCGCCGCCGACGATCCGCCGGACGAGCCTCCCGGCGTGCGGCCGAGGTCGTAGGGGTTGTTGGTGGTGCCGTAGATCTCGTTGTAGCTCTGCCAGTCGGCAAGCCCGACCGGCACATTGGTCTTGCCGAGGATGACGCCGCCGGCGTCCTTCACCCGCTGAATCGACAGCGCGTCCTCGGTCGGGACAAAATCCTTTTGCGGCAGGAAGCCCCAGGTGGTCGGCAATCCCGCGACGTTGAAGGATTCCTTCACCGTCATGGGAATGCCGAGCAGCGGCCTGTGCTCGCCGCGCGCGATCGCGGCATCCGCGGCGCGGGCAGCGGCGAGACCGCGCTCGAAGTCGCGCACGCAGACCGCGTTGACCCTGCCGTCGTGGCGCTCGATGCGGCCGATCGCGTCCTGTGCGAGCTCGACCGCCGAGACCTCTTTGTTGCGCAGCGCTTCCGACAGGTCGACGGCGGTCTTGAAACTGTAGTGCGATTTGGCCACGGCGTGCTCCCGGTTTGTTGTTGGCGCGATGATGGGCAGTTTGGCTGCCGCCCGCAAGCGCTGTAGCCGTGACGTCGTCGCCGTGTTTGATCGGAATTGCTACGCCGCGCCGATCAGGATGCCGACCGCGAGCACGATCGCGCCGCCGAGCACGATCTGGAACACCGCCTGCAGGAACGGCGTGTCCATGTAGCGCGCGCGGATGAAGGCGATCGCCCACAATTCGAAGAACACCACGATCCCGGCGATCGCGGTCGCGATCCAGAATGCGTTCGGCCAGGCGTCGGGCACCAGATAGGGAATGGTGTGGCCGAGCCCGCCGAGCGTCGTCATCAAGCCGCAGGTCAGGCCGCGCAGCCAGGGCGAGCCGCGCCCGGTCAGCGAGCCGTCGTCGGACAGCGCCTCGGCAAAGCCCATGCTGATACCGGCGCCGATCGAAGCGGCAAGTCCGACCAGGAATGTTTGCCAGTTATGATGCGTGGCGAAAGCGGCGGCGAACAGCGGCGCCAGGGTCGAGACCGAGCCGTCCATCAATCCGGCAAGGCCCGGCTGCACATATTGCAGCACGAACATCCGCCGACGCGTGCGGTCTTCCTCCGCGCGCACGTCGGGCTTGAGGATCTCGCCGGTCAGCTTCACCGCGAGCTTCTCGTGGCCCTTCTCCTCCTCGGCGAGATCGCCGAGCAGGCGGCGCACGCCGACATCCTCGGCCTTCTCGGCGGCTTTGGCATAGAAGCGCTCGGCCTCCAATTCCATGGTCTCGACTTCCTTGCGGATGGTGTCGAGCGGCAGATTCTTGGTGAGCCAGATCGGGCGCCGGCGCAAAAAGCCTTTGACGTCCTCGCGCCGGATCGGCGGCAGATGCGCCCCGAAGCGCTGCTCGTAGGTTTCCAGCAGCCGGTGGCGATGGCCGCGTTCCTCATCGGCCATCTCCTCGAAAATCTTGGCGGTGTCGGGATAGCGCTCGGCGAGATCCTCCGCGAACGTCATGTAGATGCGGCTGTCCTCCTCCTCGGAGGCGATCGCGACCGCCAGCACCTCGCGCTCGGTCAGATCGGCAAAGTTCTTCACGGCAACGCCTTCTTCACGGAGTTTAGAATTAGAATAGTTCTAAACTATAAAGTTGCACTGGCGCCGGGTCAAATCCGGATCGGCCGGGTTCGCTGCCGCAGCACCGGCAAGCCGCGCGGGTTGGGCGAAGAAAACGCGTGAGATCAACGGGATGCGATGCGACGGCCGAACGGGCGCTTAGCGCTGCGCGCCCGCCTCTCGCAGGAATGTGAGCAGAAGCCGGCTCACCTCATCGGGCTGTTCCTGCTGCACCCAATGGCCGGCGCCGTCGACCAGATGGCAGCCGATCATGTTGGTGCAGGCTTTCGTCCGCATCGCCTCGAACACGCCGGGCCGCTGGTAGGTGCCCCAATCCTGCTTGCCGGAAATGAAGGCCGACGGCTGGTCGATCGTGCGGCCGCTCCAGGTCTGCAGTTCCGGGACGAACGCGCCCGAAGTGCCGCAGCGATACCACTGCAGCCCGCCCTGGAATCCCGTGCGCTGATATTCGCTGCTGTAATAGGCGAGCTCGCTATCCGGCAGCCATGTGTTGGCGGCGATCGCCTCGCGTGACGGCATTTCCTCGGCGACGGTGGCGGCCATGTCCTTGGCGAGATCCATCACATAGTAGGTCGGCAGTTTTGCCAATTCGCCCGCCGACCAGGATTGCAACGGATACGGCTTGTTGTCTTTCCAGTCCGCGCTTTTGTGGTGGTAATAGGCGCGCAGGAAGTCGTGCACGCCCTGCGGCGCGCGATGCATGTCGTCATTGGCCGGGCGCGTCGAATAGTACCATTGGTAGTGCTTGCGCGGCCGCGGCAGCGCGGCGAGTTCGCGATGCACGGGGTCTTCGGTCGCGGGCTTTGCCGGCGCGCTCGCGGTGTTGAACGGCAGCGACGGCGGCCCCGAAAACGGCGCGCTCATCATCACAACCGCGCGGAACACGTCGGGCCGGATCAGCGCGCACCACGCCGCGACCGACGAGCCGAAATCGTGCCCGATCACCGCATCGACGTGTGTGTAGCCGAACGCTGCGACCAGCCCGAGCGCATCGCGCACCAGATTGGGCAGGCGGAACGACGCGAGATCGCCGTCATACTCCGCACTCGATCCGCTGGTGCGGCCATAGCCGCGCTGGTCCGGCGCGATGACGTGATAGCCGGCAGCGGCGAGCTTCGGCATCACCTTGCGCCAGGAAAACGCCAGCTCCGGAAAACCGTGCAGCAGCAACAAGCAGGGCCGGCCGGATGTTTCAAAGCCTGCTTCCAGCACATGCATGCGCAGGCCGTTGATCCCGTCGACATAACGCGAGCGGATGGTGGAGGGGAGCGGAACGTCGGGGAGGGCTTCCATTGTGCAGATCACCTGTTGGGCATCGCCGCAGAACCAGCGCATTTCACTGTATGCTGACGGTCATTGTTGAACGATAGCAATTTTGCCCAGGGGATGCATACCGCATGCGCCACGCGAAGATTGCAGAGCAGCCCGGCTGGACGTCGCTACTGGGTCTCATGATTGTGGCGGCAAGTCTGGTGCTGATGTCGGCGGTGCGTGCCGCCGACATCAAGCAGCTGACCGAAAAACTGCCGCACGCCTATATCGGCGAATTCCTGTGGGACGGCGACAATACGGTGCAGAACATCGTCGTCACCTTCGACAAGGTGAAGGCCTTGAATGAGCAGAACGCGGAAGCGCTCGGCTGCGGTACATATGAGGTCGGCCGTCGCGTGACCAAGATCGGCGTGCAGATGTTCATCCGGCTGTCCGATCTCGAGGTCGAGATATTCGAACGGTCCCCTGACGGCAACGGGGCGTTCGAAACCGACGGCAGCCATCGCGGCAAGCTGTCGGAGGATTTTCAGCAGATCGATGCGCAGTGGACCACCACAGCGACAGGCAAACACGGCCAGCTGCATCTGCGTGCCGTGGTGTCTGCTGCGTGTGAGCCAGCGGCGGAGTTGTAGGAGTGGGTCAGCAGCGCCGGCGGGCTGGGCTGCGTGCGCTCTTCATCCTCCCCTGGAGGGGTCTCCAGGGGAGGGTGAAGCGCGGCTACGCCTTGACTGGAGCCTTCGGCCAATAGCGGTCGCGCAAATGCCGCTTCACCAGTTTTCCGGTCGGCGTGCGCGGCAGCTCTTGCTCGAAGTCGATGCTCTTCGGGCATTTGATCGGCGACAGATGTTGCCGGCAGAACGCGATCAGCTCGGCCTCGAGCTCCTTGCCGGCCCTGGTGATGTCGTGCGGCTGCACCACGGCCTTGACCTCTTCGCCCATCTCCTCGTTCGGCACCCCGAACACCGCGACGTCGGACACCGCGGGATGCGTGATCAGCACGTCCTCGGTCTCCTGCGGATAGATGTTCACGCCGCCGGAGATGATCATGTAGCTCTTGCGGTCGGTGAGATAGAGGAAGCCCTCTTTGTCGAGGTAGCCGACATCGCCGAGCGTCGACCAGCCCTTGGCGTTGTAGGCCTTCTTCGTCTTCTCCGGATCGTTGTGATAGGAGAACGCCGGGGCGTCGGCAAAAAAGACCTGACCGATCTGGTCGGTCGGCGCCTCCTCGTCGTTCTCGTCGAGGATCTTGACCTTGCCGACCACGGCGCGGCCGACCGTGCCGCGGTGGGTGAGCCATTGCTGCGAGGTCGAGACCGTGACGCCGTTGCCTTCGGAGCCGGCGTAATACTCGATCAGGATCGGTCCCCACCACTCGATCATCTTCGCCTTGACGTCGACCGGGCAGGGCGCGGCGGCGTGGATCGCGCCCTTCAGCGAGGAGACCTTGTAGCGGCTCCGCACCTCGTCGGGCAGCTTCAGCATGCGCACGAACATGGTCGGCACCAGCTGCGACTGCGTCACCTTGTGCTTCTCGACCTGCTTCAGAAATTCCTCGGCGTCGAAATGCTCCATGATGACGGAGGTGCCTCCGAGCACGGTCGCCATCATGTTGAAGCGCAGCGGGGCCGCGTGATAGAGCGGCGCCGGCGACAGATAGATGCTGTCGGCATTCATGCCGCACATGTCGGCGGTGAGAATCCGCAGGAACGGGTTCGGCACGTCGATCCGGTTGCCTTCGAACTCCTTCTTGATGCCCTTGGGCCGGCCGGTGGTGCCGGAGGAGTACAGCATGTCGTAGCCCGCGACCTCATCGGCAACCGGCGTGGTCGGCTGCGCGCCGGCCTCCTTGTCATAGGAGCGGAAGCCTGGTGCGGGCTCGTCCATCATGTAGAACAGCGGCTCGCCCACCTCGCCCTTGATCAGGCCTTTCACCTTGTCGGCGCATTGCGGGGTGGTGATGAATACCTTCGCGCCACAGTCCTTGATGATGTAGGCGATCTCCTCTTCCGTCAGGTAGCGGCTGATCGCCGTGTAATAGAGACCCGAGCGCTGCGCGGCCCAGCAGATCTCCATGAAGGCGAGGCGGTTTTCCATCAGCAGCGCGATGTGGTCGCCGGCCTTCAGGCCGAGCGAGCGGAACAGATGCGCGCCCTGGTTCGAGAGCTCGTCGAGCTCGCGGTAGGTGATCGCCTTGCCGCTGCCCGCCATCTGGTAGGCGAGCTTGTTCGGATGGGTACGCGCGTGGGTCGACGGATGGGTCATTGTGTTTCCTCAGGGCATCAAGAGTGGTCGTCCCCGCGAACGCGGGGACCCATAACCACCAATTTTTCTTGTTGGACTGAGTTGTGGCCCCAGCCGCGCCTAACCACGGGCATTTGTGGTTATGGGTCCCTGCTTTCGCAGGGACGACACCTATTGCGTGGAGGCTGCGTGCCTCGTTTCTCGCGACGTTACAATCGCTCGACAATCGTGACGTTGGCCATGCCGCCGCCTTCGCACATGGTCTGCAGGCCGTAGCGCTTGTTGCGCTGCTTGAGGGCATGCAGCAGCGTCGTCATCAGCTTGGTGCCGCTGCCGCCGAGCGGATGGCCGAGCGCGATCGCGCCGCCATTGACGTTGAGCCGGGCCGGATCGGCGCCGGTGGTCTTCAGCCACGCGGTCGGCACCGAAGCGAAGGCCTCGTTGACCTCGAAGAGATCAATGTCGTCGATCTTCATGCCGGCCTTCTGCAGCGCGCGCTGGGTTGCCGGCAGCGGCGCTTCCAGCATGATCACGGGATCGCCGCCCATCATCGTGAGGTGATGGATGCGCGCCATCGGCTTGACGCCGAGCGCCTTCAGGCCCTTCTCGTTGACGACCATGACGCCGGAGGCGCCGTCGCAGATCTGGCTGGCGCTCGCCGCGGTCAGCTTGCCGTTCTCGGCGATCAGCTTGACGCCCTTGATGCCGTCGAGGCTGGCGTCGAAGCGGATGCCTTCGTCGATGTGATGGGTGTCGGTCGAGCCGTCGGCGCGGGTGATTGTCACCGGCACGATCTCGTCCTTGAAATGGCCGGCCTGTGTTGCCGCGATCGCGCGCTGATGGCTGTTATAGGAGTATTCGTCGAGCTCATCCTTCGACAGGCCGTACTTCTCGGCCATCATCTCCGCGCCGGTGAACTGGCTGAAGACGATGTTGGGATATTTCGCCTCGATGCCCGGGCTCTTGTAGTGGCCGAAGCCGTTCTTGGCGGGCAGCGAGGAGGCGAGGCCCATTGGCACGCGGGTCATCGATTCCACGCCGGCGGCGATCACGCAGTCCATCGTGCCAGACATCACCGCCTGCGCCGCGAAGTGCAGCGCCTGCTGCGAGGAGCCGCACTGGCGGTCGATCGAGGTCGCGGGCACGCTCTCCGGCAGCTTCGAGGCCATCACCGCGTTGCGCGCGATGTTGGTGGACTGCTCGCCGGTCTGCATCACGCAGCCCATGATCACGTCCTCGACCTGCGCGGGGTCGGCACCGGTGCGCTCGACCAGCGCATCGAGCACGGTCGCGGCCAGATCGGCCGGATGCCAGCCGGCGAGACGCCCTCCCTTGCGGCCGCCCGCGGTGCGAGCGGCGGCGACGATATATGCCTCGGCCATGTCTGATCTCCCTGATGTTTCCGGATTGGGCGGTCTGAAAGTTGGGCCGGATTTAAGGGGCGGCTCAGCATTTAGTCAATCAATCAATTAACTCTTGAGTGCGACCCCGCCATGGGCTTATGTGCGGCCTCGATTTACCGTCGAACCCTGACACTGAGCGGGACCAGAGCGCAGTTGAATACCAGCGTACCGACGAAACTTCCGGCCGGCAAAAATGCCACCGCCGACAAGCTATTGGTCGCAGCCAGCGAGCTGATGATCGAACGCGCCTCCATCGAGGTCTCGCTGTCCGACATCGCGCAGAAGTCGGGCGTCAACGCCGCGCTGGTGAAATATCATTTCGGCAACAAGGACGGGCTGTTGCTGGCGCTGCTGGCGCGCGACGCCGCCACCGAGATATCGCAGCTCGAATATCTCATCAGCCAGCCGATCACGCCGTCCGCGAAACTGCGGCTGCATATCGGCGGCATCATCCGCGCGTATCACCAGTTCCCCTATATGAACCGGCTGATCCATTATCTCCTGCACGAAAGCTCGCCTGCCGCCGCGAACGAGGTGTCGAAATTCTTCGTCGCGCCGCTGTTGGATTTTCACCGCCGGCTGCTCGCCGAAGGCATCAAGGCCGGCGAATTCCGCAAGATCGATCCGGTGCTGTTCTACACCAGCCTGATCGGCGCCTGCGATCATCTGTTCTTCGGCCGCCACGCGATGTCGCGCGCGGTCGGCGTCGGTCCGGTCACCGACGAGGTCTGCCGCGAGTACATCAAGCATATGGAAGCCTTGATCTTCGGCGGCGTGCTCAATCCCGACAAGGAAACGGCAGCGGTTGCCGCCGGATAACAAGTTCGAAGTCTAGAGAAGAAACGCCCAAGGAAAGGTTGTATCCATGCAGTTGAAAGACGTTGCCGTTCTCATCACCGGCGGTGGCTCCGGCCTTGGTGCCGCAACCGCGCGCGCCATGGCCGCCAAGGGCGCCAAGATCGGCGTGATCGACCAGAACAAGGAAAACGCCGAGAAGGTCGCCGCCGAGGTGAAGGGCGTCGCGCTGCATGCCGACGTCACCGACGAGGACGCGATCAAGGCGGCGATCGCCAAGGCCGAGGCCGCGCACGGCATCGCGCGCGTGCTGATGAACTGCGCCGGCATCGGCGGCTCGCAGCGCATCGTCGGCAAGGACGGCGTCTATCCGCTGGCGAAGTTCGTCCGCATCATCAACGTCAATTTGATCGGCACCTTCAACGTGCTGCGGCTGTTCGCCGAGCGGCTGGCGACCGAAGCCCCGATCGGCGAAGAGCGCGGCGTCGCGATCAACACCGCGTCGGTCGCGGCCTATGAAGGCCAGATCGGCCAGATCGCCTATTCCGCCTCGAAGGGCGGCGTCGTCGGCCTCACGCTGCCGGCGGCGCGCGACCTCGCCAGCCTGAAGATCCGCGTCAACACCATCGCGCCCGGCCTGTTCCTGACGCCGCTGCTGATGGGTCTCAACGAGGAAGCGCGCAAGAGCCTCGGCGCCCAGGTGCCGCATCCGGCCCGCCTCGGCGATGCCTCGGAATACGGCAACCTCGCCGTTCACATCGTCGAGAACCCGATGCTCAACGGCGAAACCATCCGCCTCGACGGCGCCATCCGCATGGCGCCGCGCTAACGCTGGCTCTGCCGTACTTCCCTTCTCCCCTTGTGGGAGAAGGTGGCGCGGACGCAGTCCGCGACGGATGAGGGGTTCTCTCCGCGGAGACAGACCCCTCACCCAACCGAATGCAAGGCAATAGCGAACATGCCCTCTCCCACAAGGGGAGAGGGCACAGCAACGAGCATCGCGTTCGCTGAACGGTCGGGAGGACCATGCGCGTGTCTCAGCCGCTGCTGATCGAACATCACGACGGGGTCGATTGGGTCACGCTCAATCGCCCCGAGAGCCTCAACGCGCTCGATCCTTCATTGATCGACGCGCTCAACGTCTACTTCCAGGGCTTGCAGCGCAATCGCGACACCCGCGTCGTGGTGCTGAAGGGCGCCGGTGCGAACTTTTGCGCCGGGCTCGACCTCAAGCACGCGATGGCCCGCCGCGGCGGGCAGGCCGAGCCGCCTGGCGTCACGGAGTCGCTGGACTCGCAGCGCCGCATTGCCGACATCGTGATGCTGATGCGGCGCGCTCCGCAGCCGATCATCGCGTTGGTGCAGGGCGCGGCCGCCGGCGGCGGCTTTGCGCTGGCGCTCGCGGCCGACATCCGCATCGCGGCGAAGAACGCGCGGATGAATTGCGCCTTCATCAAGCTCGGTCTCGGCGGTTGCGACATCGGCACCAGCTATTTCCTGCCGCGCCTCGTCGGCGTGTCGGTTGCTTCCGAACTGATCCTCACCGGGCGCTTCATCCATGCCGACCGCGCGCTTGCGGTCGGCCTGGTGTCCGAGGTGGTCGAGGCCCGCGATCTCGATGCTGCGGCCAATCCTTATGTCGAGGCGATGATGACGGCCTCGCCGGTCGGTCTCCGCCTGTCGAAGGAATGCATCAACATGAGCGTCGATGCCGGCTCGATCGAGGCCGTGATTGCGATGGAAGATCGCAATCAGGTGCTGTGCAGCCGCTCGGAAGATTTCCAGGAAGGCATCAGGGCCTTTCTCGAGAAACGAAAGCCTGTCTATATCAGGCGCTGAGAACAGATCCTCTAAAGGACAAGAATTCCGGGAGACGCAAAATGGATGGAGACGCGGCGATGCTGACGAAACCTGCCTTTCGCAAGGTGGATTGGCTCGCACGTGACATCGCGGTCGAGCGGCGCGGTGACGGTACCGTCGTCCTGAAGTCGCGGATTCCGCTCCAGGCCTACGAGACGCACATTCCGGCCTATCTCGCCAAATGGGCGGCGCAGGCGCCGGAGCGGATCTGGCTCGCGCAACGCGGCGGTCCCGACCGGCAGTGGCGCAAGGTCTCCTATGGTGAAGCCAAGCGCACCGTCGATGCGCTGACGCAAGGCCTGCTCGATCTCGGCGTTGGCGACGGCCGGCCCGTCGCGATCCTCTCCGGCAATTCGATCGAGCATGCGCTGATGACGCAGGCCGCGATGCAGGCGCGGCTGCCGGCCGCGCCGGTGTCGCCGGCCTATTCGCTGATGAGCCAGGATCATCTCAAGCTCAAATATCTGTTCAACCTGATCAAGCCAGCCGTCGTGATGGTGCAGGACGGACCTGCCTTCGAGAAGGCGCTGAAGGCGATCGACCTCACCGGCATCCCGGTCGTTCACGTGCTGCGTCCCTGCGAGGGCATCAAGAGTGTGGCCTTTGCTGACCTCGCGGCAACGAAGGTGACGGCTGACGTCGACGCGTCGATCGCGAAGATCACGCCTGACACCACGGGCAAGCTGCTGTTCACCTCGGGCTCGACCGGCATGCCCAAGGCCGTCATCAACACCCAGGAGATGATGTGCGCCAACGCGGCGATGATGATGCAGGTGCGCCCGCGTGAAACGGAGGGACCGATCCCGACGGTGCTCGACTGGATGCCGTGGAATCACACCATGGGCGGCAACGCTGCGTTCAATCCGGTGCTGGTCGACGGCGGCACGCTCTATATCGACGACGGCCGGCCGATGCCGGGCCAGCTCGAGGAGACCATCAGGAACCTGCGCGAGGTGTCGCCGACCTATTACGCCAACGTGCCGGCCGGCTATGCCGCGCTCGCCGCCGCGATGGAGAAGGACGAGGCGCTGTGCGCGAGCTTCTTCAAGAACCTCTCGATCATGGCCTATGGCGGCGCGCGGCTGCCCGACGATCTCTATGACCGCATGCAGGCGCTGGCGGTGAAGACCACGGGCGAGCGCATCGTGTTCTACACCGGCTGGGGCTCGACCGAGACCGCGCCGACCTCGACCGGCACCTATTGGGACACCGAGCGCGTCGGCCTGATCGGCCTGCCGTTCCCCGGCGTCGAGCTGAAGATGGTGCCGTGCGGCTCGAAATACGAATTGCGGCTGCGCGGCGTCAACGTCACGCCCGGCTATTTCGGCCAACCGGAGCTCACGGCAAAGATGTTCGACGAGGAAGGCTTCTACTGCATCGGCGATGCCGGCGTGTTCGTGGACCCCGAAGACCCGCTGCAGGGCATCATCTTTGCCGGCCGCGTGGTCGAGGATTTCAAGCTGACGACCGGCACGTTCGTGCATGTCGGCTCGTTGCGCACCGATGCGATCGCGGCCGCGACGCCGGTCGTGCATGATGCGCTCGTTGCGGGGCAGGACCGCGAGTTCATCGGCCTGTTGTGCTGGCCGAACCTGCATGCCTGCCGCCAGCTCGTCGGCAACGCCGATGCCAGCTATGAGGACGTGATCCGGCATCCCGAGGTGGTCGCGTGCCTCAAGAAGGGCTTGCAGGCGCACAACGCTTCCATCACCGGCAGCAGCATGCGCATCGCGCGTGCGATGCTGATGGTCGAGCCGCCGTCGATCGACGGCAACGAACTCACCGACAAGGGCTACATCAACCAGCGCGCCGGCCTCGAACGCCGCGCCGCACTGGTCGAGAAACTGTACGCCGGCAAGCCCGGCGACGACGTGATCATCTTGAACTGATCCTACGAAAGCAAACGCGTCATTCCGGGGCACGCGAAGCGTGAACCCGGAATCCAGAGAGGTTCCTTACGTCGAGATTCCGGGTTCGATGCTGCGCATCGCCCCGGAATGACAGCAAGAAAAAGGTAAGCGCCATGAATTTCGATTTCTCCGACGAACAGAAGCAGATGCGCGATGAGGCGCGGAAATTCCTCAGCGAACAGTGCCCGCCGAAAGCCGTGCGCGAGGTGCTCGACGGCAAGGCGCCTTACGACAAGGCGTTGTGGAAGGGCCTCGCCGAGATGGGCTTCCTCGGCGTTGCGATTCCGGAACAGTTCGGCGGCGCGGGTGCCGGCCATCTCGAGCTCTGTGTGATCGCGGAGGAAATGGGCCGCGCGCTGGCGCCGGTGCCGTTCTCCTCCACCGTCTATCTCGCCGCCGAAGCGATCCTGCTCGCAGGCAGTGACGCACAGAAGCAGAAGTGGCTGCCGAAGATCGCCGCCGGCGAAGCCATCGGCACGCTGGCTCTGTTCGAGGGCAAGGGCAACCCGTCGCCGAAGGCGATCAAGGTGACGGCCAATGGCGGCGTGCTCAACGGCGTCAAGAAGCCGGTGCCGGATGGCGCGATCGCCGATTTCGCCGTTGTCGCCGCGCGCACCGGCTCGAGCGGACGCGAGTCCGATATTTCCCTGTTCATCGTCGATCTCAAGGCCAGCGGCGTCGAAATCAAGTCGCTCACCAACATCGACCTGACCCGCGGCCAGGCCGAGTTTACCTTCAAGGATGCGAAGGCTGAGCCGCTCGGCGCGGCCGGCGAGGGCTGGAGCGTCATCTCCCAGGTGCTCGATCGCGCGGCCGTGTTGACGGCGTTCGAGCAGGTCGGCGGCGCCGACCGCGCGCTGGAGATGGGCCGCGACTATGCGCTTGATCGTATTGCCTTTGGCCGTCCGATCGGCTCGTTCCAGGCGGTCAAGCACATGCTGGCCGATATGTATGTGTCGGCGACACTGGCGCGCTCGAATTGCTACTACGGCGCCTGGGCGCTCTCGACCAATGCCGGCGAATTGCCGGAAGCCGCCGCCGCCGCACGCATCAGCGCGACGCAGGCGTTCCAGCACTGCGCCAAGAACAATATCCAGGTCCATGGCGGCATGGGCTTCACCTGGGAGTTCGACTGCCACATGTACTATCGCCGCGCCAATGCGGTGGCGCTCGGCCTCGGCAGCCCGTCCTATTGGGAAGACGCGCTGATCGATCGCATGCGCAAGAAGAACGCGGCGTAACGCTACGATTCGTCATTCCGGGGCGCGCGTTGCGCGAACCCGGAATCCAGAGGTTGGGAATCGAGATTCCGGGTTCGATGCTCCGCATCGCCCCGGAATGACGGAAAGAAAGCCACCATGAATTTCGACGACACCCCGCAGGAGGCCGCATTCCGCGCCGAGGCGAAAGCCTGGATCGCGGCCAATGCGCCCAAGCAATATGAGGACGAGCTGCGCAAGGCCTCGCTCGGCCGCGTTGCGCTCAAGGGCGCCAACATCCTCGAGGTCGCAAAGGCCTGGCAGAAGAAGAAGGCCGACGCCGGCTGGGCCTGCCTGCACTGGCCGAAGGAGTATGGCGGTCGCGGCGCCTCGCCGATCGAGCGCGTGATCTGGCAGCAGGAGGAGGGGCCGTTCGGCCGCCTCAGCTCGATGTTCATCATCGGCCACGGCATGTGCGGGCCGACCATGATGGCGTTCGCCGGCGAGGAGCAGAAGCGCAACTATCTGCCGCCGCTTGCCTCCGGCGAGAAGATCTGGTGCCAGCTGTTCTCCGAGCCGGCCGGCGGCTCCGACGTCGCCGGCCTGCGCACCCGCGCCGAGAAGCATGGCGACGAATGGGTGATCAACGGCCAGAAGATCTGGACCTCGGGCGCGCATTATTCCGACTACGGCATCTTGCTCACCCGCACCGATCCGACCGTGCCCAAGCACAAGGGCCTCACCATGTTCTTCCTGGACATGAAGAGCCCGGGCGTTGAGGTCCGGCCGATCAAGCAGGCGAGTGGCGCCTCTGACTTCAATGAGGTCTATTTCACCGACGTGCGCATTCCGGACTCGCAGCGGCTCGGCAATGTCAATGACGGCTGGAACGTGTCGCTAACGACGCTGATGAACGAGCGGATGTCGATCGGCGCCGGCGTCGCCACCGGCTTCCCCGAGCTGTTCGACTATTGCAGCAGCCTAGTGCTGGAGGATGGCCCCGCGATCGAGAATCGCGCGGTGCGCTCCAAGCTTGCGAACTGGGCGGTGAAGGCGAGCGGGCTGAAATACACCAGCATGCGCGCGATCTCGGCGCTGTCGAAGGGCGAGCGTCCGGGACCGGAGAATTCGATCGGCAAGCTGGTCGCCGGTTCGATGATCCAGGACGTCGCGACCTACGCGCTCGACCTGCAGGGCGCCGCGGGTGCCTTGAGCGGACCCGAGGATGCCGAGGTCGCCGGCAAATTCCAGGCGATGCTGCTGCGTGCGCCGGGCACCCGCGTCGAGGGCGGCACCGACGAGATCATGCGCAACATCATCGCCGAGCGCGTGCTGGGCCTGCCCGGCGACATCAGGGTCGACAAGGACGTTCCCTTCAACAAGATCCCGACCAAGGGAAGATCATAACCGTCGTTCCGGGGCGGCGCGAAGCGGCGAACCCGGAACCTCGAGCCGCACCACTCATCTCCAGATTCCGGGTTCGCGCTGTGCGCGCCCCGGAATGACAAGAAAAAGGAGCCGCCATGAATTTCGATGACACGCCGCAGGAAGCCGAGTTCCGCGCTATCGCCCGCAAGTGGATCGCGGCCAACGCGCCGAAGGAGTTCGAGGAGGAGCTCTCGAAGTCGTCGCTCGGCCGCATCCGGCTCGCCAGGCACGACATGGTCGAGGTCGGCAAGGCCTGGCAGAAGAAGAAGGCAGAGGGCGGCTGGGCCTGCCTGCATTGGCCGAAGGAATATGGCGGCCGCGGCGCCACCCCGATCGAGCGCGTGATCTGGCAGCAGGAAGAGGGCGTCTACGGCAAATTGACCCAGCCGTTCCAGATCGGCGAGGGCATGTGCGGCCCGACCGTGATGGCCTGGGGCAGCGAAGACGCCAAGCGCCGCTATCTGCCCAAGCTCGCTTCGGGCGAGGAGATCTGGTGCCAGCTGTTCTCCGAGCCGTCGGCCGGCTCCGACGTCGCGGGGCTGCGCACCCGCGCCGAGAAGAAGGGCGACAACTGGGTCGTCAACGGCCAGAAGATCTGGACCTCAGGCGCGCATTACTCCGACTACGGCCTGTTGATCGCGCGCACCGATCCGAATGTGCCCAAGCACAAGGGCCTCACCATGTTCTTCCTCGACATGAAGAGCCCCGGCGTCGAGGTCAGGCCGATCAAGCAGGCCAACGGCATGCAGGAGTTCAACGAGGTCTATTTCACCGACGTCGTGATCCCGGACAGCCAGCGCTTAGGGGCGGTCGGCGAGGGCTGGAGCGTGTCGCTGACCACGCTGATGAACGAACGCATGTCGATCGGTGCGCGGCTAGCCACCGGCGTGCCCGAGATGTTCGAGTTCTGCTCCAATCTGATGCTGGAGGACGGTCTTGCGATCGACGATCCGGCGGTGCGCTCCAAACTTGCGAGCTGGGCGGTGAAGGCGAGCGGGCTGAAATACACCAGCTACCGCGCCATCTCGGCGCTGTCGAAGGGTGAGCGTCCGGGGCCGGAAAACTCCATCGGCAAGCTCGTCTCCGGCCTGATGCTGCAGGATATCGCGACCTATGCGATGGACCTCGAGGGTGCGGCGGGCAGCCTCACCGGCACCGATGAGGAGCAGGCCAACGGCCAGTTCCAGCAGATGCTGCTGTCGTCGCCCTCGATGCGCATCGCCGGCGGCACCGACGAGATCCTGCGCAACATCATCGCCGAGCGCGTGCTGGGCCTGCCCGGCGACATCCGCGTCGACAAGGACGTGCCCTACAACAAGATCCCGACCAAGGGGCGGGGTGGTTAGTCGTCATTCCGGGGCGATGCGAAGCATCGAACCCGGAATCTCGAGATTCCGGGTTCACGCTTCGCGTGCCCCGGAATGACGAAAAAAGAGGATATGTCATGGACGCGAAGACACCGAACCCGCGTTACGCGACCGAGGACCGCATCGGCGCGCTCGAGGAATTGCTCAACGAGCGCTACTCGGTGCGCGCGTTCCAGCCGCGCGAGGTGCCGCGCGAGGTCATCGAGCACATTCTGTCGACCGCGCAGCGCACCGCGTCCTGGTGCAACAGCCAGCCCTGGCAGGTGCTCATCGTCTCCGGCGAGGCCAAGGAGCGGTTTCGCAAGGCGATCTATGCCGAAGCCTCGCGCGGCCTCGCCGAGGATTACGACTTCACGCCGCCGCGCGAATATGTCGGGGTCTACCTGGAGCGCCGCCGCGAAAGCGGCTTCCAGCTCTACAACACGCTCGGCATCGCGCGCGGCGATAAGGCGGCCTACGCAAAACAGGCGCTGGAGAACTACAATTTTTTCGGTGCGCCGCACATTGCCGTGATCCACACCAATGAGCCGCTCGGCATCTATGGTGCGATCGACTGCGGCGGCTATGTCTCGAATTTCATGCTGGCGGCGCAGGCGCTCGGGCTCGGCACCATCCCGCAGGCGGCGATCGCGCGCCATTCCGGGCTGATCCGCCGTCATTTTAACCTGGCCGACGATCGCCGGGTTGTCTGCGGTATCTCGTTCGGCTATGCCGATCATGAGCAAAAGGTGAACAGCTACCGCACGTCGCGTGCAACCGTGGAAGACACTGTCACATTCGTCGATGTATAGTTTCCTGAAGGCGGGAAGGTCGGTTCACCCCCCGCCGAGGACAAGAAAAGCTACAAAGAAACGACAAGAACAAAAATGGCGAATAACGCCTCCCTGACGCCGGCTGAGATCAGCTGGCAGCTGCACCGTCTGCCTGCGCTTGAGCGTGACGCGTTCATCGCCGCGCATTATCTGGGCCAGCAGGTCGCCTGGAAGACCCGCTTCTTCGACGCGATCGACTGGGGCGCAGGCTCGGTGCTGCAATTCAGTTTCCTGCAGCGCGGCTGGCATCGCCATTCGCGGCTCGACAATCCGATCTATGCCTATCTCGACATCGAGCAACATCCGGAAACGCGCGGCCTGCGTCGCGGCCGCCGGATCGATCTTGAGGGCACGATCAAGGGTGTCGACTTCGTGACCGGGATTACGCTGACGCTGGACCGGTTCGAGATCCTGCCGGTGAATTTTTTCGACCGCTTCGTCATCAGCTCCGACAGCCGCTACTAGCAAGCAGCGAACCGCAGACTCTGCTCCACCTCGCCCCGCGCGCGGGGAGAGGTCGGAACGCATCGTTAGATGCGTTCCGGGTGAGGGGGAGGCTCAGCAAGCGCAGCTATCACCGTATGCGCGGAGACAGCCCCTCACCCCAACCCTCTCCCCGTAAGAACGGGGCGAGGGAGCGCACTGCTCCTGCGGCTCCATTCAACCCAATCTCATCGCGCTTTAGCGCCAGCCACCGCGCGGCGCGGCGGCGCCTCGGCATAGCGGGCGGCCATCGCGCCGGTCAGCTCGGCCATCTTCTCGCGCAACTCCCCCGGCGCGACCACCTCGGCCTCGGCGCCAAGCCGCAGCAATTCGGTCGCCGCATGCCACACCGTCTTGCCGACCGGCATGGTGGCGAGCCGCCAGCCGTCGGCGTCGGTGCCATCAGTGAGCCGCATCCGCGCCTTCACGTAAGGGTGCGCAAGCGCGTCGAACAGTTTCAGCCCGAGCGGCGACAGCCGCACCGTGGCCTCGTTCGGATGCAGCTCGGCCTCCAGCCGCTCGATCGAGGCGCCCCAATAGGCGGCGAGGTCGAACTCCGCGGGCCGCGCGAACGGCGTCTCCAGCGTCGCGCAGTCCAGCACGCGTGCGACGCGATAGGTGCGCACATTGCCGTCGACAAGGCCGGCGAGATACCAGCTGCCGCCCTTCAGCACGAGGCCGAGCGGCGCCACGCGCCGCCGCTTCTCGGCCTTCCAGCTCTGGTAGCGGATCTCGAGCATGGTCTCGCGCAGCACGGCGCCGGCGATGGCGCGCAGGTGCGTCGGCTCCTCGGTCTCGCCGAACCAGCCCGGCGCGTCGAGATGGAAGCGCTGCTGCATCCCTCTTGCGTTGGGCCGCAGGTTCTCCGGCAGCGCCGCCATCAGCTTGGTCTGCGCCGCCGCCATCGCGGCATCGAGGCCGAGCGCGGCGGCGGGCCCCGGAAGTCCGGCCATGAACAGCGCCTCGGCCTCGCCCTGCGACAGGCCGTTGAGCCGCACGCGATAGCCGTCGAGCAGGCGATAGCCGCCCTCGGCGCCGCGGTCGGCATAGACGGGAACGCCGGAGGCGGCGAGCGCGTCGATGTCACGATAGATCGTGCGCACCGAAACCTCGCAGGCTTCCGCCAGCTCAGGCGCGGTGACCTGCCCCCGCGCCTGCAGGGTGGTGAGGATGGAAAACAGCCGGCTCGCGCGCATGGCCAGATCATACCTGACACAAGATGTCAGGTATAGGCGGACATAAGGAGCCATGCCCCTAGCGGCTCAAGGAGACCCCCATGACCATCACCGACCGCGTCACGCTGTATTATTCGCCGCAGAGCCGCGCCACCGGCACCCGCGTGCTGCTGGAGGAACTCGGCGCGCCCTATGATCTGCACGTTCTCAACATGAAGGCGGGCGAGCAGCGCAAGGACGCCTATCTCGCCATCAATCCGCTCGGCAAGGTGCCGGCGATCCGCCATGGCGACGCGCTGGTGACCGAACAGGTCGCGATCTTCATCTATCTCGCCGATCTGTTTCCGCAGGCCGGCCTGACGCCGGCGCTGACCGATCCGCGCCGCGGCCCGTATCTGCGCTGGATCGCCTATTACGGCTCATCGTTCGAGCCGGCCGTGATCGACCATTTCATGAAGCGCGAGCCCGCGCCGATCACGCAGTCGCCCTATGCTGATTACGACACCATGCTGGGCGCGCTGGAGACGCAGCTGGCTAAGGGGCCCTATCTGCTCGGCGAACAGATCACGGCGGCCGACATCCTCTGGGGCATCGCGCTCTCTTGGACCATGATGTTCGGCATCGTGCCGAAAAGGGACGTGTTCGTCCGCCATGCCGAACGCATCGCCGCGCGCCCGGCCTTCCAGCGGATATCGAAGGCCGACGACGAGATGGCGGCGCAGCATGCGGCGGCCGCCGGAGTGTGATACGGATCGGCCCGATGGCGAAAGTCCTGCACAGCACCAACTGCTTCAACACCCTGATCCGCGTCGCGGAGGACTGCCCGGCGGAGCGCGGGGAGGAGCCGCAGCCGCGCGGCGGCCAGCCGACGGTTGCCGTGCTGCAATATCGGATGATCGCGGGCGCGCCATACAAGTACACCTCCGACGACGTCGTGTTCGCGACGTCGGCGGCCGGCCGCGCGCTCGATGCGAAAGCAGCGAAGAAGGCGCGCAGCCTCGCCCGCGAGACGTTCTTCTCGCGCGGCCAGGCCTGCATGCGCGCCTCGCCGCTCGGCAAGCGGTTCGGCTGGGGTGTCCATGCCGATGCCGAGGGCCGCATCGCGCTCCACGCCGTCGACAGCAAGCGCTACCAGGCACTCGCGGCGGACCCGGAGATCGCGCAGGTTCGCGCGATGCGAAGCAAGCGGGCATAGTGGGTCCCAACGAGGATCGCGACGACTATTGGACCGTCATCCCCGCGCAAAGGCTTCGCCTTTGTCGCTGGAGGTGCGAGCGGAGCGAGCCTCGAAGGATGCACGGCCACCAGTCGGGCCGTCGACCCTTCGAGACGCCGCTACGCGGCTCCTCAGGGTGACGGGACAAGGGAGGCGGGCCGAGCTAAAACCGCGGCGCACGCTTCTCGGCGAATGCCTTGATGCCTTCCTTGATCTCGTCGCCGCGCATGCTGTCGCGGTGGCGGGCATCGGCGGCGGCTTCGTCCAGCTCGCCGCGGGCAAATTCGTTGATCACGCGCTTCATGCCGGCCATCGCCTTGGGCGCGTTGCCGGCCAGGATCGTCGCGAGCTTGTCGACCTCCTCGTCGAGCAGGTCGAGCGGCACCATCGCGGTGAGGTAGCCGATCCGCAGCATCTCCGGCGCCGTGATCCTTTGCGCGGTCAGGAACAGCATCTTGGCGTTGTCGACGCCGAGCCGCGTGACGTAGCGCTGGATGCCGCTCTTGTAATAGTGCAGCCCGAGCCGCGCCGCCGGCATGAACATCTCGGCGATATCGACGCCGATGCGAAAGTCGCAGGCGAGCGCGAGGTCGGTCGAGCCGCCATAGACGCCGCCATTGAGCCGGCAGATCGTCGGCACGCTCAAATCCTCGAGGCGGTTGACCACGACCTCGAACGCCGAGCCCGCGCTCTGCTGCTCGCTCGCGCTCACCGCGCGCTCGGCCACCGAGTTGAGGTCGTAGCCGGCGGAAAACGCGCGGCCGGTTCCGGTCAGCACCAGCACGCGGATCGCAGGATCGGCCTCGATCCGGTCGAACAATTTCAGCAGCTCGCCGAGGTCCTCGGCCTGCAGGCGGTTGAGATGCTTCGGCCGGTTGAGGCGGATCGTTGCGCGCGCGCCCGCGATTTCGAGCACGGGTCCGCTGGCGGTGTCGGCCGCGTCAGCCATCTTGGTCTCCATCATTGATTCTCACGTTCGCGCCGCTTGGCCTCGGCATCGATGGTCTCGGCGAGATCGGGATGCCTTGCCATCAACAGGCGGAAATCGACCAGGTCAAGCACCAACAGCCTGGTCACCTTGCTGGTCGAGACGCTGGCGCCGCGCTTGGCGTTACCGAGCAACGCCATCTCGCCGAAGAACTCGCCTTCGCCAAGCTTCACCTTGCGTCCGGGCAGGTCGACCTCGACCTCGCCGGCGGCGACGAAATACATGCAGTCGCCATTGGTGTCCTTGCGGATGATCATGGTGCGCGGCGGCAGGTCGATGGTCCGTAGCACCTGGGTGACGTCGGCGATCGCGGCCGGGCCGAGATGCGCGAAGAACGGCACCTTGCTGACGGTCTCCCAGGTCCTCAAGAAATTGTCGCGGCGGGTTTCGGCGGCAAAGCCGGTCGCCAGGATACCGGTCCACAGCCCGAACACGCCGAGGCCCGAGATCATCACCATGGCGGCGACCAAGCGGCCGAGCGGGGTGATCGGCACCACGTCGCCATAGCCGGTCGTGGTCAGCGTCACCACCGCCCACCACAGCGCCGCCGGCACGCTGCCGAAGGTCTGCGGCTGGACGTCCCGCTCCAGGAAATATTCCGCGACGGAGGCCAGGAACACCACCATCAGGAAGATCACGAGCACGCTGAGCAGCGGCCCTGACTCCACCACCAGCACGCGCCGGAGCTGGCGCAGGCCGGGAATGCCCGGCACCACCTTGAGCACCCAGAGCACGCCGAGCAGCCAGGCGGTTTTCGGCTCGACGCCGGACAGCAAGGCCACCGGCACGGCCAGCGCGCCGATCGCATCGACGATGCCGGCGCTCGACAGCGCGTAGAACCAGAACTTGCCCTGCCGGCCCATGTGGCGCAGCCGCACCAGCCATTCGAACACGAAATAGGCAAGGCAGGCCCACAGCAGCGCATCGACCCAGCCCGGCGCCGCGTCATGGGTCGGCGCGACCGTCAGCAGCGTCATCGTGGCGACGCCGGCCGCGACCGCGACATAGGCTGCCGTGGTCATGTTGCGGCCGGCGGTGGCGGAAACGAAGCGCGTCAAGGCCGGAAGGACGAGCCGCTTGGACATCGGAACGGACTTGCCTGTCGGTGAACTGCTGGAATTGAGGCCCTGCGAACGGCAGAGCCGATGTCACAACGTGCCTCTCCCGGTTGAGGCCGTCAACGCGCTGCCCGTGGCGGCATGATCGCTGGGGAAGACGACCGCATCTGTTGGACGAAAGGCCTAACCATGTTGGCCCGATTTTGCGCCCGCGAATGTGAGAAATCGGACAAATCGTCGCTTTTTCCCCGTATATCAGGGATGCTGGTCGCTGATGCGACCCGGGCCGGAATGAAGCGACTAATAAGACGATCTTATTCACTTCTTGAGCATTGGCTGGTTTCCGATGGATACCTCACATCTCGCGCAGCACGCCGGCGCTGCCGGCAGTCTCTTCGCTTCGATCTTCGTGGTCGCCACGCTGTCAATGCGCACCATGATCCCGTTGCGCGTCTTCGCCATCCTGACCAACATCATCCTGATCGCGACCGCGATCCCGACGCACAATTATGCGACGCTGATTCTGCATGCCGTGCTGCTGCCGGTGAACACCTATCGGCTGCACCAGATGCTGCAACTGGTCCGCAACGTGAAGAAATCGGTCAACAGCGATCTGTCGATGGAATGGCTGAAGCCGTTCACGACGGAACGCAAATGCACCGCGGGCGAAGTCCTGTTCTACAAGGACGAGAAGGCCGACAGCATGTTCTACATTGTCAGCGGCCGCTTCCGCCTGGTCGAATCGGGCATCGAGCTGCCGGTCGGCGCCCTGGTCGGCGAGTTCGGCATGCTGTCGCCGTCGAACACGCGAACCCAGACGCTGGAGTGCGTCGAGACCGGCATGGTGCTGTCAGTGACCTATGACCAGGTCGAACAGCTTTACGTCCAGAACCCGGCGTTCGGCTTCTACTTTCTGCGCCTCGCCAGCGCCCGTCTGTTCCAGAATATCTCGACGCTCGAGCAGCAACTTGCGCAGCACACGACCCCACAGGTTGCGGAGCCAAAACCTGCATGAGCCCCGTGACGAGTTCTGGAGGCGCCGCAGTGCCGGATGACGACGGTCTCCTGGCTTCGCTCCGTTACCTCTTTGCCGACATCATCGGCGATGAGGACGAGGGGCCGCCGGTGCTGCCCGACGCCTGCCCGGACCATCTCGGGCCGGCCGTCACCAAGGCCATCGATCTGTTGATCGCCTATCAGAGTACGAGCTACGCCCAGCTCTATATCGACCGGCTCAAGCGCTTCGCCGGCCGCCGCGGCGTCGACGACGCCCTGCTTGCCGAGATAGCCCGCCTGATGGCGGAGCGCATGGCCTATGAGGACGCAATCCGCATCGCGCAGCTCAAGCTTGGCGAAGTCAATGCGGTGGGCGGCCTTGCGGCGCGCTCGGCCGACGACGTCAAGAAGTTCCGCCTTGACGAGTTGATCGACGCCTTGCCGGCGGTGGTCGCCGATCCGGTGCTCGGCGTGCTGGAACAATTCGGCTGGCGGCGTCGCCGGGTCTCGATTCGCTTCAGCGCCAACAACCGCTTCAGCGTTCGCCGGCTCAGGATCGAGGCGGGCCTGAAGCGCTGGCGGCTGTTCTCGGGACGCTATGCGAGGGAGCGCGTCTGGGTCGAGCGCTGGCTGCACATGATCGACCGCAGCCTGACCAAGCAGCCGAGCGCCGCCCCGGCGGTCGTGCAGACCGCGACCATGATCCAGGGCTACGGCGATCCCTACCGCCAGGGCATCGCGGACTGGCACGTGATCATCGACGGGCTCGCCAAGCCGACCTTCGACGGCGTGCTCGTGCTTCCCGATCTTGCCGACGCCATTGCGGAAGCGCGCGCCGCCATCCTGCCCGATCCGCGGCAGGCAGCGCTGAAGCGCAAGGTCGCGGAGATTCGCGCGCGGGCGCCGGCGGTGTCGTAAGAACCTTCGCCGTCATTGCGAGGAGCGAAGCGACGAAGCAATCCAGTTCTCCGCTTGCGGCGCTATGGATTGCTTCGCTTCGCACGCAATGACGCGGGAAGCTATCACCGTCACCCTGAGCGCGCTCTAACGGGTCTGAAAGACTCCCCGCGGCTCTGCCGAAGCCGCCTACCGCTTGATGTGCGGCGGCTCGTCGTAGCCGCGGCGGCTGGAATAGAACAACAGCCCCATCAGGCCGATGCAGACCGCAGCCAGGACCGCAACGCCGATCGTGAACACCACGATGCCGTAGGTCGGCACCGGAGCGTCCACGGTCAGGCCTTCATAGGCGTAGGCGCCGACGGCGGCCAGAAAGGCCAGCAGGCCGATGCTGATTGCAATGCGCATGCGTAGCTCCTCTGCTGAGGGCTGAGGGCAACAGGGCAATTGCGCCGGTTATCCCGCCGCGGCGGTGGCCTTGGCCAGCGCCTGCTGTCCGGCTTCGGTTAGCTCGGAGAGCGTCGTCCTGCCGTTCTTGGCGCATTTGATGATGTATCGGGCAACGCGGCGGCGGGTGTCATGTTCCTCGCCGTGAGGTGCGTCTGCGCAAACGCGATCGAGCGCAGCGTTCATGGCGAAGAGCGTGCGTGAGTCAAACCGTTCCTCGATCATCGCAGCTCTCCTTTGCGACTCGCGGCTACTTGCGGAACGTCAGCCACTCGCTGACTTCCATCACAGTTTCGGTCTGTCTGGCCTTCTTCATCAGCATTTCGCGTTCCCGTCCCGGCGGCAGCTTGCGTGCCGCAATGCGCGAATCTTCGGCGAATTTTTGCAAGCGGTTTTCAAACGATCCGGGAGGCCGCGACCTGTTGCGCTTCTTCTTGATCATGCCGTCTCCGAGCTGGAACCAGCAATACTAGGCTTGTTCCCCGGATGCCGTCGTTAACCCATGACATCGGGCGAATTGAAAAAACACGCGGCCAAAGTCGCGACCAAAAATCGCGACCAAGGATCGCGCAGGACCGCAGGAACGATCTTCGGCGCTCTGCGTAACACCCGTGCGTTCGCTGCTTTGCTCCCCGAAAGGCGGTGGACCACTCCGGTGACGGGCCTCGGCGAATTTGATCGCCGAGGCCCGCATGTCTTCAAGCAAAGCGGCCAAGGAAACAAGAAGGACATAAGCCAAGAAGGACATCATCAATGGCACATTCCAATCAGGGTATCGTGAAGGACAACAAGGGGCAGGAACAGCCGGCCGACAAGCAGCGCGCGCAAACCGCGCACAAGACCGACCCGCGAAAGTCGAATGCGCGCGAAGCGACGCGTGATCCGAAATTGAACGATGCCGACAAGACGCCGGGATCCGGCATGACATCAGACGACCGCGGCGATCCTCCAACAGGCTGAACGGCGTTCCGCTCTGCAGCAATCGCGGCAATGCGGCAGGAACGGTGACCCGGGTCGACCGTTGGCGTCGAGGGATCAATGGAGAACTGACATGGCGATGGACGAGAAGGAGGTCGGAAACCTGATCGGCAGCGACAAGGTCGAGGGCACCGCGGTCTATGGCTCCGACGAGCGCAAGATCGGCTCGATCGAACGGGTGATGATCGACAAGAAGAGCGGGCGGGTGTCTTACGCCGTGCTCGGCTTCGGCGGCATTCTCGGTCTCGGCAACGACCATTATCCGCTGCCCTGGCAGTCGCTCAAATACGACACGAGGCTGGGCGGTTATGTCACCGGCGTGACCGAGAGCCAGCTGCGCGGCGCGCCGAAATACGGCAGCGAGCGGGATTGGAATTGGTCCGATATCGGCGCCACGCGCGCGGTGAACGAATACTACGGCGTGCCGTTCGTCTGAGCGGCGCCGGGCCCGCACTTCACTGGCACCCCACCGGAGCTGCCTGTATGGCGGTTGCCGACGTTAGCGTCGCATCCTTGGGGCGTCTGTACACTAGTGAACATACGTCAAAAGCTGTGCAATGTAACATACGTAATTGAAGTCGGTCCTGCAGTTGCCCGATTGAACATGCGGGAGACCAATGTCGTTGCCGTCGCTAATCCGGAAATTGGAGCAGTTTGCACGGCTTTCGCCGGTGGACCACGTCCTTCTCAATCGCGCGTCCACCGAGCGCGTCCGGCATTTCGGTCCGCGGGTCGACATCGTTCGCGAAGGCGAGAAGCCGAAGGACGTCCATCTGATCCTGTCCGGCTGGGCCTATCGCTACAAGCAGCTCGAGGACGGCCGGCGTCAGATCGTGGCTTTCTTCCTGCCCGGCGACATTTGCGATGTGAACGTCTTCATCCTGCGCGAGATGGATCATTCGATCGGTACCGTCACCTCAGTGTCGATCGCCGACCTCTCCCGCGAATTCTTCGACAAGGTCGCAGCCGGACATCCGCGCATCGTGACCGCGTTCTGGTGGGAAACCCTGGTCAACGCGGCGATCCAGCGCGAATGGACCATGAGCCTCGGCCAGCGAACGGCGCTGGAGCGGATGGCCCATCTGCTGTGCGAGATCTGGCTCCGGCTGCGTGCCGCTGGCCTGACCCAGGGCGACAGCTGTGATTTCCCGCTGACCCAGGGCGATCTCGCCGATGCCACCGGGCTCTCCAAGGTTCACGTCAACCGAACGCTGCAGGAATTGCGCGCCGGCGGCCTGATCGTACTGAAGGGAAAGACCCTGGTCGTCCCCAATCTCGAGCGGCTGATGCAGGCCGGCCTGTTCAACCCGAACTACCTGCACATGGATCACGAGGGACGGCAGCTCGATGCCGCCGCGACGCCGACGGACGCGGCGGCCGGGCAGTAGCGCTGTAGTCCGCTGCATGTCGAGAGCGCGCGGATGTATGGTTCACCGGCCGTTCAACATACGCGGTGTCGTCCTGGCGAAAGCCAGGACCCATTACCCCAAGTCTCAATTGTTGCGCGATGCTGGGGCCGCGATCCCGTTCATCAGCGAAAGCGGTGGTAATGGGTCCTGGCTTTCGCCAGGACGACAGTGGTGCATGTGGCGCGACCGTAGGGACGACAGTTGTATCTGTGGCGTAACCAACGGCTTGGCTTCACCCATTCGCCGCCTTCACCACCACGAGGTTCTCGTCCGGCGTCGCCGGGTGGCGCTTGAGGTGATCGCGGCGCAGCGCGATCTCGTCGCGGACCAATTCGTAGCCGAGCTTGAACGTGTCCATTCCGTCGCCGGAAACGGTGCCGTCGCGCAGGCCGGTCACCGCGCCGCGCAGGATCGCCTCGAGCTCGTCCTGCAATTCATCGAGATGCTCGGCGCAGGTGGCGTGCGCGACGCGCTCGCCGATGTCGAGGATCCTGCCCGCCAGCTCGCTGGCCTTCTCCGGTGCGACGCGGGTGATCTTGGTGTAGATCGCGGCGAAGATCGAGCCGATGATGCTGAGCGCGGCGGCAGCGAGATACATCACGTCGCTGTAGCGATCCATGAACGACTTGGTGTCGTCGTTGATGTATTCGGCGGCGCCCTGATGGGCGACGATGAAGGCGTCCTTGTCGGTCGCCGCCGGCTCGATCTTGGAGGCGAAGCCGTCGTCGAGCGCCAGTTCCGACTTGTTCTCATAGATGATGCGCGCGAGCTCGGCGGCTGTCGTCGTGGACATCGAGGATTGCGCGACCAGCAGCCATTCCAGCCCGATGGTGTCGACCTCGTCATCGGGGATCGCCGGCGAGGACGACAGCATGCCGGTCGAGACCGTCTCCTCCGAAATCGCCGGGTATTTGCGCGCCAGCGCCTTGGCCGCGTCGATCGCATTCAGTGTGAAGCCGCCGGCGCGCTTGGCATATTGCTCGTAGGTCTTGTCCTTCACGATCTTCGAGGCATGTTCGATCGCGAGCACGGCGGCAAAGCCGGAGGCGAACAGCTTGTCGAAAGGTGTGTTCGGCGGCGCCTGCTGTACCCGCTGCGCCGCGTCGGGGCTGTCGGCGATCTCGAGCGCGCCGCGGACGAAATTGACGTTGCTCTCGCCGTCGCCGACGACCGCGATCCGCTTCTTCTTGAGCTCGCTCAGCGATTTGATCTTCTTGCCGCCGGGGCTGAGCACCAGCACCACGTCATGCTCGAGGATCGCGATGGCGCGGGCACGCGGCGGCACCCTTGCGTCGGTGCGCAGGATGGCCAGCGAGGCGTCGCGGCGATCGAATTGCGCCAGCGCCTTGGCGTTGTCGGGGTTCGGCGCGATCTTCAGCCGCAGCCGCGACGAATTGTTCTTCAGCACGGTGGCGAGCTTGGCGGCGAATTTCGCCTCCGGGCCGTTGGCATCGCCGACTGCGAACACCAGCGTTTCGGAATTGCGCAGCCAGAGGCGGCCGCCGATCACGGTGACCGCGCTCAGGAGCAGCGTCAGCAGGGTGAAGACGATGATCTGTGCGCGGTTGGTCTTGACGACCGGTTTGGCGACCGGAGGGCGCGGCGGCGTCGGCGCAGGCGAGGGGGCTTCGGCACTCATGGCTGATCACCTGGCTCATCACCCGTCCGGGACGGCCCGCTGCCGCAACAACCCGATCGGCGCGGCGCTGCCCGGTGAATCCGTAAATGACTATAAAAGAAAGAAAATTTCCTATGTTGCCGACGATATACTTCCCCGGGGGGAATGCAAACGGCCGCCGGCCGTAACCTTAATCCCGGCCGGCCTGCGCCGCGATGCCACATGACCATTGCCACTATCGACGCCCGGACCGAGATGTGATTTTCGAGCAGGCGCAGGTGCATTCCGGCGCCGGAGATGTCATAAATGAGACACGCTTCGGTTTGCGGAATTGTGCTGACGGCCTGACCCGGATTTCTTGCAATCACATTCATCGAAGTAAAAGGGCGTCAGCTTGTTGTTTCCCTCCATGTCATCGTCGGTGTCGGTTGGTGCCCTGGTGGGATGGATGTTGCTTCTCACCGCAAAGCACATCATCGCCGACTTCATGCTGCAGAACGCCTGGATGGCGATCGGCAAGGACCAGAAGACCGGCTGGGCCATGCCGCTGCTGGCGCATTGCCTGGTCCATCTCGCGGTCGCGCTGGCGCTGATCCTGGTGGTGGCGCCGCGGTTCTGGTACGTCGCCTTCATTGACTTCGTGATCCACATCATCGTCGACCGTTGCAAGGGAATCTGCGCCTCGCATTTCGGCGTGACGCTGGAATCCGGCCATCCCTGGTTCTGGACCCTGATCGGGGTCGACCAGGCGCTGCACCACCTCACCGGCTTCGCGCTGTCGATCTACATGGCCGCGAACTGAGCGGTTCGCGCGCACCTTTCCTCACATCCTGGACCAGAAATCCAGCCGGGCCGCGGCGGGCGGATGTGATTCGCGCGCAACGGGCAAGACCCTCCGGAAGCGACCGGAGGCCGTGGTTAACCTTTCGTTAGAGGATTACGCGGCATCTTCCCGATCGAGGGGGATTTGCAAATGTTTTCAAGCCGCGACGCCTTCGAGAACGATGCCTGCCCGGTTGCCGACGACCTGCTCGGCCAGATGTATCGCGCCAATCCGAACGGGCTCTCGTTGCTGGTTGCCAATGTCGCGCCCGATGTCAGGGCGCAGCTCGCGCTGTTCTGCTATCGCCGCAGCCATCTGCACGCACTCGCGGTCGCGATCGCGTCGAGCTGCAGCGAGTGGGAGCTGGTGAATTCCGGTGGTCGTGTCGGCTCGACGCTCTACGCGCTGTCGCGCGAGCCGGTCCGCGCCGCGACCGTTTCGCATGGCGGCCGCAAGCCGATCACGCTGTCGACCAAGCCGCTGTCGACCTTCGCGCCTGTCGTCGATGACGACCTCGACGACGAGGACGTCAGCGAGACGGTGACCGTGACGGCTTAAGCATGATCCGGAAAAGTGGAAACCGGTTTTCCCTCGCGACAAACGCGGAACGCGTTTGCGCGGAGATCATCCGCAAATAAAAGAGCCGTGCTCAACCCGGCTGCACGCTCGGGACGAGCGGCAGGCCGTGCCGGCGCCGCGCCATCGCGCATTCCGCGTCGCCCGGCTGGCAGGTCCGGCACACCTCCGGCCGCACCGCATAGACCTCGCAGCGCGTTGCTTCTCCGACCCGGCCCGATAGCGCCGAGCAGCGGTCGCCCTCGCAGCGCATGCCTGATTGTCGCGCGTTGACGAATCGCGCCGGGATCAGATCGAGCTGCGCATCGTCCTCGATGGTGAAGCGCGGCCAGTTCTCCGAATAGCTGCAGCAGGCACCGCAGGACTGGCAGGGACTTGCGTCGGGCGCGTCGATCGCGTTGTCGGCCATCAGGTGTCCCTCGGCGCTTCCCAGACCAGGCTGCGCCGCCAGCGCGCCCTGAGCAGGTCGCGCCGCTCCGGATATTTCTCGTCGTGATAGACCGCCGTGACCACGCGGTCGGTGCGGAAGCTGCGGAAATCCCTGCGCAGCTCGCACCAGGCGGCGAGCAGCCGCACCGCCTCGTGATAGCCGACCGCGATCGGCCAGATCGTGCGCTCGCTATCGCGGCCATGCTCGTCGCGATAGTTCAGCGTGATCTTCTTGCCCTCATGGATCTGGCTGCGGGTCCTGACCATGTCGATGCGGTCGGGCTCCCGGTTCCAGGCCGAGCGGGCCCGGCTTGCCGGCTCCAGCACGAACGGCCGCAGCCGGTCGGGCACGGTCTCGGCGATCTTGGCCATCAGGTCCTCGGCTGCGCGCGCCAGCGCCGGATCGGCGTGGCCGACCACCCATTGCGCGCCGAGCACGCAGGCCTCGATCTCGTCGGGTGTCAGCATCAAGGGCGGCAGGTCGAATCCCTTCTCCAGGATGTAGCCCATGCCGGCCTCGCCGCGGATCGGCACCCGCTGTTCGATCAGGCTGGCGATGTCGCGATAGATCGTCCGCTTCGATGTCTCGAGCTCGGCGGCGATTGCATCGGCGGTCAAAGGCTTACGGGTGCGGCGGAGCACCTGGATGATCTGAAACAGCCGGTCGGCGCGTCTCATGGCAACTCTCTCGATCGCTCTCTTGGCACGTGTCTTGTCGAGTGTCTTGTCAGCTCTCTTGGCAGCTCTCTCGGCAGCTGTCTTGACGAGTGTCTTGACGGGGCTCGTGGTCTCTCGGTGTGCAGACTTTTCTGGGTCCCGTCCGGCTGCTGCTGACAGCATGTTGGCAGCAGGTGGGGGCTATATCAGGACAACACCTCAAGTGAAGGGAATTTGTCCATGACGAATCTTGACGAACTCGGTTTCCGGCAGGCGCAAGGCTTTGCGCTGGAACAGCTGGTCACGGTCTACTCCACCTCCGGCGACCTGCGCTGGGCCCTGGTCGCGCTGATCGCACAGTCGATCAGCACGGTTTGGTCCTACGGGCGGGCACGGCTGGTCAAGCGCGTTCGCGAGGCGGTTCGCCGCCTCGCACCCGTCGGCCCGTTCGACAGTGAATGCCACTACTGCTGACACCATGCTGGCAGCAGGGGACGGCTAGCTTCAATTCACGACCACAGGCGATCGGGAGCTTCATATGATTACGCTTTTTGGCTTTGGCACGGGCTTCGGCTTGCCGGAAATCAGCCCCTTCGTGACCAAAACCGAGGTCCAGCTCAAGATGGCCGGGCTCGACTATCGCAAGGAGAAGGCGATGCCGCCGGCCTCTCCCAAGGGCCAGCTGCCGTTCATCGCCGACGACGGCGAGGCGATCGCCGATTCGACCTTCATCCGCGCCCATATCGAGGGCAAATACGGCTTCGATTTCGACGCGCCGCTCAGCCTGCAGGCGCGCGCCCAGGCATGGGCCTTCGAGCGCATGATCGAGCATCACGTCTACTGGGCGCTGGTCGGCGCGCGCTGGGTCGACGACACCAATTTCGCCAAGGGGCCCGCGCATTTCTTCGACGGCGCGCCCGACCATATGCGCGACAAGATGCGCGAGGACGCCCAGTTCCGCGTTGCCGAGAACTATCTGCTGAGCGGGCTTGGCCGTCACGGACCGGACGAAGACGTTGATCTCGCGATCCGCTCGCTGTTCGCGCTGTCAGTGCAGCTCGGCGACAAGCCGTATCTGATGGGCGATGCGCCGTGCGGCACCGATGCCACCGCGTTCGGCGCGCTGGCGGGAATCCTCACCCCGTTCTTCGATTCGCCGCTGCGCGAGCGCACCGAGAAGTTCGACAATCTCACCGCCTATGTCGGCCGGATGATGCGGCAATATTATCCGGAATTCGCCTGGGCGCCGCTGCAGCAGCAGGCGGCCTAAGCCGGCGCCACAGCAGCGGGCTCGCCCTTCAATGAGGCGAGCTCCGCCTCGAGCTCGGCGATGCGCTGGTCGCGCGAGGCCAGCGCTGCCGCCACATCGGCCGCGTCGAACTTCTGCGGAATGTGCTGCGGGCAGTTGGTGTCCCACGCTGTGACCTTGAACAGGATCACCTGCTCGGGCCGCGCGCGGTACCCCTGCGGCATCAGCGCGCGCGTCAGCGCCGGATCGTCCTCCACCACCTTCGCCTCGCCCCACAGCTTGACGCGGCGGCGGTGCGCATAATCCATCACGAAGATATACGCCCTGGCATTCTCCGACAGATTGCCCTGGGTGATGAACTGCCGGTTGCCGCTGTAATCGGCGAACGCGATGGTGTGCTTGTCGAGCACCTTGATAAAGCCCTTCGGCCCGCCGCGATGCTGGATGTAGGGCTGGCCGTCGGCCGAGGCGGTCGCGAGATAGAAGCTGTTCACCTCGCCGAGGAACCCGGCGAGGTTCTCGTCGATCTCGCTGCGCCAGCCGCCATGTGCCTCGACCTCGGCGTAGGTGGCGCGCGAGCCCTTGCGGGTCTGGATCGCCTTCACCGCCGGACTGAATGCGACGTCGCTCGCATAGCTGTGACCATCTGACATCGGAGCCTCCCGTGACGGGCGCCTGAAGCGGTTGTCCTCGCCGCTTAAAATGGACATTCCCAGATCGTAAGCAATCTTGTGCATTGACACTTCACTGTTGCCGATTATGCAATAGTGCTCATGGACCGGATCGACGCCATGCAGGCCTTCGTCGCGGTGGCGGACCTCGAGGGTTTTGCCCCCGCCGCCCGCAAGCTCGGGCTGTCGCCGTCCGCCATCACGCGGTTGATCGCGGCGCTGGAGGAGCGGCTCGGCGCGCGGCTACTGCAGCGGACCACGCGGCAGGTGACGCTGACCGACGCCGGCTCGCGCTATCTGGAGCGGGCGCGCCGGATCCTCGCCGATGTCGAGGAAGCCGAGGACGCGGTGGAGAGCGAGCGCACCCGCCCCGAGGGGCGCCTCGTGATCTCGGCGCCGTTCGGCTTCGGGCGGCTGCATGTCAGCCCGGTCGTGAGCGCCTATTTGAAGCGCTATCCCGGCGTCGGCGTCGACCTGCGGCTGTCGGATCGCAGGATCAATCTGGTCGAGGACGGCGTCGACCTCGCGGTCAGGATCGGGCACCTGCCGGATTCGACGCTCGTGGCGCGGCATGTCGGCCGGATGCGCCGCATCGTGGTGGCGTCCGCCGGCTATCTCAAGCTTCGCGGCAGGCCGAAGCGGCCGGCGGACCTCACCGCCCATGACACGATCCAGTTCGGCGCCATGACCGCGACGCCGGATTGGCGCTTCATGGAGGATGGCCGCGAAATCCGCATTACCCCTACGCCGCGCTTCACCAGCAACAGTTCGGACGCCGCCATCCAGTACGCCGAGCAGGACGGCGGACTGACCCGCGTGATGGCCTATCAGGCGGCCGAATCGCTGAAGGCGCGGCGGCTCCAAATCGTGCTCGCCGAGTTCGAGCAGCCGGCGGTGCCGATCCACGTCGTCTATCCGACGACGCGGCTGTTGTCGGCCAAGGTGCGGACCTTCATCGATCTCGTGACCGAGATCACCGACTGGTACTTCGATTAGCTCACCGGCGGCTTCTTCGGCACCACGCGGAAGGTGCCGTTGGCGCGTGCGATGGTCACGCCGTCGGCCTTGATCAGGCTCTGCGCGAAGCAGATCGTGCTGCCGGTCTTGATCACGTCGCTCTCGATCGCGAGCCATTGTCCGACATTGGCGGAGCCTACGAAATCGACCGCGAGCGAGATCGTCACGAACGAGGTGGTCCAGCCGGTCGCCTGGCCGCAGCTATAGCCCATCGCGTTGTCGGCAAGCGCGGCGATCAGGCCGCCATGGATCAGGCCGCGGCCGTTGGTGTGCGGCCTCGCCAGCCGCAGGCCGATGATGACGGCCCGCTCGGTCTTCTTTTGGTAAAGCGGCTCCCAGGGCTCGGTGAGCGGGCTCTTGCGGAACAGCGGCTCGAAGCCTTGAGGGACGTCCTCGGGAGTATCGGGGACGATTTGCGTATCGGTGCTCATCTGAAAGCTCGCATATGGCGTTGGGTTGACGCCATTGAACGCGATGTCGATGACGGTTTCACCGCCTACAAAGTTTTAAACGGGATTTGCGCAGGTGTTTGAATGTAGCGCGGGCCTGTCGCCACATCTCCTGCTGTTATCGCACGGCTTGACCGGGCGATCCAGTATTCCAGAGACCGCACGGCATGAATCGAGAAGCCGCGGCGTACTGGATACCCCGCATGCGCGGGGTATGACGGCTGAGTGTGTAACGGAGAGGTTGCTCGACGAAAGAAACAGCGAGCTTGCCTAGAACGGCAGCCCCACATAGTTCTCCGACAGCGAGGTCGAGGCCGCCTTCGAGCTGACGAGGTAGTCGAGCTCGGCGATCTGGATGCGCGCGGCGAATTCGCCCTCGTCGGGGAATTTGTGCAGCATCGAGGTCATCCACCAGGAGAAGCGCACCGCCTTCCAGACCCGCGCCAGTGCTTTCGCCGAATAGCCGTCGATGCCGGCGGAGGATTTCTCGTCGTAATATTCGCGTAGCGCCTGCGACAGATAATGCACGTCGCTGGCGGCAAGGTTGAGGCCCTTGGCGCCGGTCGGCGGCACGATGTGCGAGGCGTCGCCGGCCAGGAACATGCGACCGAACCGCATCGGTTCGGCGACGAAGCTGCGCAGCGGCGCGATGCTCTTTTCGATCGAGGGGCCGGTGACGATCTCGTCGGCGGCCTTCTGGTCGAGCCGCCGCTTCAATTCGTCCCAGAACCGCTCGTCCGACCATTGGTCGACATGATCGTCGAGCGGGCACTGCACGTAATAGCGGCTGCGGTGGGACGCGCGCATCGTGCACAGCGCAAAGCCGCGCTCGTGGTTGTTGTAGATCAGCTCCGGCGAGACCGGCGGCGTCTCCGAGAGGATGCCGAGCCAGCCGAACGGATACACCCGCTCGTAGCTGGTGATCGCCGAAGCCGGCACGCTGGCGCGGCTAATGCCGTGGAAGCCGTCGCAGCCGGCGATGAAATCGCAGGCGATTTCGTGGGTGACGCCGTCCTTGACGTAGCTGACGCGCGGATGATCGGTGTCGAAATCGAGCGGCTTGACGTCGGCCGCCGAGTAGATCGAGGTCAGGCCGGCGGCCTTGCGGGCATTCATCAGGTCGAGCGTGACCTCGGTCTGGCCGTAGATGGTCACGGTCTTGCCGGTCGAGCCATGCAGGTCGATGCGGTGCCGCGCGCCGCCGAACGCCAGCTCGAGACCGTGATGGACCAGGCCCTCCTGGTGCAGCCGGGCCGCGGCGCCGACGCTCTCGAGCAGCGACACGGTGCCTTCCTCGAGCAGCCCGGCGCGAATCCGCCCCAGCACATAGTCGGGGGTCTGCCGCTCAAGAATGATGTTGTCTACGCCGAAAGTATGAAGTAGTTGCCCAAGCAACAGTCCGGCCGGACCTGCGCCAATGATTGCTACTTTTGTCCGCAATACCTTGTCCTCCCGATCGGATAGGCTTTTAGCCGGTGCCCGCGCCGCGGCGCGCGCCGTCAACTTGCCAAGGCAACTATATCATATAACGGTTTTGGCAAGGCGGATTTGCGCGGGACGCACGTTCGCCGCAGCGCAAGATGCGGCGGACGGGACCGGCGGAGGGTGCGACGTGGCGTCCGCCCGGCGGATTTCGTCTTGAATATCCGCGCGAATTAGATAACATGTTAAGTAATGAGACCGGGCAGCAAGCCCGTCCTGGAGAGGAGGAGACGTGATGAGGAAGACAATGTTGGCGGTGTTGATGGCCGCCGCCATCGTGCCGGCCGCGGGACCTGCTGTCGCGCAGGACAAGACCGTCAATCTCAAAGTGTCGCTATGGGTGCCGCCGGCGCATCCGCTGGTGCCGGCGACGCAGGCCTGGGCCGCCGATATCGAGAAGGCATCGGGCGGCACCATCAAGGTCACCGTGTTTCCGTCCGAGCAGCTCGGCAAGGCGTTCGACCATTACGACATGGCGCGCGACGGCATCGCCGACGTCACCTATGTCAATCCAGGCTATCAGCCCGGCCGTTTCCCGATCGCGGCCGCCGGCCAGCTTCCGTTCACCTTCTCCGACGGCAAGAAAGGCACGCTGGCGCTGAACGAGTGGTACCACAAATATGCGCCGACCGAGATGAAGGACACTAAGCTATGCTTCGCCTTCATCCACGATCCGGGCGCGCTGCACGGCAAGAAGAAGATCGTGCTGCCGAGCGATCTCTCCGGCGTCAAGGTGCGTCCCGCGCAGAGCACCATCGGCGAGATGGTCAAGATGTTCGGCGGCACCAATGTGCAGGCCTCCGCGCCGGAATCGCGCGACGCGATCGAGCGCGGCGTGGCCGACGAGATCACCTTTCCCTGGGGCTCGATCTTCCTGTTCGGCATCGACAAGGTGGTGAAGTACCACATGGACGTGCCGCTCTATTCGACGGTGTT
This sequence comes from Bradyrhizobium sp. Mp19, assembly GCF_029952935.1. Lineage (NCBI taxonomy): Bacteria > Pseudomonadati > Pseudomonadota > Alphaproteobacteria > Hyphomicrobiales > Nitrobacteraceae > Bradyrhizobium > Bradyrhizobium sp. Mp19. Next base: position 222,074 of record NZ_JASAUT010000005.1, on the reverse strand, counting down.
CACCTACAACATGAACCTCGCCAAATATAATTCGATGTCGGCTGCCCAGAAGAAGGTGATCGACGACCATTGCACGCCGGAATGGGCCTCCAAGGTCACCGACCCCTGGACCGATTTCGAAGCCAATGGCCGCACCAAGATGAAGGCGCTGGAAGGCCACGAGGTCTACCCGCTGACATCGGATCAACTCGCCGAGTGGAAGAAGGCGGTCAAGCCGCTGCGCGACAGCTGGGCCGAGGCGGTGAAGAAGGCCGGCGGCGATGCGGCAAAGATCGACGCCGATCTGCAGGCCACGCTGAAGAAGTACGAGGCGGGGATCTAGCCGACTTCGTCATTCCGGGGCGCGCGTCAGCGCGAACCCGGAATCTCGCGCCACAATCCCCGGATTCCGGGTTCGCTCGCGTGGCGAGCGCCCCGGAATGACGGTTCCTGACAGCGATAGTCCGACATCATGGCTGCCAACTCCGAAGTTTCCCCAGACGGCGCGATCACCGGCCCACCCGAACCGGCGCGCAAGAATTTCATGGACCGCTTCATCGATTCGATCGAATGGGTGGCGGCCTTCTTCGTCGGCGTCGTCGCGCTCAACACCTTCACCGCGGTGTTCATGCGAAAATTCTTCGCGGTGACCATCCCCGACTACTACAATTTCGGCCAGTTCCTGCTCGGCATCCTGATCTTCTGGGGCATTGCGGCGACCAGCTATCGCGGCACCCACATCACCGTGGATCTGGTCTGGGCCAACGCCTCGCCGCGCCACCAGCGCTGGATCGACATCTTCGCGACGCTGGTGCTGCTGTTCGTGGTGAGCGTGCAGACCTACACGCTGGTCGACAAGGTGATCGACACCAGGAACAGCCATATCGTCACCATGGATCTCGGCGTTCCGGTCTGGCCGTTCTTCCTGGTGTCGTGGATCGGCGATGTCTCCGCGGTGCTGCTGATCGCGATCCGCACCTACCGCCTGATCTTCCATCCGGAAGATATCCATGATGCCAAGATCAAGACCGCGGAGTAGACGGCCATGAGTCTCGACCTCAGTCCCGAGACCGTCGCCGTCATCGGCTTTGTCAGCCTGTTCGTGCTGATGCTGCTCCGTGTCCCCGTCGGCATGGCGATGGGCCTCGTCGGCATCACCGGCTTTGGCTACCTCACCGGCTTCGCGCCGCCGCTCAAGCTGGTCGGCCAGACCACGATGCGCACGGTGACGGATTATTCCTTCGGCGTGATCCCGATGTTCCTGCTGATGGGCGCCTTCGTGTCCGTCTCGGGCATCAGCCGCGAGCTGTTCCGCGCCGCCAACACCTTTGTCGGTCATTGGAAAGGCGGGCTCGGCATTGCGACGATCGCGGCCTGCGGCGGCTTCGCCGCGATCTCGGGCTCTTCGGTCGCGACCGCCGCGACTTTCTCGGCCGTCGCCTATCCCGAGATGCGCCGCTTCGGCTATCCGCAATCATTCGCCGCCGGCGTGATCGCGGTCGGCGGCACGCTCGGGGCGATGCTGCCGCCGTCCACCGTGCTCGCGGTCTACGGCATCATCACCCAGCAGGATATCGGCAAGCTGTTTATCGCGGGCGTGGTGCCGGGCCTGCTCGCGATCCTGATGCACATGATCACGATCGGCATCATCGGCGTGACGCGGCCCGGCTTCCTGCCGGCGGGAAAGAAAGCGTCATGGCACGAACGCTTTGTCGCGCTGCGCGACGTCTGGTCGCCGCTGCTGCTGTTCCTGTTCGTGATCGGCGGGCTCTATGGCGGCTTCTTTGTCCCGACCGAAGCCGGCGCGGTCGGCGCGGTGGGCGCCTTCATCATCGGTATTCTCCGCGGCAAGTTGACCAGGGAAGGCATCCTGCAATCGCTGCTGCAGGCGACGCGCACCGCGGCCGCCGTGTTCACGGTGCTGATCGGCGCGCTCTGCTTCGGCTATTTCCTTACCATCACCCAGACGCCGCAGCACGTCACCGAATTCCTCACCGGGCTCGGCATCGGCCCCTATGGCGTGCTGGCGCTCATCCTCCTGATGTACCTTGTGCTCGGCTGCCTGATGGACGCGATGGCGATGGTGATCCTCACCGTGCCGATCGTGTTTCCGGTGGTGACGGCGCTCGGCTTCGATCCGATCTGGTTCGGCATCATCATCGTCATGACGGTCGAGCTCGGCCTGATCCATCCGCCGGTCGGCATGAACGTGTTTGTGATCAAGAGCGTGATCAAGGACGTCAACATGTCGACGATCTTTGTCGGCGTGCTGCCGTTCGTCATCACCGATTTGATCCGGCTGGTGATCCTGATCCTGTTCCCGCTGCTTGCGACCTGGCTGCCGCAGCGTATGATTGGTTAGGCTTATGAATCCCGAGCTCGAGACCAGATACGTCTTCACCATCACTGCCCGGATCGCGGAGGTGACCTCCGCCGGCGACATCGGCACCGGCGTCCGCCGCATCATTCCGATCATCGGCGGCGAGGTGAGGGGCGAGAAGGTCAACGGCAAGGTGCTGCCGTTCGGCGCGGACTTCCAGATCGTCCGGCCCAATGAGCTGATCGAGCTGGAGGCGAAATACGCGTTCGAGACCGACGACGGCGCCGTCGTCTATGTCGAGAACAAGGGCATCCGCTTCGGGCCGGTCGAGTTGTTGCAGAAACTGAAGCGCGGCGAGCCGGTCGACCCCAGGCTGATCTATTTCCGCACCGTGCCGAAATTCGAAACCGGCGCCGAAAACTACCGCTGGCTGATGCAGCACATCTTCATAGGCTCCGCCGCCCGCCACGCCGACCGCGTCGCGATCGACGTGCACCAGGTGCTTTAGCTTCGCACACATGCCGTCTCACCCGCCGGGATCCGCCAACATTCGGTGTCGTCCCTGCGAAAGCAGGACCCATACTCCGCGGCCTGTGTCGTGAACGGGACTCGTCGTTCCGTCGTCGCGCAGCAATAATCATTGGTGGTTATGGGTCCCTGCTTTCGCAGGGACGACGGGTGGAGGGGGCGCGCGTATCAACTCCATCACCGTCACCCTGAGGAGGCCGCGCAGCGGCCGTCTCGAAGGGTCGACGACCACCAGCCGGGCCGTGCATCCTTCGAGGCCCGCTTGCGCGTGCACCTCAGGATGACGGAATCGACAGCCGTGCGCGCCCATATTGACTCTCCTGCCAATCGTTATAAAACATAACTATTCTGAACAGGAAACAATAACGCCATGGGAAACGCTGCCGGCGGGGGAGACGCCTCGCTGCTCAGGATCGAGACGCGAGGGGCGGTGCTGACGGTCGGGCTGAACCGTCCCGCCAAGCGCAATGCGCTGAATGACGGCATCATCCTGGCGCTGCGGGACTGCTTCTCCGCGATACCGGATGCGGTCGGTGCCGTCGTCATCCATGGTATCGGCGATCACTTCTCGTCCGGCCTCGACCTCTCCGAACTGACCGAGCGCGACGCCACCGAGGGTCTGGTGCATTCCCAGATGTGGCACCGCGTGTTCGACCGCATCCAGTATTGCCGCGTGCCTGTCATCGCCGCGCTGAAGGGCGCCGTGATCGGCGGCGGGCTTGAGCTGGCCTGCGCCGCGCATATCCGGGTCGCCGAGCCGTCGGCCTATTTCGCGTTGCCCGAGGGCCAGCGCGGCATCTTCGTCGGCGGCGGCGGATCGGTGCGGCTGCCGCGCCTGATCGGTGTGCCGCGGATGGCCGACATGATGTTGACCGGGCGGGTCTATTCGGCGACCGAGGGCGCCGCCTACGGCTTCTCGCAATACCTCACCGAGGCAGACGGCGCGCTGCCGAAGGCGCTGGAGCTTGCCGAGCGCGTCGCCGCCAATGCGCCGCTGACCAACTTCGCCGTGCTGCAGGCGCTGCCGATGATCGCCGAGGCCAATCCGCAGACCGGCCTCTTGATGGAATCGCTGATGGCGACGGTGGCGCAGAGCGACAAGGAAGCCAAGAAACGGATCCGTGCCTTCCTGGATCGCAAGACCGCCAAGGTGAAGCCGACATGAGCGCCGCGCCGTCTGCAACCGCCAGCCCCGCGCATCCGCTGCGCCCGATCTCGTTTGGCAATCCCGACGTCACCGTCGAGCGCCGCGACGACGGCACGATCTATCTCCGTCCGAAGCTCAGCCTCGCGGATTTTCCGGTTCGCCTCACCGACCGCCTGCATCACTGGGCAAAGGCCGAGCCGAACCGCGTGTTCATGGCCGAACGTGCCGCCGGCGGCGGCTGGCGGCAGATCACCTACGCGCAATTGCTCGAGGCTATCAGGCGCATCGCCTCCGCGTTGATCGCGCGCGGGCTGTCGGCCGAGCGGCCGATCGTGATCCTGTCGGGCAATTCAATCGATCATGCCTTGATGGCACTCGGCGCGCTCTATGCCGGCGTTCCGTTCTGCCCGGTGTCGCCGGCCTATTCGCTGGTATCGCGCGACTACGGCAAGCTCAGCTTCGTCATCAAGCTTCTGACGCCCGGCCTCATCTTCGTCGACGATGCCGACAAGTTTGCCGACGCGCTGCGCGCCAATGTCGGATCCGATGTCGAGATCGCCGCGAGCCGCGGCACTGTGCCCGGCCGTGAGGTGACGCGCCTCGCCGGTCTCTTGGCGACGCCGGAAGACCCGCGCCTCGATGCGACCCATGCGGCTATCGGTCCGGACACGATCGCGAAATTCCTGCTGACGTCGGGGTCGACCGGCAATCCCAAGGCCGTCATCAACACCCAGCGCATGATCTGCGCCAACCAGGTGATGCTGCGCGAGACGCTGGCGTTCCTCAAGGACGAGCCGCCTGTGATCGTCGACTGGTTGCCATGGAATCACACTTTTGGTGGCAACCACAATGTCGGGCTGACGCTCTATAATGGCGGCTCGATGTATCTCGATGAGGGCAAGCCGATGCCCGGCGGCATCGAGGAGACCGTGCGAAACCTGCGCGAGATCTCGCCGACGGTCTATTTCAACGTGCCAAAAGGCTATGAATCGCTGCTGCCCTATCTGCGCGACGACGCCGGTCTGCGGGCAAAATTCTTCGACCGGCTGCATGCGATGTTCTTCTCGGGCGCCGCGCTGTCGCCGTTCATCTGGAACAGCCTCGATGCGCTCGCCGTGCAGGAGAAGGGCTATCGCGTGCCCATGCTGACCGGGCTCGGCGCCACCGAGACCTCGCCGTTCTTCATGTCGGTGCGTCCCGATACCAGCCGCTCCGGCCATGTCGGGCTTCCGGTGTCGGGCAACGATGCGAAGCTCGTTCCGAACAACGGCAAGCTCGAGGTCCGCGCCAAGGGCCCGAATGTGACGCCGGGCTACTGGCGGCAACCCGAGCTGACCGCCAAGGCGTTCGACGAGGAAGGTTTTTACAAGTTCGGCGACGCGCTGAAGCCCGCTAACGCGAGCGATCTCGATGCCGGTTTCGATTTCGACGGCCGCATCGCCGAGGATTTCAAGCTGGCGAGCGGCACCTGGGTCAGCGTCGGCCCGTTGCGGGCGCGCTTCGTTGGCACCTGCGCGCCGCTGGTGCGCGACGTCGTGATCGCGGGGCTCAATCGCGACGAGCTTGCCGCAATCGTGATCCTCGATCTCGACGGCTGTCGCCTGATCAATCCGGCGCTGGTCGCCAATGACATCGCGGCCGCGGCCAATGATCCGCTGGTGCGCGCTGCCTTTCGCGAACGCTTCGCGCGTGTTCTCGCCGGCGCCACCGGCTCGTCGAACCGGATCGCGCGCGCGATCCTGCTCGACACGCCGCTGTCGATCGATCGCGGCGAGGTCACCGACAAGGGCTCGATCAACCAGCGCGCGGTGCTGGAGCATCGCACGGACATCATCGAAGCGCTTTATGCGCCGGTGCCGCCGGCATCGGTGATCACGTCAGTCTAGTTCTCGAACAGGAGAAAGCCATGCAGTTGAAGGACCAGGCCGCCATCGTCACCGGCGGCGCATCGGGATTGGGTGCTGCGACCGCGCGCCGTCTGGCCGCGCAGGGCGCCAAGGTCGCGGTTTGCGACCTCAACGCCAAGCTCGCCGAGAGCGTCGCTGCCGAGATCGGCGGCATTCCGGTGGTCTGCGACGTCGCCGATGCGGCGGCGGCCGAAGCTGCCGTCGCGGCGGCCGCCAAGGCGCACGGCCCGGCCCGCGTGCTGGTGAATTGCGCCGGCATCGGGGTGGCAAAGCGCGTGATCGGCCGCGAGGGGCCGATGGCGCTGGCCGACTTCGACAAGGTGATCAAGGTCAATCTGATCGGCTCGTTCAACATGCTGCGGCTTGCGACCGCTGACATGGCCAAGCTCGAGCCGCTCGCAACCGGCGAGCGCGGCGTCGTGATCTCGACGGCCTCGGTCGCCGCTTATGACGGCCAGATCGGGCAGGCGGCCTATTCGGCATCGAAGGGCGGCATCGTCGCGATGACGCTGCCGATCGCGCGCGAGCTCGCGCAATTCGGCATCCGCGTCCTGACGATCGCGCCTGGCCTGTTCATGACGCCCCTGCTGGCCGGCCTGCCGCAGGAAGCGCAGGATTCGCTCGCCGCCGCGATCCCGTTCCCGCGCCGGCTCGGCCAGGCCGACGAGTTCGCCTCGCTGGCGCTGCACATGATCGACAACCCCTATCTGAACGGCGAAGTGGTGCGGCTCGATGCCGCGCTCCGGATGGCGCCGCGCTGAAGCATGATCCGGAAGAGCGCGAGCCGCCCTTCCGGATCGCTCACGCTCAATCGAGGATAAACCATGTTCGTCAATCGGCGCGACGTGCAGATCCAGTGGGGCGATTGCGACCCTGCCAACATCGTCTACTACCCGCGCTACTTCGCGATGTTCGACGACTCGACCTCGATCATGTTCGAAGCCGCCGGTTGCTCGAAGCAGGACCTCGTCCACAAATACGGCCTGGTCGGCATTCCCATGGTCGACACGCGGGCGAAATTCCACATCCCGTCGACCCATGGCGACTGGATTACCATCGAGAGCCGGATCGAGAGCATCAAGCGCTCGAGCTTTGAGGTGGTGCACCGCGTGCTCAAGGGCGAGGCACTGGCGATCGAGGCGTTCGAGACCAGGGTGCTGGTCGGCCGCCATCCGGACGATCCCGCCAAGCTGAAATCGGCGCCGTTTCCGCAGGAGATCATCGACCGCTTCATGAACGGCTGACGTGTGCATGAAGGGCTGACTCGTAGCCCCTCATGACTCGACTTTCGGAGCATGATCCTCTCGGAAAACCGGTTTCCACTTTTCCGGATCATGCTCTAAAGAAGGGGCTGAATTGGCCCGCAAAACTGGTTTAAACCCAAAAAACTTATCCGCAGGGAGGAATGAATGAGGAAGGCCACTCTCGCCGCAGCAGCGCTCGCAGCAGCCATCGCGCTGCCGGGCGCGCCCGCACTGGCGCAGACCAATGAAATCACCATCGGCATCTCGATCTCGACCACGGGGCCGGCCGCGGCGCTCGGCATCCCGGAGCGCAACGCGCTCGATTTCGTGCCGAAGGAGATCGGCGGCGTGCCGCTGAAGCTGATCGTGCTCGACGACGGCGGCGATCCGACGGCTGCGACCACCAATGCGCGGCGCTTCGTCACGGAGTCGAAGGCCGACATCATCATGGGCTCCTGCACCACGCCGCCCTCGATCGCGGTGTCGACGGTCGCCAACGAGGCCGGCATCCCGCATCTCGGCCTCGCGCCGTTCCCGATCAACGACGCGCGCATGAAGTGGTCGGTCGACCTGCCGCAGTCGATCCCGATCATGGGCAAGGTGCTCTACGAGCACATGAAGGCGCACAACATCAAGACCGTCGGCTATATCGGCTATTCGGATTCCTACGGCGACCTCTGGGTCAACGACTTCAAGGCGCAAGCCGTGCCGATGGGCCTGACCATGACCGACGAGGAACGCTTCGCGCGTCCGGATACGTCGGTCGCGGGCCAGGTGCTGAAGCTCGTCGCCGCCAATCCTGACGCCATCCTGGTTGGTGCTTCCGGCACCGCCGCGGCGCTGCCGCAGACCGCGCTGCGCGAGCGCGGCTACAAGGGCCTGATCTACCAGACCCACGGCGCCGCCAGCATGGACTTCATCCGCATCGCGGGTGCGGCCGCAGAAGGCGTCATCATGTCGGCGGGCCCGGTGATGTCGCCGGAAACGCAAGCCGACAGCGCGCTGACCAAGAAGCCTGGGCTTGCGCTCAACACCGCCTATGAAGCAAAGTACGGCGCCAACAGCCGCAGCCAGTTCGCCGGCCATTCCTACGATGCCTTCGAGGTATTGAAGCGTGTCATCCCGGTGGCGCTGAAGGCCGGCAAGCCCGGCACGCCGGAGTTCCGCGAAGGCATCCGCAAGGCGTTCATCTCCGAGAAGGAGATCGTCGCCACCCAGGGCGTCTACAACTGGACCGAAAAGGACCGCTACGGCCTCGACGACCGCTCGCGCATCCTGCTGACGGTCAAGGACGGCAAATACGTCCCGGCGATGTGAGCCGGTCGCGATCCGCGAAACGAAGAAGCCGGCCCCGATAAGGCCGGCTTTTTCTTACCCTCCCCCTCCAGGGCCCCTGGAGGGGGAGGATCGCCGCGCATGCAATGCGCGGCGAGGTGGGGTGAAGGTCTATCCGCGTTGGCAGTATCGCCGCACACCAGCGCCTAAATCGCGCTTTCGCCTTCGTGCTGGAAGCCGAGATAGCTTGCGGCGACGCCCTTGTTGGCGGCGATGTCCTTGGCGGTGCCCGACAGCACGAACTCGCCGAGCTCCATCACATAGGCGCGGTCGGCGATCTGCAATGCGGCCTGGGCGTTCTGCTCGACCAGCAGCACCGAGACGCCGGCGGCGCGGAGCTCGCCGACGATGCGGAAGATGTCGGCGACGATGATCGGGGCGAGGCCGAGGCTCGGCTCGTCCAGCATCAAGAGCTTCGGCGCGCCCATCAGCGCGCGGCCCATCGCCAGCATCTGCTGCTCGCCGCCGGACAGCGTTCCGGCAAGCTGCTTGCGCCGCTCCTTGAGCCGCGGAAACAACGTGTAGACCCGCTCCAGCGAGGTCGCCGCGACAGCCTTCGCGATCCGGAAGGCGCCGAGCTCGAGATTGTCCTCGACATTCATGGTGCCGAACAATTCGCGATGCTCGGGCACCAGGCTGAGGCCGATGGCGACGCGGTCCTCGATGTCGAGCGGCGCCATGTCGACGCCCGCGAACGTCGTGCGCCCCTTCAGCGGCAGCACGCCCATGATGGCGTTGAGCAGCGTGGTCTTGCCGGCGCCGTTGGCGCCGATGATGGTGACGATCTCGTTGTCGGCGACGTCGAGCGAAACGCCGCGTACCGCCTCGACCTTGCCGTAGGAGATGTGGACGTCGGTCACCGATAGCAGCGCACTCATGCGGCGGCTCCGAGATAGGCCTTGATCACGTCGGGGTTGCGCTTGATCGCGGCCGGCGTGCCCTCGGCGATCTTGGTGCCGAAATCCAGCACCACGATGCGGTCGGCGAGATCCATCACGAACCCCATATCGTGCTCGACCAGCAGCACCGACATGCCGCCGTCGCGCAATTGCCGGAGCAGCGCGGCCAGCCGCTGCTTCTCCATGTGGCGCAGGCCGGCGGCCGGCTCATCGAGCAGCAGCAGCATCGGATCGACGCACAGCGCGCGGGCGATCTCGACGATGCGTTGCTGCCCGAGCGACAGTGAGCCTGCCAGCTGGTCGATCTGGTCGGACAGGCCGACGCGCGCGATCTGCCGCGCGGCTTCCGCCAGCAGCTTCGCCTCGTCAGCGCGGTCGAGCCGCAGCATGCTGGAGATCGCGCCGGAATTGCCACGCAGATGCGCGCCGATCGCGACGTTCTCCAGCACGGTCATGTCGGGCACCAGCTTGACATGCTGGAAAGTCCTGGAAACGCCGAGCTTGACCACCTCCTGCGGCGGAGCGTTCTCGACTTCCTTGCCAAGCACGGAGATCTTGCCGCTGGTTGCGGTCAGGACGCCGGTGATCAAATTGAAGGTGGTGCTCTTGCCGGCGCCGTTCGGGCCGATCAGCGCGACGATCTCGCGGGCGTTGACGTCGAACGAGACGTCGTTGACGGCGAGCACGCCGCCGAACTGCTTGCGCGCCTTGTCGATGTGCAGAAGGATCGGAGACGTTCCGGGCGCCCGTTCGCGGTGCTCCAGCTTCACGGACGTGTCCGGGGTCTTGCGGGCGGGCTTGAACGGCAGCCGCGACATCAGCCAGGGCCAGACGCCCTGAGGCGCGAGCTGCAACAGCAGCACCAGCATGATGCCGAACACGATGGTCTCGAGCTGGCTCTGGCCGCCGAAGATGTAGGGCAGGTAGCTCTGCAGCACCTCCTTGAGGATCACGACGATGCCGGCGCCAAGCACGCCGCCCCAGACGTAACCGGCGCCGCCGACCACGGCGATGAACAGATACTCGATGCCGGCCTGTGCGCCGAACGGCGTCGGGTTGGCGGCGCGCTGGAAATGCGCATAGAGCCAGCCGGACAGGCCGGCCAGCACCGCGGCATAGATGAACACCAACAGCTTCGCGCGCGGCGTCTGCACGCCGAATGCTTCGGCCGCGACATGGCCGCGCCGCAAGGCGCGGATCGCGCGCCCGGTGCGGGAGTCCAAGAGGTTCATGGTCAGCAGCGCGGAGAGCAGCACCGCGACCCAGATCGCATAATAGATCGCATCCGGGCTCAGCATCTTGAACGAGCCGATCGACAGCGGCGGAATGCCGGAGATGCCGTCGTTGCGGCCGAGGAATTCGAGCTTGCTGAACAGATAGAACAGCCCGATGCCCCAGGCGATGGTGCCGAGCGGCAGATAATGGCCGGATAGCCGCACCGTGACGATGCCGAGCAGCACGGCCGCGATGCCGCTGACCAAGAGCGAAGCCGGCAGCGTCAGCCAGGGCGAGACGCCGTAGGCGGTGGTCAGCACCGCCGTGGTGTAGGCGCCGAAGCCGCAGAACGCGGCCTGGCCGAACGAGGTCAGGCCGCCGACGCCGGTGAGCAGCACGAGGCCCATCGCGACCAGCGCGGCGAGGCCGATATTGTCGAGCAGCACGATCCAGAACGGCGGGATGCCCGGCAGCAGCGGAGTCACCGCCATCACGAGCGCGAAGATGATGAGAGGAAGGCGCTGCGTCATCGCGCTCAATCCTTCTCTTCTTCGACCTCGGGCGCCGCGAGCGAGCGCAACACGAGCACGGGGAGGATCAGCGTGAACACGATGACTTCCTTGAAATTGCTGGCGTAGAACGATGAGAAGGCCTCGACGATGCCGACCACGATGGCGGCGACCGCGGTCAGGGGGTAGCTGACCAGGCCGCCGATGATGGCGGCGATGAAACCCTTCAGGCCGATCAGGAAGCCGGTGTCGTAATAGAGCGTCGTGATCGGCACGATCAGGATGCCGGAGATCGCGCCGATAACGGAGGCGAGCAGGAATGCGATCTGGCCGGACAGCGTGGTGCGGATGCCGACCAGGCGGGCGCCGAGGCGGTTGACCGCGGTGGCGCGCAGCGCCTTACCGGTCTTGGTGTAGCCGAAGAACAGCCACAGGGCGACGATGAAGCCGATCGTCAGGCCGTAGACCGCAAGGCTCTGCCCGGTGAAGCGCAGCGGGCCGGCGGTCACTGCGGCATTCGACAGCGCAGGCGCGCGCAGGCCTTCGGCGCCGAAGAACACCAGGCCGAGGCCCTGCAGCGCCAGATGGCAGCCGACAGAGGCGATCAGCAGCACCAGCACGGAGGTGTGCGCGATCGGCTGGAACGCGATGCGGTAGAGGAACAGCCCGATCGCCGCCACGATCAGGAGCGCGAGCGCGATGTTGACGGCGATCGGCGTGCCGGGACCGACCAGCGCGTAAATCAGACCGAGCAGCGCGACGGGAAAGGCGATGTTGAGCGCGACCGAGCGGATCACCAGCCGCGCATGCAGCGCGTTGCGGGCGAAGAACAGGTCGAGGGCGAAGGCGACGAGGCCCATCGCGACGGCAAGCCGTGCCGTGCCGGGCACCTGGCCGGTCGCCAGCATGGCGTAGCTCAGCGCACCGTAGGTGACGAATTCGCCCTGCGGGATCAGGATCACCCGCGTCACCGCGAACACCAGCACCAGGGCCAGCCCGAGCAGTGCGTAGATCGCGCCATTGGTGATGCCGTCCTGCAGCAGGAACAGCATGATCGTTGTGTTCAAGGCCGAGCGCTCCCCCTCAAGCGTCGGACCGCCGCAACCGGTCGTGCCGGTCAGGTCGGCCGATATCGGCTGTTGAAAGCTGCCGATATTTGATATAGTCCATAACAATTATTAGATATAATCTCAAGGTCCCCGAGTGTCGTGCGGGATTCTTGTACCGGGATTGCGAGCCTGGAGCGATGACTGTTTCCAAGACCGCCACCGATGCCCTCCGTTCGTCGCGGGCCCTGCGCAGGGAACCGGCCGATTCTGCCGGGGACGACAGCATGCTGCAACTGGGCGAACTGTCCGGATTGCTCGGCTATTCGTTGAAGCGCGCGCAGCTCAGGGTATTCGAGGATTTCCTGCGCTGCGTCGCGCCGCTGCAGCTGACGCCGGCGCAGTTCTCGGTGCTGCTTCTGCTCGACAAGAATCCGGGCCGCAACCAGACCGAGATCGCCAACACGCTCGGCATCCTCAGGCCGAATTTCGTCGCGATGCTCGACGCGCTGGAGAGCCGCGACCTTTGCGCGCGGATGCGCTCCACCAACGACCGCCGGTCCCACATCCTCGTCCTGACCGACAAGGGCCGCGCCGTGCTGGCGCGCGCCAAGAAGCTGGTCGCCAACAAGCACGAGGCGCGGCTGATCGAGGTGCTCGGTCCGGCCAACCACGCCGCGCTGCTGGAGATGCTGGCGAAGCTCGCGCAGGAGTTTTGAGGGGGCGCGACGGCCCGTCCGCTCGCAATGACGCGTTGGGTTGATACATATCCGGCATGCGGGCGCCGCCAGAAGGCGAACCGTCGCGGTCTAAAGCTTGTAGCCGATGTTCCGCAGCAGATCCTTCCGCCACGCAATGTCGGCGTCGGTTTCGACACCCAGCGGCGAGGCGCCATCCACCACGCCGAGCACGCCGCGCCCGAGCTCCGTCTGCGCGACGATCACCTGTGTTGGATTGGCCGTCGAGCAATAGATGCGGCAGACCTCCGGCACTGCGCGCACCGCCGGCAGCACGTTGACGGGAAAGAACCCGTCGCCGAGGAAAATCAGGAAGGTGTGACCGGCGCCGATCGCCAATGCGTTGTCGCGTGCCAGGGCGAGCGAGGCGTCGTCGTTACCGGAGCAGCGCACCAACCGCTTGCCGGAGGCCTCGCAGAAAGCCAACCCGAAGCGGATGCGCGGAACCGCGCCCACCAGCGCTTCGTGAAGGTCTTCCACGGTCTTGATGAAATGCGACTGGCCGAAGATGAAGTTGGTCTCATCCGGCTTGACGATGGGCACCACGGTGAGTTCCATGGCTTCGCTCCTGCACGCGAACGCCCCAATCCATGGTAGGCCGTCGGAGGGCGTTTGCAAGCGGCCACAGGCGCTCAAATGTGCCGGCTGTCTGCTTCGGCTCACGCCGACCAGCGTCCGTACTCACGACGGCTCTCAAGGGGGACCGGAAATCGCCGGGAGGTTGCGCGCCGAAGGGCGGCAATTGTGGTATCCTCCGTCAAGCGCGATGGCCCGTATGTTGCCCGGCCCCTCGCAAAAGGCCGCGAAGCGTACCGAGCGTTGCTAACGGATCTGAAGGGAGCGCTTCCGGGGGCTCGAGGAGGATCAACGCCGTGAAGCGGGACTTCGACCTCATCGTCTATGGCGCGACGGGTTACACCGGGGGTCTCATCGCCGAATATCTGGCGACATCCTATCGCGGCGACGATGCTCCGTCCTGGGCAATTGCGGGACGCTCGACCGACAAACTCCAGAAAGTGCGTGCCGACATCGGCGCACCGGACGATTTGCCGTTGGTGAAGGCGGATGCCGCCGAGCCGGCCAGCCTGCGTTCGATGTGCGAGCGCGCGGCCGTGATCGTCACCACGGTCGGGCCCTATCAGCTTCACGGTCCCGAGCTAGTGGCGGCATGCGCGGCCACCGGCACGGCCTATGTCGATCTTTGCGGCGAACCGGGCTGGATGCGGGGGATGATCGACGCCCATCACGAAGAGGCAAAACGGACCGGCGCGCGCATCGTCTTCTCCTGTGGCTTCGATTCCATCCCGTTCGATCTCGGTGTGCTCACGTTGCAGGAGAAGGCGCGCGAGAAGTTCGGACGCCCGGCGCGGCGGGTGAAGGCCCGTCTACGCAAGGTGAGGGGTGGCATGTCTGGCGGCACCGCGGCGAGCGCTCAGGCGACGCTGGCCGCCGCGGCGCGCGACCCGGCCCTGATCCGGCTGCTGACCGATCCCTTCGCGTTGACGCCGGGCTTCACTGGGCCGTCTCAGCCGTCGGGCCTCGTCCCCGAATATGACACGAGCATGCACGCGTGGCTCGTGCCGTTCCCGATGGCACCGATCAACACCAAGAACGTGCACCGCACGAACTTCCTGTTGGGCCATCCCTACGGCAGGGACTTCGTTTATGACGAGATGATGGTGGCGCCGGGACTTGGGGACATCGCGAGCGTGACGACCGAGACGTTCGCCACGGTGGTGTCCTTGTTCGGGACCGGCGGTCTCAAGCGCGGCACAGGCCCGACCCGGGAAGCGCGCGAGAGGGGCTTCTACGACATCTTCTTTCTCGGCGAGGTGCCGGATGGCGGACGGGTCGAAGCCGTTGTCACCGGCGACCGCGATCCGGGCTATGGCTCGACCAGCAAGATGATCACCGAAAGCGCTCTCTGCGTCGTGCGCGACGTGCAGGGCGAGGGCGGCATCTGGACGCCGGGCGCGCTGATGGGGCCGGCCTTGCGCAAGCGTCTAAAGGAGCGCGCCGGCCTCACCTTCAGTGCGCGTTGAGGTTACGCAGTCGGCAGGTATAGCGGCCCGTTCGGCTAAAAAAGCGACTAGAGCATTTTCGGTTCTGATTGAATCAGAACCGAAGCTCTAGATTCTTGTTTTGACGCGTTTTCTTCACGCGAACCGGTGCCCACTTCGCTCGAAAACGCTCTAGAGGGCGATCATACGATCTTCCGCTACGATACTTGAGCTTGGCTCCGACTCATCTGCTTGCAAGGAAGGCAGCCCCAATCCAGGGCCAAGCAATTGACGGCAGCGAAGCAGCGCCGCAAATCCGGACAGTGCGTCGAGACTGGTCCGAAGCAGCATCGGTAACTCGCTCGGCTGTTTCATTGTCGCACGGACCAGCGCGGCGAGATCGATCGTCCCGTTTGCACGCACTGCGGACAGGGCGGCGGCAGGAAGCTGCCGACCGGCCGGATCCATGATCACGCGGACGGCAGTCATAGGGAGGCCGCGCGCTGCAGCGACGCTCGCCGCCACATGAGATTCGTTATCGACCGCCAGCGCGCCTGTACTCATATGCAGCGAGCGCTTCGCTTCTGGATGCATGGCGACGGTGGTCACACCAGCAATAGGGCCATAAATCGAACCGGGGATGAGTCGAAGCAAGGCTTGCGACCAGTCCCGATCAGTGAAGAGCTGAATCGTTTCCGAAACGATCGTCGATGCTACGACGCATGCGCCTGCCGGGAGGTCGGGCGAAAGGCCGCCCGCGACGCCAAAGCTGATGAGACCGCAGCAATCCTCAGCAATTGCCGACGCGAGAGACTCCGCGAGCGTGCTGCCATCGCCACTGCAGATCGCCTGCGTATGCAGGTCTGCAGCGATCCGCGCCTCAAATGCAAGTCCCGTGACTCCAATCACCGCTGCCATGAGTCCGCTCCCCGGATGCCGCGCTGGACGGCTTGTGTCCGCGCATGCGGGTCGTATCAGGAGTGTTCTGCTCCAACGCCAAATCGCAAATGACTAACGAGTTAGTTTCTGACGGATATGTTAGCTGCTTTGTTTTGGCGCCGTGATAAATGCTGCCCTAGGGCCGGGATCCGTGGTGAGCGTGAGATCGTGCCGGAAGCTGCAACAGCGCACTTGACGAGCCAAATCGGCGACCTCACGAGACGCGAGCCGATGCAATGTCCGCCGCATCTCCAAGTCATTGTGCGGAACGATTTGGAGCATTGTCCGCGCTGGCAGTTCGCCTTCGCGAGCGAGCGCAAGGATCATCGATACTATGAGTTGGTCGAGGATACCCTTCATCCCGAGTTCGATTACCGGTATTTCCTCATCAAGGATGCGGTTGACCAGATTTGTGCGGTACAGCCATTCTTCCTGATGGACCTGGATTTGCTGGCCGGTGCGAGCCCGCGGTTTGGCGTAATCATCGACGCCATTCGCCGGGTGTGGCCAGGTTTGATGCGCGCCCGTGCGCTCATGGTGGGGTGCGTCGCCGGGGAAGGTCATCTTGACGGGGACGAGGCCTGCCATCGAGGCTGCGCGGAACTGCTGGCCTCTACGATTGCAATCCATGCTCGCAGGCTCGGGGCACGGCTGATCGTGCTCAAGGAGTTTCCGGCGCGATACCGACCAATCCTCGACTGCCTGATCGCTCACGGCTTCACCCGCATCCCCAGCCTGCCCATGACCAGGCTTTGCATCGATTACGCCAATTTCGATGACTATATGAATCAAGCGCTCAACAGCGCAACCCGTAAGAAACTTCGCAAGAAGTTTGAGGCGACAGCGCGGGCCTCTCCATCCGTCGAGATGAACGTCGTCAACGACGCGACGCCGGTGATCGCGCAGATCTATCCATTGTATTTCCAGGTCTATCAGCGTTCGAAACTGCACTTCGAGAAGCTGACGGAACAATACTTCTGCGACTTGGGGCGGCGGATGGGGGACAAGGTCCGCTTCTTCCTCTGGCGTCAGAACGAGCGGATCGTCGCGTTTGCCGCATGCATGGTACACGGTGACGCGATTTATGCGGAGTACATAGGTCTCGACTACGATGTCGCCTTAGACTTGCACCTCTATCATTATGTGTTTCGCGACATGGTGAGCTGGGCAATCGCCAACGGGTACAAATGGTTTCGCAGCAGCGGGCTGAACTATGATCCAAAGCTGCACCTGAGGCACTTGCTTGACCCGATCGACTTATACGTTCGGCACACCTCCGCGCCGATCAACTCAGTGTTGAAGCGCATTTTGCCGGTGCTCGAGCCGACGCGATATGACGAGACGCTTGCGAAGTTTCGTAACTATCAGGAGCTTTGGGCGCAGCCCGAGACTGGCCTTGGGTCCGTCGAGGATACGGCCTAATCCACCAAAATCACCCGCACGTCATTGACGTTGGTCAGCGTCGGCCCGGTCAGCAGCAGATCCCCGGTCTGGGCGAAGAACCCGGTCGCATCGTTATTCTCGAGATAGGCCTTCGGATCGAGGCCGATCGATTTCATCTTCGCGAATGTCGCCTGGTCGATCACGGCGCCGGCCGGGTCGGTCGCGCTGCCGGCGCCGCCGTCGGCGCCGTCGGTATCGGCGGCCAGCGCCGAGACGTCGGGCGTATCCTTCAGCAGGCCCGCCAGTGCCAGCGCGTATTCCTGGTTGGGGCCGCCGCGGCCATTGCCGCGCACCGTCACCGTCAGTTCGCCGCCGGAGATGATCGCAACCCGCTTGCCTTCGCTGCGCGCCTTCAGCGCAAGCCGCGCATGCTCGGCCGCGACCTCGCGGGCCTCGCCTTCGAGATCGGCGCCGAGCGCGACGGTCTCGTAGCCGGCGTGCTGCGCGACCTTCACCGCGGCGTCGATCGAGGCCTTCGGCTTTGCCAGCAGTTCGAATGTCGCCCGCGCGAAGGCGGCATCGCCGGGCTTGCAGCTTTCGTTCGCGAGGTCGTCGAGGGCGCGGCGGACCGCGTCGTCGATCGAGAGATTGTATCTGGCGACCAGCGCGCGGGCGTCCGCCAGCGTGGTCGGATCCGGTACCGTCGGCCCCGAGGCGATCGCGGAGGGATCGTCATGCGGCACGTCGGAAATCGCCAGCGTGACGATCTCGGCGGCGTGCTGGCCGGCGCGCGCCAGCCGTCCGCCCTTGATGCGCGAGAGATGCTTGCGCACGGTATTCATTTCGCCGATCGGCGCGCCGGAGCGCAGCAGCGCGCGGTTGACCTGCTGCTTCTGCGCGAAGGTCACGCCCTCGACCGGCGCGATCCAGTTCGCCGAACCGCCGCCGGTCAGCAGCACCAGCAGGAGATCGTCCGGGGTCGCTGTCGCGGCGAGCTGCAGCGTGTCGTCCGCCGCCTTGAGCCCGGCCTCGTCGGGCACCGGGTGGCCGGCCTCGACGACCTTGATGCGGCGGGTCGGCACGCCATGACCGTGGCGGGTGGTGGCGATGCCGACCAGCCGCGACGGATCGAGCTCGAGCGCGTCGAGATAGTGCCGCTCGGCAGCCGCGGCCATTGCCGCGGCGCCCTTGCCTGCGCAGAGACAGATCACCCGACCCTTCGGCACCGGCCGCAGCCGCGACGCCAGCACGACATCGGGATGCGCAGCCGCCACCGCGGCATCGAAGATCGAACGCAGGAAAGGACGACGGTCGGTCATGGCTGTGCCTTTGTGCGGGTCGGGACGTAGGTACTGTTCCCTCTCCCGCTTGCGGGGGAGGGTCAGGGTGGGGGTGCTGCCACGAGTCGTATTGCGGAGACAGCCCCCACCCGGATCGCATCTTTGATGCGATCCGACCTCCCCCGCAAGCGGGAGAGGTAAGGGAAGATTGCGGCCGTTTCGATCGAAGCAATATCCATTCCGGCTCTAATTGCCGCCGACTTCGCCGCTGATGACGTCGCCGAACAATTGCCAGCGCTCGCCCTTGAACTGCATCAGCTGCAGTTGCTCGATCGGCTGGAAGTCGGTGGGCCCGGTCGACAGCGTCACGCCGGGCAGCAGGCCGCCCTGCGCGAATTGCTTCAGGCTTGCCGCCTGCTTCATCACATTGGCGCGGGTGAGGTCGTCGCCGCAGCGGCGCAGCACCTCGACCATCGTGGTCGCCATGTTGTAGCCGGTCATCGCCGAGGCATCGACGCGGTTGGTGTCGGGCATGTATTTGCCGAGCAGTTCGTCGAACGCCTTCATGCCGGCGTCATCCTTCCACTGCGGATCGCT
This sequence comes from Bradyrhizobium sp. Mp19, assembly GCF_029952935.1. Lineage (NCBI taxonomy): Bacteria > Pseudomonadati > Pseudomonadota > Alphaproteobacteria > Hyphomicrobiales > Nitrobacteraceae > Bradyrhizobium > Bradyrhizobium sp. Mp19. The sequence continues at coordinate 203,009 of NZ_JASAUT010000005.1, read as the reverse complement.
GGCGTCCTTGGCGTAGGCGGCCGAGATCACGCCCTGCGCGTTGTCGAGGCCGGCCGGACGCATCACGGTCGCGGTGGAAGCCGAGACGTTGGAGACGATGGTCACCGGCTTCCAGTTCATCTCGCCGAGCTTCTTGATCGCCTGGGCGCCGAATTTCGGCGTGGTGAAGAAGACGATGACGTCGGGATTGGAGGATTTCAGCCGCACCACATGGGAATCGATCGTCGGCTCGGCGACTTCATAGCTCTCCTTGGCGACGACGCGCGCGGGGTCGCTGGCGAAGCCGTCTTCCAGGCCCTTGAGGTAGTCCTTGCCCATGTCGTCGTTCTGGTAGAGCACCGCGACCTTGGCGGCGGGCTTTTCCTTGAGCAGATATTTCGCGTAGATCCGCGACTCGCTCTGGTAGCTGGGCAGCCAGCCCATGGTCCACGGGAAAGCCTTCGGATCGTTCCACTTGGTCGCGCCGGTGGCGACGAACAGCTGCGGCACTTTCTTGGCGTTGAGATATTTCTGGATCGCGGTGTTGGAGGCGGTGCCGAGCGTGCCGAACAGGAACAGCACCTCGTCGCTCTCGACCAGCTTGCGGGCCTGCTCGACGGCCTTCGGCGGCGAGTAGGCGTCGTCATAGGAGACGAAAGTGATCTTGCGCCCGTTGATGCCGCCGTCGTCGTTGACCTTCTTGAACACCGCGGCCATCGCCTTGCCGACCACGCCATAGGCCGACGCCGGGCCGCTATAGGGCACGATGTTGCCGATCTTGATCTCGGTGTCGCTCGCACCGGTGTCGTATTTCTTCTGCGCCCATGCGCCACTGCCGGTCGCGGCGGCGACGGCGAGGCCGAGCAGGGCGGTTGCGACACGGTGTCGGATCGGCATCGGCATTTCCCGAAATCTCCTTGTTGTTGCCGCCGCGCAAGGGCGCCGGTTTCTTGTCGGGGTTCTTGCCGGTTTACCTAGCGTATCGCCGGGCAAAGTGTAAGCAGGCATTGCCCGGGCCGGCCTGCGAGCAGGGCCATGGCTTTAAATCCTGGTTTCTGACGGGTTTTCTTCGCACGAACCGCTACCCGCTTCGCCCGAAAACGCGCCAGCAAAAAGCCCCCTGCGACGGTATCGCAGGGGGCCATTCCCGGTCGAGGGGCGGCGGGGAATCAGCCGCCGACGTCGGCGCTGATGACGTCGCCGAACAGTTCCCATTTCTCGCCCTTGAACTTCATCAGCTGCAGCTGGCTGATCGGTGCGAAATCGTTTGCCGCGGTGTTGATCTTGACGCCGGGCAGCAGCACCTCGGTGCGGAAGTCCTTCAGGCTTGCCGCCTGCTTCATGATGTTCTCGCGGGTGAGGTTGTCGCCGCACTGCTTCAGCACCTGGACCAGCGTCTGCGCCACGCCGAAGCCGACCACGGTGCCGCCGTCGAGCTTGTCGCCTTCGGGGAAGTCCTTGGCCATGAAGGCGTAGAACTCCTTCATGCCGGGGTCATTGTCCCATTGCTTGTCGGAAGCGTCCTTCAGGTAGGCGGCGGAGATGATGTCCTGCGCGTTCTCGAAGCCGGCCGGCTTGATCACGCTGCCGACCGAGGCCGACACGTTGTTGAGGAAGTGGGTCGGCTTCCAGCCGATCTCGGCGACCTTCTTGATCGCCTGGGCCGCGAATTTCGGCGTCGCGATGTCGATGAAGACGTCGGCGTTGCTCGCCTTCAGCTTGACGATGTTGCTGTCGATGGTCGGCTGGGACGTCTCGAAGCTTTCTTCGGCGACGATCATGCTGGCGGCCTTCTGGCCGAGCCCGTCCTTCAGACCCTTCAGATAGTCCTTGCCGTAATCGTCATTCTGGTAGAGCACGGCAATCTTGGCGTTCGGCATGTTCTTCAGGATGTACTTGGCGTAGATCTGGGTCTCGCTCTGGTAGTTGGGCTGCCAGCCCATGGTCCAGGGAAAGTCCTTCGGGTCGTTCCACTTGGTGGCGCCGGTCGCGACGAACAGCTGCGGCACCTTCTTGGAGTTCATGTATTTCTGGATCGCCGAGTTCGACGGCGTGCCGAGCGAGTTGAAGATCAGCAGCACCTCGTCGCTCTCGACCAACTTGCGGGCCTGTTCCACGGCCTTCGGCGGCGAGTACGCGTCATCGTAGGAGATGAAGTTGATCTTGCGGCCATTGATGCCGCCGGCATCGTTGACCTTCTTGAAATAGGCGGCCTCGGTGCGGCCGATCACGCCATAGGCGGATGCCGGGCCGCTGTAGGGCATGATGTTGCCGATCTTGATCTCGGTGTCGCTGGCGCCGGTGTCGTATTTCTTCTGGGCCAGCGCAGCGCTGCCGGATGCGGCGACTAGCGCGAGCGCGGCCCCGAGGACCGCAAGTTTCTTGGTAGCGGACATCTATGTCTCTCTCCCTGTTTGTCAGACGCATGTGTCTCGGCCCTCTTGCTTGGAGAGCTCTTTATTTGGCTGCAGTGATTATCATTTTAGGCGGTTCGCCTCAATGAGAAGCCCCTGCGGCAAACGCCGCAGGGGCGGTATCTTTGGTCGACCTTTCCGGCCTAACCGCCGACGTCGGCGCTCAAGACTTCGCCGAAGCGCTCCCAGGTCTCGCCCTTGAAGCGGATCAATTGCAGCTGCGAAAGCGGCGCGAAATCGGTCGCCGAGGTGTTGACCTTGACGCCGGGCAGCAGCCCGCCGGGCTCGTAATCGCGAATGCTGGCCGCCTGCTTCATGATGTTCTCGCGGGTCAGATTGTCGCCGCAGGCCTTGAGCACGTGGACCAGGCCCTGCGAGACGATATAGGCGTACATCACCGAGGCATCGGCCCGGTTCGCTTCCGGATAGTACTTATCGAGGAATTCGTTCCAGGCGATCATCGCCTTGTCGGTCTTCCACTGCGCGTCGGTCGGATCCTTGAAATATTGCGACGAGATGATGTCCTGGGCGTTCTCGAAGCCTGCCGGCTTGATCACGCTGCCGATCGATCCGGAGACGTTGTTGAGGAAATGCAGCGGCTTCCAGTTGAGCTCGGCGTTCTTCTTGATCGCCTGCGCCGCGAATTTCGGCGTCGTGATGTTGAAGAACACGTCGGCGCCGGAGGCCTTCAGCCTCACGATGTGGGAATCGATGGTTGGCTCCGTTACCTCGTAGCTGTCCTCGGCGACGATCATTGACGCTGCCTTGGCGCCGAGCCCGTCCTTGAATCCCTTCAGATAGTCCTTGCCGTAGTCGTCGTTCTGGTAGAGCACCGCGATTTTGGCGTCCGGCTTGTTCTTCAGGATGTACTTTGCATAGATGATGGACTCGCTCTGGTAGTTGGGCTGCCAGCCCATCGTCCAGGGGAATTCCTTCGGGTCGTTCCACTTGGTGGCGCCGGTGGCGACGAACAGTTGCGGCACCTTCTTCTGGTTCATGTATTTCTGGATCGCCGAGTTCGGCGGTGTGCCGAGCGAATTGAAGATCAGCAGCACCTCGTCGCTCTCGACGAGTTTGCGCGCCTGCTCGACGGTCTTCGGCGGCGTGTACGCGTCGTCGTAGCTGATGAAGTTGATTTTGCGGCCGTTGATGCCGCCCTCGGCGTTGATCTTGCGGAAATAGGCCTCCTCGGTCTTGCCGATCACGCCATAGGCGGAGGCCGCCCCGCTGTAAGGCATGATGTTGCCGATCTTGATCTCGGTATCGCTGGCGCCGGTGTCGTATTTCTTCTGGGCCAGCGCAGCGCTGCCGGATGCGGCGACGAGCGCAAGCGCAGCAGCAAATGCCGTCAATTGTCGTATTCCAGACATGCCGTTTCTCTCCCTGATTGCAGATGATGTGTCGCGGCCCCCTGTTTCGAGGGCTCATTATTGGTCGTAAAAACTATCATCTTACCTGGGGTGCCTCAATGAAAAGCCCCTGCGGCATTGCCGCAGGGGCTGCGTCTTTAGTCGATCGCCCTCAAGGCGGGCCGCTGCTCAAAAATCCGCCAACGCGTTGGCTTGTGCGCCGCGCCAACCGCAGAGATTGCGGTCGAGTAAAACGGCGATGTTGAGTTGAGCGCGCGGATCGAACAGACCGACGTGACGATCAGTTGCTCAGATTGCTTGAAATGATGTCCCCGAACAGCTCCCACTTTTCGCCCTTGAACCGCATCAGGCGCAGTTGCTTGATCGGCGCGAAGTCGGTGGCTGACGTGTTGATGCTGATGCCCGGCAGCAGCGTATCGGGGACATAATCCTTCAGGCTTGCGGCCTGCTTCATGACATTGGCGCGGGTGAGGTCGTCACCGCACATCTCCAGCACCTTCACCATGGTCTGCGCGGCGGCGTAGCCGAAGGCGGTGGCGCCGTCGAGCTTGTTGGCGTCCGGATAATTCTTCTTGAGGAAGGCGAGGAATTTCTCCATGCCGGGATCCTTGGCCCACTGCGGATCGGCGCCGTCCTTGAGATAGGACGCCGACAGGATACCCTGCGAATTCTCGAAGCCCGCCGGCTGCATCACGCCGCCGACGGAGGCCGAGACATTGGCGACGATCTGCAGCGGCGTCCACGCGATCTCGGCGGCCTTCTTGATCGCCTGTGCCGCGAATTTCGGCGTCGCGATGCTGACGAAGGTGTCGGCACCGGCGGCCTTCAGCTTGACGATGTGACTGTCGATCGTGGGCTCGGATGTCTCGTAGGCCTCCTCGGCGACGATCATCGATGCCTTGTCGCCGAAGGCGTCCTTCAAGCCCTTGAGGTAGTCCTTGCCGAAATCGTCGTTCTGGTAGAGCACGGCGACCTTGGCGTCGGGCTTGTGCTTCATGATGTATTTTGCGTAGACCCGCGCCTCGTCCTGGTAGGACGGCTGCCAGCCCATGGTCCACGGATAATCTTTCGGGTCGTTCCACTTCGAGGCGCCGGAAGCGATGAAGAGCTGCGGCACCTGCTTCTCGTTCATGTATTTCCGGATCGCCGCGTTGCTTGCGGTGCCGACCGAGCCGAACAGCAGCAGCACTTCGTCGTTCTCGACCAGCTTGCGTGCCTGCTCCACCGTCTTGGGCGGCGAGTAGCCATCGTCGTAGGAGATGAATTTGATCTTGCGGCCGTGGATGCCGCCGGCATCGTTGATCATCCTGAAATAGGCCGCCTCGGTCTTGCCGATCACCCCATAGGCCGACGCGGGACCGCTGTAGGGCATGGTGTTGCCGATCTTGATCTCGGTGTCGCTGGCCCCGGTGTCGTATTTCTTCTGAGCCTGCGCGACATTGCAGCTCGTCAGGATCAGAGCGAACGCGGACAACAGCGCCGTCAGGGACGGACGTGCGGCAGTCATGGTTTCCCCACCTCGGGTTCTTTGTTTGGAGTATTCAATACCATCGGCGCGGGGCGTCAACAAAAAGCCCCCGCGACGGATATCGCGGAGGCTGTTGTTTTATTCCCGCAGTGCAACGTCACTCGGAGGGGACGTCGCCGGAAATGATCTCACCGAACAGTTCCCACTTCTGGCCCTTGAAGCGCTGCATCTGCAGCTGGGCGATCGGGGCGAAGTCGGTGGCCGAGGTGTTGATCTTGACGCCGGGCAGCAGGGTGTCGGGCGTAAAGTCCTTCAGGCTCGCCGCCTGCTTCATGACGTTGGCGCGGGTGAGATCGTCGCCGCACATTTCGAGCACCTTGGCGAGCGTCTGTGCGGCGCCATAGCCGTACACATAGCCGCCGTCGGTCTTGTCGGCGCCCGGCATGTACTTGTCGAGAAACTCGGCCCACTTCTTCATGCCGGGGTCGTTGTTCCACTGTGTGTCGGCACCGTCCTTGGCGTAGGCGGCCGACAGCACGCCCTGCGCGTTGTCGAAGCCGGCCGGCTGCATCACGCTGCCGACCGAGGCCGACACGTTGGTGATGATCTGCAGCGGCTTCCAGCCGAGTTCGGCGGTCTTCTTGATGGTCTGCGCGCCGAACTTCGGAGTGGTGTAGATCAGCAGGACGTCGGGATTGGCGGCCTTGATCTTGACGATGTGGCCGTCGATCGACGGCTCCGAAATCTCATAGCTCTCCTCCATGATGATGCTGGAGGCCGCCTTGGCGCCAAAGCCGTCCTTGGTGCCCTTGAGGTAGTCTTTGCCGAAATCGTCGTTCTGATAGAGGATCGCGATCTTGGCGTCGGGCTTCTCCTTCATCAGCCACTTGGCGTAGATCTGCGCTTCGCTCTGGTAGCTCGGCTGCCAGCCCATGGTCCACGGGAAGTTCTTCGGGTCGTTCCACTTGGTGGCGCCGGTCGCGACGAACAGCTGCGGGATCTTCTTGGAATTCAGGTATTTCTGGATCGCGGTGTTGGACGGGGTGCCGAGCGGGTTGAAGACGAGCAACACCTCGTCGCTCTCGACCAGCTTGCGCACCTGCTCGACCGCCTTCGGCGGCGAATAGGCGTCGTCATAGCTGACGAAATTGACCTTGCGGCCGTTGATGCCGCCGCGATCGTTAATCATCTTGAAGTAGGCTTCTTCGGTCTTGCCGATCACGCCGTAGGCGGAGGCTGGTCCCGAATAGGGGATGATGTTGCCGACCTTGATCTCGGTATCGCTTGCGCCGGTGTCGTATTTCTTTTGGGCGAATGCGGTCGTGGACGTCGCGGCAACAGCGACGATCGCCGCGGAAATCGCGGCGATCCGAACGGTAGAAAGCATAATATCTCCTGGTTTGCTTCTATAGGCTGTCAGTTTTTCTTGAACTTTGCGGCCAGTTGCTGGGCAACGATCGCAACCTGCCTGGCGCCGTGCGGCACGAGGAAGATGACGAGGAACAGCAGCACGCCGAACACCGCGCCCGAAAGGCCCTTCGAAATACCCTCGGCGATGTTGGGCACGAAGATGATGAAGGCGGAGCCCACGATCGAGCCGGGCAGCCAGCCGACGCCGCCGACCACCATGCCGAGGAACAGCGAGATCGCGAGCTGGATGGTGTAGCCGTCGGGTGCCACGAACTGCACCGCGATGGCGCCGAGACCGCCGGCAACGCCGGTGATGCCGGCCGAGACGCCGAACGCCAGCGTCTTGTACAGCGCGACGTCGACGCCCATCGCGGAGGCCGCGATCTCGTTGTCGCGGATCGCCATGAAGGCGCGGCCCGAGCGCGAGCGCAGCAGGTTCACCGAAGCGATATAGATCGCGATCGTGACCACCAGCGTGAAGTAATACAGCCACATGTCCTGCCCCATCGGCAGGCCAAACGGCGCATCCGGCTTGGTGACCACGAGACCCTGCACGCCGCCGGTCCAGTGCTCGAAATAGCCCAGCTTCAGAAGCTGCGGCATCGCGGTTGCTAGCGCAAAGGTGGCGAGCGCCAGATAGACGCCGGAAAGCCGCAGCGCCGGCTGGCCGAACAGGAAGCCGAAGCCGAAGCAGATGATGCCGGCGATCGGCAGCGTGAGGGCATAGTTCATGCCCGCATGCTCCATCAGGATCGCCGAGGTATAGGCGCCGACGGCGTAGAACGCGCTCTGACCGAGCGAGAACTGGCCGGAGCCACCGGTCAGGATGTTGAGCGCCAGCACCGCGATGCCGTAGATCAGAAGCATCGTCATCTGGAAGATGATGAAGTTCTTGACGAACAGCGGGATCAGGATCAGCGCGGCGAGCACGACGAGCGAGGTGCCGTAGCCCAGCGTCATGGCGCGCTTGGGAACGGCCTCGACGGCCTGGCCTTCGGTGACGACTTCGACTTCTTCAGCGGCGCTCATGATCAAACTCGCTTCACGATGGCGCGGCCAAAGAGGCCTGCCGGTTTGACGACCAGGACGACGATGATCAGCGCAAGCGCGATCGGAAGTTTCAGCTCATTGCCGACGCCGGGGATGTAGGTGCCGACGAGGTTCTCGAAGACGCCGACCAGGAAGCCGCCCATCACCGCGCCGAACGGCGAGCTCAGGCCGCCGAGCACGGCTGCGGCAAATCCGTAGATCAGCACGCCGAGCATCATGTTCGGCTCGAGGAACACCACAGGTGCGATCATCATGCCGGCGATCGAGCCGATCGAGGCGGCCATGCCCCAGCCCAGCGCGATCATCCAGGAGGTGTTGATGCCGACGAGGCGCGCCGATTCCGGCAGCGAGGCTGCGGCACGCATCGCAAGACCGACCCGGGTGAAGCGGAAGAAGAAGAACAGCAGGAGCAGCATCAACAGGGTGATGCCGATCATGCCGGCCTGGTGGGTTGAGATCAGCTGGCTGCCGAGGAACGGCGAGGAGCCGAACGGTGTCGGATACTGCTTGATAGTGAAGTCCCAGATCAGGCCGGCGACCGAGTTGATGATCGCGTAGAGCGCGATGAAGCCGGCGACATTGGTCAGGATCGGCGCCTTGGCCAGCGGCTTGAACAGCAGCCGCTCGATGACGATGCCGGCGGCGAACGAAAAGGCGACGGTGAGCACGAAGGCGCCCCAATACGGCACGCCCCATTGCATCAGCTGCCAGGACACGAAGGTCGAGAACATCGCCATTTCGCCCTGGGCGAAATTCAGATGGTCGATGGCCTGGTAGATCATCACGACCGCGAGCGCCATGCAGGCATAGATCGCGCCCGTGGCGATGCCGGCCAGGACCTGGTTGGCAAAAAGCTCCATTGTGCCAGCTCCCTCAGTAGCCGAGATAGGATTTGCGGACGTCTTCGTTGTTCGCGATGTCCTTGGCATTGCCCGACATCACGATCCGTCCGGTTTCGATCACATAGGCCTGGTCGGCGAGTTCGAGCGCCAGCTGCGCATTCTGCTCGACCACCAGGATGGTCACCTTTTCCTCGCGATTGATCTTGCCGAGGATGCGGAACAGGTCGCGCACGATCAGCGGCGCGAGGCCGAATGACGGCTCGTCGAGCAGCATCAGGCGCGGCCGCAGCATCAGCGCACGCGCCACCGCGAGCATCTGCTGCTCGCCGCCGGACAGCGTGCCGGCCTGCTGGGTGTAGCGCTGCTTCAGCACCGGGAAATGCTCGTACATCCGCTCGATGTCGGAGCCGATCGCCTTCTTGTCCGGGCGGCTGATGGCGCCGAGCTGCAGGTTTTCCTCCACCGTCATGTTGGTGAAGGTGCCGCGGCCCTGCGGCACATGGGCGATGCCGAGGCGGACTACGTTTTCGGTCGAGCGCGTGCCGATCGGCTTGCCCTCGAACTCGATCGCACCGGTCGAGCGCACCATGTTGCAGATCGCCCGCAGCGTCGTGGTCTTGCCGGCACCGTTGGCGCCGAGCAGGGTGGTCAGCGAGCCCTCGTTGAGCGAAAAGGAGAGGCCGTGCAGGGCCTGAACCTGGCCGTAATAGGCGCGCAGGTCCTTGACGTTGAGCATCGTGGTCATTGGTCCTTGCTCCCCAGATAGGCCTTGATGACATCAGGGTCGGCCTGGACCTGGGCCGGCGTGCCTTCGGCAAGCTTGCGGCCGAAATTGAGCGCGACGACGTGGTCGGCGATCGACATCACGAGACCCATGTGATGCTCGACCAGCAGCACGGTGATCTTGCGGTCGTCGCGGATTTTGCGGATCAGGTCGCCGAGCACATAGACTTCCTCATGATTGAGGCCGCCGGCCGGCTCGTCGAGCAGCAGGATCTTCGGGTCTGCGGCCAGGGCGCGCGCCAGTTCGACGCGCTTCTGGGTGCCGAACGGAAGTCCCGAGACCACGGTGTGGGCGACGTCCTCGAGATCGAGATAGCCGAGGATGTCGTGCACCTTCTTGTTCATGTCGGTCTCGCCGCGGCGGACCCAGGCGAGGCGCAGCGAGTCGCTGACGATGTCGCTCGAGGTGCGCGCATGCGCGCCGACGCGCACATTGTCGATCACGGACAGGTTGGGAAACAGCGCGACATTCTGGAAGGTGCGGCCGATGCCGATCTCGGCGATCCGGTGCGGCGGGCGCGACAGGATGCTCTTGCCTTCCATCAGGATGTCGCCGGACGACGGCTGATAGAGCCGCGACAGGCAATTGAACAGCGTCGTCTTGCCGGCGCCGTTCGGCCCGATCAGTCCGAGGATCTGTCCGTGGCGCATGTCGAACGACACGCCGTTCAGTGCGATGATGCCGCCGAACACGACGCTGACGTCGCGAACCGCGAGCAGGGGATCATTCCCCTGCGCGAGTTGTGCCTGCGTCATCTCGTCTCGCCCGCCGTCTTCGAGCGGTGCGAGCGGCCCTGCGATGCGTTTCGCTGGACGTGATGGAGGCTATCTGATCCCCTCGGCCAAACGTGCAACTTTCCCTCCTACTCTGGTCTTTTTGCGTTCTTCTTTTTTGGATTGCGGCGCCATTCCACCGAGCGCCTGCTCGATGTTCCTTACCATCGCCACAAGACGAGGTCCAATGTCGTTGAGCAATCTGTCTTCCGTGAAGCGGAATGCCGGCGCGCCGCAATTGAAGGCGTAAGGACCGGTTCCGTCGTTCAATCTCAATGCAACGCCGACCGCGGCGACGTCGTTCTGCCAGTCGCCTGCGGACATCGTGAAGCCGTGCTTCGCGACCGTCTCGCCGGAGCGCTCGATGCCGTCGCGCATCTTGGCCCAGCGGCTGCCGTAGTGATCGCGCAGCTCGCGCAGTAAAGCCGCACGCTCGTCGGGCGGCAATGCCCAAATATAGGCACGTCCCATCGCCGTGGTTGCGATCGGCACCCGCGAGCCGACGTCGAGTTGTACGCCGAGCGCCAGGCCGTTCCGGCTCTGGCCGAAATAGATCATGCTGTGGCGGTCGCGGCCGCCGACCGCGACTGCGCCGCCGGTCGCGCGCATCACTTCTTCTCGATAGGGCTCGGACAAATGCCGAACGCCGAGATTGGCGAGCGCGGCGTAGCCGAGTGCCATCGCCGACGGCGCGAGCTGGTACTTCTCGAACTTCGGTACAGGTGTAAGGTATCCCAGCTTGGTGAGCGTGTAGGTCAGCCGGGAAATGGTTGGCTTCGGTAACTTGGTGCGGGCGGCAATCTCCTGATTGCCGAGCAGCCCGTCATTGGGTTGGAATGCGCGCAGGACGTCCAGTCCGCGGGAAAGCGCGACGACGAAATTGCGATCGGTCGCGGCTTTCTTGCTAGCGCGCTTCATCCCTATCCTTGCCCTGCCCTTGTCATGCTCGTTGACAAGGCACGTGCTTCAAAATAACCCTCCATGTCAAGATGTGGAATTAAATTTCGCAGTGCGAAATTGGTCTAATCGTAGCGGCTCGACGCAAGTCGTGCAGCTACTCAACACAAGTCCAAGAACAAACATCCAGGGAGAGTCCCGGTGAGTGAAGTCGTCAAGCTCGAACGTCATGACAATATTGCCGTCGTCACGGTTAACAGTCCGCCCGTGAATGCGCTGAGCGCCGCGGTGCGCGGCGGCATTTTCGAGTGCATCAGGAGCGCGATCGATGACGCGCAGGTTCAGGGCATCGTGCTGACCTGCGCCGGCCGCACCTTCATCGCCGGCGCCGACATCACCGAATTCGGCAAGCCGCCGAAGCCGCCCGGGCTCGCCGAAGTGCTGAGCCTGATGGAGAGTTCGCCGAAGCCGATCGTGGCCGCGATCCACGGTACCGCGCTCGGCGGCGGCCTCGAGGTTGCGCTGGCCTGCCACTACCGTGTCGCCACCAAGGACGCCAAGCTCGGCCTGCCCGAGGTGAAGCTCGGCCTGCTGCCGGGCGCGGGCGGAACCCAGCGCCTGCCGCGCGCGGTCGGTCCCGAGCTCGCGGTCAAGATGATCGTCGGCGGCGATCCGATCGGCGCGGACGCGGCGCTGAAGGCCGGCCTGATCGAGGAGATCGTCGAGGGTCCGGCCTCGGGCGGTGAGGCATTTGCGCGCAAGGTGGTCGCCGAGAAGCGTCCGCTGCGCAAGCTGCGCGACGACGACTCTAAGCTCGCCGCTGCCAAGGCCGATCGTTCGATCTTCACCAATGCGGTCGCTGCGCTGACCAAGAAGTCGCGCGGCCTCGAGGCGCCGTTCGCCGCGGCGGACGCCGTCGGCGCCGCGATCGACCTGCCGTTCGATGAGGGCCTGAAGAAGGAGCGCGAGGGCTTCCTCAAGCTGATGAACGGCGACCAGTCCAAGGCACAGCGCTACGCGTTCTTCGCCGAGCGCGAGGCCGCCAAGATCTCCGGTGTTCCCGAGGGCACCAAGGGCCGCAACGTGGCGCGCGTCGCCATCCTCGGCGCCGGCACCATGGGCGGCGGCATCGCGATGTCGTTCGCCAATGCCGGCATCCCGGTCACCTTGATCGAGACCGGCGAGGAGCAGCTCAAGCGCGGCATGGGCATCATGCAGAAGAACTACGAGGCGACCGCCGCGCGCGGTGGCATCCCGGCGGACGCGCCCGCCAAGCGCATGGCGCTGATCAACGGTGTCGTCGGCATCGAGAACGTCGGCGACGCCGACCTCGTGATCGAGGCGGTGTTCGAGACCATGGCGGTCAAGAAGGAAGTGTTCGGCAAGCTCGACCAGTATGCCAAGCCGGGCGCGGTGCTGGCCTCCAACACCTCCTATCTCGACATCGACGAGATCGCGAAGTCGACCAAGCGTCCGCAGGACGTGCTCGGCATGCACTTCTTCTCGCCGGCCAACGTCATGAAGCTGTGCGAGATCGTGCGCGCCGACAAGACCGCGCCGGACGCGCTGGTCACCGCCGTCTCGATCGCCCGCAAGATCGCCAAGGTGCCGGCAGTGGTCGGCGTCTGCGACGGCTTCGTCGGCAACCGCATGCTGGCGCAGCGCGGCAAGCAGTCCGAGAAGCTGCTGTTCGAAGGCGCTCTGCCGCAGCAGGTCGACGCCGTGGTGACGAAGTTCGGCATGCCGATGGGCCCGTTCGCGATGGGCGATCTCGCCGGTCTCGATATCGGCTGGCGCTCGCGCAAGGACCGCGGCATCAAGTCGGAGATCGCGGACGCGCTCTGCGAAGCCGGCCGCTTCGGCCAGAAGACCGGCAAGGGCTACTACAAGTACGAGGCGGGCTCGCGCGCGGCGCTGCCCGATCCGGAGGTCGAGAAGCTGATCGACGAGACGCTGGCGCGCCTCGGCCGCAAGAAGCGCGTCGTCAGCGACGACGAGATCCTCGAGCGCATGATGTACCCGATGATCAACGAAGGCGCGAAGATCCTCGCCGAGGGCATCGCGGCGCGTCCGTCGGATATCGACGTGGTCTGGCTCTATGGCTATGGCTGGCCGATCTATCGCGGCGGTCCGATGTTCTGGGCCGACACCGTCGGCCTCAAGCACATCGCCGATCGCCTGGCCTTCTACGCCAAGGAGACCAACGATCCCTCGCTCGAGCCGGCGCCGCTGCTCAAGAAGCTCGCCGACGAGGGCAAGACCTTCGCCTCGCTCGCCGCGCCGTCGAAGGCGGCGTGATTGGCCGACCGTAACCACGTGTCATTCCGGGATGCGCCGGAAGGCGCAGACCCGGAATCTCGAGATTCCCCGATGCGCAATTGCGCATCTTAGGTTCACGCTGCGCGTGCCCCGGAATGACAGTTTCCAGAGTCTGGTTTTCATGACCTATCCCGGCGAACAATATTATCCCAAGGGCGTGCAGTGGAGCGACGAGATCACGCGCGGCACGCTGCCGGACCTGCTCTCGAGCGCCGCCGCCGAGTTCGGCGCGCGCCCGGTGCTCGAATTCCGCGACCGGCCGATCGGTTACGCCGAGCTGGAGGCCTTGGTCGAGACCGCCGCCGCGGCCTTCATGCGGGCCGGCTACGGCAAGGGCACGTCGGTCGCGCTATTCCTCGGCAATTCGCCTGACCATCCGATCAATTTCTTCGGCGCGCTGAAGGCCGGCGCCCGCGTCGTGCATCTGTCGCCGCTCGACGGCGAGATCGCGCTGTCGCACAAGCTGTCCGATTCCGGAGCGCGGGTGCTGGTCACCAGCAACCTCTCGGCGCTGTTGCCGACCGCGCTGAAATTCCTCGCCAAAGGGCTGCTCGACCGTCTGATCGTCTGCGAGGACGACAATTGGGGCAAGGTCGGCACGCCGCAAACCGCGCTGCCCGACAATCCTGCTGTCATCACGCATCGCCAGTTCATCGACGGCGCGACCAGGCCGTCGCAATGGCCGGCGGTCGACGTCGAGGACGTCGCGCTGCTGCAATATACCGGCGGCACCACCGGCCTGCCCAAGGGCGCGATGCTCAGCCATGGCAATCTCACCGCGGCGGTGTCGATCTACGACGTCTGGGGCAAGCCCGGGCGGCTCGAACGCAATGCGATCGAACGCGTGATCTGCGTGCTGCCGCTGTTTCACATCTACGCACTGACCGTCGTGCTGCTGTCGGCGATCCGGCGCGGCCATCTGATCTCGTTGCACCAGCGCTTCGACGTCGAGGCCGTGATGCGCGACATCGAGGTCAAGCGCGCGACGGTGTTTCCCGGCGTGCCGACAATGTGGATTGCGATCGCCTCGCTGCCCGATCTCGACAAGCGCGATCTCTCTTCGCTGGTGGTCGCCGGCTCCGGCGGCGCGCCGCTGCCGGTGGAGGTCGCGAAGATCTTCGAGCGCCGCGTCGGCATGAAGCTGAAGAGCGGCTGGGGCATGACCGAGACCTGCTCGCCCGGCACCGGCCATCCCAAGGAGGGGCCGGAGAAACCGGGCTCGATCGGCTTGATGCTGCCCGGCATCGAGATGGACGTAGTGTCGCTGGAGGATTCCACCAGGGTGATGCCGGTCGGCGAGGTCGGTGAAATCCGCATCCGCGGTCCGAACGTCACCAAGGGTTACTGGAACAGGCCGGCGGAGACCGCGGAGGCTTTCGTCGGCGACCGCTTCCTCACCGGCGACATCGGCTACATGGATGCCGACGGCTATTTCTATCTGGTCGACCGCAAGAAGGACATGATCATCTCCGGCGGCTTCAACGTCTATCCGCAGATGATCGAGCAGGCGATCTACACCCATCCTGCCGTGCAGGAGGTGATCGTGATCGGCATTCCCGACGGTTACCGCGGCGAGGCGGCAAAGGCCTTCATCAAGCTGCGCGACGGGCAGCCAGCGTTCTCGATCGACGAGCTGCGTGCATTCCTCACCGGCAAGGTCGGCAAGCACGAGCTGCCGGCAGCGCTCGAGTTCGTCGACGAGCTGCCGCGCACCCCGGTTGGAAAGCTGTCGCGTCACGAATTGCGCCAGCAGCAGCCCAAGCCTTCTCAAACCAAGACTGCTCAAACCGAGACATCTCAATCCAAACCACAGCAGACTGCATCAGGATCCCGCTCATGACCGACGCCGTTATCGTCTCCACCGCCCGCACGCCGATCGGCAAGGCCTATCGCGGCGCGCTCAACGTCACCGAAGGCGCGACCTTGCTCGGGCACGCGATCGGCGAGGCGGTGGCGCGCGCCAAGGTCGATCCGAAGGAGATCGAGGACGTGGTGATGGGCGCGGCGATGCAGCAGGGCGCGACCGGCGGCAACATCGCGCGCAAGGCGCTGCTCCGCGCCGGGCTGCCGGTGAGCGTTGCCGGCACCACGATCGACCGCCAGTGCGCCTCCGGCCTGCAGGCGATTGCGCTTGCCGCGCGTTCGGTGATCTTCGACGGCGTCGAGATCGCGGTCGGCGGTGGCGGCGAGTCGATCTCGCTGGTGCAGAACGACAAGATGAATTCCTTCCACGCCCAGGATCCGGCGCTGCTCAAGATCAAGGGCGAGGTCTACATGCCGATGATCGACACCGCCGAGATCGTCGCCAAGCGCTACAACATCTCGCGCGAGAAGCAGGACGAGTATGGACTCGAAAGCCAGCGCCGCACCGCGGCCGCGCAGCAGGGCGGCAAGTTCAAGGAAGAGCTCGCGCCGATCACCACCATGATGGCAGTCACCGACAAGGCGACCGGTGCCGTCACGATGAAGGAGGTGACGCTGTCGCAGGACGAAGGTCCGCGGCCGGAGACCACGGCCGAAGGGCTTGCCAGCCTCAAGCCGGTGCGCGGCGAGGGCTTCACCATCACCGCCGGCAATGCCAGCCAGCTTTCGGACGGCGCCAGCGCCTCCGTGATCATGAGCGACAGGGAAGCCGCCAGGCGCGGCCTGAAGCCGCTCGGCATCTTCCGCGGCTTCGTCTCCGCCGGCTGCGAGCCGGACGAGATGGGCATCGGTCCGGTGTTCGCGGTGCCGCGGCTGCTCAAGCGCCACGGCCTCAAGGTCGACGACATCGATCTGTGGGAGCTCAACGAGGCGTTTGCGGTGCAGGTGCTGTACTGCCGCGACAAGCTCGGCATCGATCCGGAGAAGATCAACGTCAATGGCGGCGCGATCTCGGTCGGCCATCCCTACGGCATGTCGGGTGCGCGGCTCACCGGCCACGCGCTGATCGAGGGCCGCCGCCGCAAGGCCAAATACGCCGTCGTCACCATGTGCGTCGGTGGCGGCATGGGCGCGGCCGGCCTGTTCGAGGTGCTGCAGTAATTCACCGTCGTCCTGGCGAAAGCCAGGACCCATACCCCGCGGCCGGGGTAAGGGGCACGGACGGCAGTCGCCTTCGCAGGACAACGAAGGCCGGTGGTAATGGGTCCTGGCTTTCGCCAGGACGACAACGAAACAAGACGTTAGGTTTCGCTCAAAAGGAGGATCCGATGGATCTCGCTTTCACCAAGGAAGAGATAGCGTTTCGCGAGGAGGTACGGGAGTTCTTCAAGAACAACGTGCCGCCGGAGACCCGGCGCAAGCTGCAGGAAGGCCGCCATCTGTCGAAGGACGAGATGGTCACCTGGTGGCGCATCCTCAACAAGAAGGGCTGGGGCGTCACCCACTGGCCGAAGGAATATGGCGGCACCGGCTGGAGCACCGTGCAGCACTACATCTTCAACGAGGAGCTGCAATCCTACCCCGCGCCGCAGCCGCTCGCCTTCGGCGTCAGCATGGTCGGTCCGGTCATCTACACCTTCGGCAACGAGAAGCAGAAGAAGGAATATCTGCCGCGGATTGCCAATGTCGACGACTGGTGGTGCCAGGGCTTCTCGGAGCCGGGTTCGGGTTCGGACCTCGCGTCGCTGAAGACCAAGGCCGAGCGTAAGGGCGACAAGTGGATCATCAACGGCCAGAAGACCTGGACCACGCTCGCCCAGCACGCCGACATGATCTTCTGCCTCTGCCGCACCGACAACAACGCGAAGAAGCAGATGGGCATCTCCTTCATCGTGTTCAGCATGAAGTCGAAGGGCGTCACCGTGCGCCCGATCCAGACCATCGACGGCGGCCACGAGGTCAACGAAGTGTTCTTCGACGACGTCGAGGTGCCCTACGAGAACCTGATCGGCGAAGAGAACAAGGGCTGGGATTACGCCAAATTCCTGCTCGGCAATGAGCGCACCGGCATCGCCCGGGTCGGCGTGTCGAAGGAGCGGCTGCGCCGCATCCGTGCGCTGGCCTCCAAGGTCGAGGCCGGCGGCCGTCCGGTGATCGAGGATCCGGCGTTCCGCGAGAAGCTCACGGCCTGCGAGATCGAGCTGAAGGCGCTCGAGCTGACCCAGCTCCGCGTCGTCGCCGACGAGGGCAAGCACGGCAAGGGCAAGCCCAATCCGGCCTCCTCGGTGCTCAAGATCAAGGGCTCGGAGATCCAGCAGACCACCACCGAGCTGCTGATGGAGATCATCGGTCCGTTCGCCGCACCCTACGACGAGCACGGCGATGCCGGCTCCAACGAGAGCATGGATTGGACCGCGCAGATCGCGCCGAGCTACTTCAACAACCGCAAGGTTTCGATCTACGGCGGCTCCAACGAGATCCAGCGCAACATCATCAGCAAGGCCGTGCTGGGACTGTAAGCCACAAGTTCGGTGTCGTCCCCCGCGCAGGCGGGGGACCCAGTACGCCGAGCCGATCGTGATTCCCAACGAGGGCTGCGGCGTACTGGATCCCCGCTTTCGCGGGGATGACGAGTGGAGATCAGGGCAGGCGCCCGCGTGATTTTGGAGAGATGATAAAATGGATTTTGATCTGTCCGAGGAGCAGCGGCTTCTCAAGGAGAGCGTCGACGGGTTGCTGGCGGATGCCTACGACTTCGATGCGCGCAAGAAGTACATGAAGGAGAAGGGCGGCTGGAGCAAAGCGCTCTGGGGCAAGCTCGCCGAGCAGGGCCTGCTTGGTCTGCCCTTTGCGGAGACCGACGGCGGCTTCGGCGCCGGCGCGGTCGAGACCATGATCGTGATGGAAGCGCTCGGCAAGGCGCTGGTGGTCGAGCCTTATCTCGCCACCGTCGTGGTCGCCGGCGGTTTCCTGCGCCATGGCGGCTCGGCCGAGCAGAAGGCCAAGTACATTCCCGGCATCATCGACGGCAGCAAGACCTTCGGCTTTGCCCAGCTCGAGAAGAACTCGCGCTACGATCTCTTCGACGTCGTGACCACGGCCAAGAAGAAGGGCGCCGGCTGGGTGATCGACGGCGAGAAGTTCGTCGTGCTCAACGGCGAGAACGCCGACACGCTGATCGTGACCGCGCGCACCAAGGGCGGCCAGCGCGACAAGACCGGCATCGGCGTGTTCCTGGTTCCGGCGGATGCCAAGGGCGTCACCAGGAAGGGCTATCCCACCCAGGACGGCCTGCATGCGGCCGACATCACCTTCACCAATGTCGAGGTCGGTGCTGACGCTGCGATCGGCGATCCCGAGAACGGCCTGCCCCTGATCGAGCGCGTCGCCGACGAAGCCCGCATTGCGCTGTGCGCGGAAGCGGTCGGTGCGATGGACGAGTCGCTTAAGGAGACCGTCGAGTACATCAAGACCCGCAAGCAGTTCGGCGTTGCGATCGGCTCGTTCCAGAGCCTGCAGCACCGCGCCGCCGACATGTTCGTGGCGCTGGAGCAGGCCCGCAGCATGTCGATGTTCGCCACCATGGCGTCGGACTTCGACGACGCCAAGGAGCGTTCGTCCGCAGTCGCGGCTGCCAAGGTGCAGGTCGGCAAGTCCTTGAAGTTCGTCGGCCAGCAGTCGATCCAGCTCCATGGCGGCATCGGCATGACCATGGAAGCCAAGATCGGCCACTACTTCAAGCGGCTGACCATGATCGAGAACACGCTCGGCGACACCGACTACCACCTCCGTCGCGTCAGCGAGGGCGGCGGGCTGCTGGCTTAACCACACAGGCGTCATTCCGGGGCTCGCGAAGCGAGAACCCGGAATCTCACACCACAACTTCTGGATTCCGGGGCTGCGCCTTGCGGCGCATCCCGGAATGACGCGTCAACAACAGGGAAACAACAACAATG
Source organism: Bradyrhizobium sp. Mp19 (assembly GCF_029952935.1). Classification (NCBI taxonomy): domain Bacteria; kingdom Pseudomonadati; phylum Pseudomonadota; class Alphaproteobacteria; order Hyphomicrobiales; family Nitrobacteraceae; genus Bradyrhizobium; species Bradyrhizobium sp. Mp19. Next base: position 183,884 of record NZ_JASAUT010000005.1, on the reverse strand, counting down.
AAAAACACCCCGTTCGATCTCACCGGCCAGGTCGCGGTCATCACCGGCTCGAGCCGCGGCATCGGCCGCTCCTCGGCCGAGCTCCTGGCCAAACTCGGCGCCAAGGTCGTGATCTCCTCGCGCAAGGCGGACGCCTGCGAAGAAGTCGCCGACGGCATCAAGAAGGCGGGCGGCGATGCGCTCGTCATCCCCTGCAACATCTCACGCCGCAACGAGGTCGAGGCGCTGGTCTCGGGCACCATCAAGCACTACGGCAAGATCGACATCCTGGTCTGCAACGCCGCGGTGAATCCGTATTACGGCCCGCTGCTCGACATTACGGACGAGGCGTTCGACAAGATCATGGGCGCCAATGTCAAGAGCAACATCTGGCTGTGCTCGCAGACCATTCCGCAGATGGCCGAGCGCGGCAAAGGCTCGGTCGTGATCATCTCCTCGATCGGCGGCCTGCGCGGCTCGACGGTGATCGGCGCCTACGGCATCTCCAAGGCGGCCGACTTCGCGCTGTGCCGCAGCCTCGCCGGCGAGTGGGGGCCGAAGGGCGTGCGCGTCAATTGCGTGGCGCCCGGCCTGGTGAAGACCGACTTCGCCCGCGCGTTGTGGGAGGACCCGGATAATCTGAAGCGCCGCACCGCATCGACGCCGCTCCGCCGCATCGGCGAGCCCAACGAGATCGCCGGCGCCGTGGCCTATCTCGCTTCCGACGCCTCGACCTTCATGACCGGCCAGACCATCGTGGTCGACGGCGGCGTCACCACGGCGGCGACGTAAGTTCCTTCGCCTCCCCCGCAAGCGCAGGGCTATCGCATTTCGTGGCGGTGCCCTCGTGGCCATCCCTCGAGACGCCCGCCTTCGGCGGGCTCCTCAGGATGAGGTCTTGTTTTGCGGCACAATAGTAGACCCTCATGGTGAGGAGCGCCGCTTGCGGCGCGTCTCGAACCACGAGGCCGAGCACTTGCGCCGCAAGCGCAGGGCTATCGCATATCGTGGCGATGCCCTCGTGGCCATCCTTCGAGACGCCCGCCTTCGGCGGGCTCCTCAGGATGAGGTCTTGTTTTGCGGCACAATAGTAGACCCTCATGGTGAGGAGCGCCGCTTGCGGCGCGTCTCGAACCACGAGGCCGAGCACTTGCGCCGCAAGCGCAGGGCTATCGCATATCGTGGCGATGCCCTCGTGGCCATCCTTCGAGACGCCCGCCTTCGGCGGGCTCCTCAGGATGAGGTCTTGTTTTGCGGCACAATAGTAGACCCTCATGGTGAGGAGCGCCGCTTGCGGCGCGTCTCGAACCACGAGGCCCAGCACTTGCGCAGTCGCCAAGGGGCATATGCGATAGCCTTGCCCGCAAGCGGGAGAGGGCGCCGAGCTCTCCAGACTAGACTTCTCTGTTCGCCCTAAACCCGCGCCAGCGCCCGCTCAAAATCCTCGATCAGGTCGTCGGGATGCTCGAGCCCGGCCGAGAAGCGAATAAAACCTTCGCTGATACCGAGCTCGGCGCGGGCTTCCGGCGCCAGCCGCTGATGCGTCGTGGTCGCGGGATGCGTGACCAGGCTCTTGGCATCGCCGAGATTGTTGGAGATGCGCGAGATCTTCAGCGCGTTGAGGCAGCGGAAGGCGCCGGCCTTGCCGTCCTTCACCTCGAAGCCGACCAGCGTCGAGCCGGCGCCCATTTGCTTCTTCACCGTCTCGGCCTGCGGATGGTCGGGGCGGCCCGGATAGACCAGCCGCGTGATCTTCGGATGCCTGGCCAGCGCCTCGGCGATCTTCGCCGCGTTCTCGGTCTGGGCGCGGACGCGGACGCCGAGCGTCTCCAGCCCCTTCAGCAGCACCCAGGCGTTGAACGGCGACAGCGACGGACCGGTCTGGCGCATGAAATTGTGGATGTGCTCGGCGATGAAGGCTTCTGATGACAGGATGACGCCGCCGAGGCAGCGGCCCTGGCCGTCGATATGCTTGGTCGCAGAATAGACCACGACGTCGGCGCCGAGCGACAGCGGGCTCTGCCAGATCGGCGTCGCGAACACATTGTCGACGATCAGCCGGGCGCCGCCGCTATGCGCGATCTGTGCGATCGCGCCGATGTCGAGCACGTCGAGCGTCGGATTGGTCGGGCTCTCCAGGAAGAAGGTCTTGGTGTTCGGCCGCAATGCGCGCTGCCACTGGTCGAGATCGAGGCCGTCGACCAGCGTCGTCTCGATGCCGTAGCGCGGCAACAGGTCCTGCACCACGTAGAGGCAGGAGCCGAACAGGGCCTTCGAGGCCACCACATGATCGCCGGCCTTCAGCGGCGCCAGGATCGCGGTGGTCACCGCGGCCATGCCGGTCGCGGTCGAGCGCGCGGCTTCCGCGCCCTCGAGCTCGATCATGCGGCGCTCGAACATCGCAATGGTCGGGTTGGAATAGCGCGAATAGATGAAGCCGGGGTCCTGGCCCTTGAAGCGCGCCTCGCATTGCTCGGCGGTGTCGTAGACGTAGCCCTGGGTGAGAAACAGCCCTTCCGACGTCTCCCCGAACTGCGAGCGCAGCGTGCCGCCATGGACGAGGCGGGTTTCGGGACGAAAGCGGGCGGTACCTTCAGATTCAGACATGTGACCTCCGAGGTGGCCATTTCCCCTGGAAACTGGCCACAAAAAAACCGGCCTGGAGCAACCTCCACAAGCCGGGATCACACTGTCCCCGGCCTGTTTAGCGACTTATTTAACGTGGCTGCAAGCCGGCCGGCTCAAATCACCACGGGATAAGTGCAGCTGATATTCCCTCGCGCCCTTTCCGTCAAGACGGTCATCGGATAACCCCTAAAAGCCCATATATTGGGGCTTGATGGCCGTTCAGAGTATGATTTTGGGCCATCTCGAGGGACCTCGCCGTGTCGTTCACGCTGGAAGATGAATCCAACGGAATCCTGCCCGACCGCATGATCGCGGAGATGGCGGAGGCCGGCCTCATTCTGCCCGCCTACGACTTCGTCGAGAGCCAGATCCAGCCGGCCAGCCTCGATCTGCGCCTTGGCGACATCGCCTACCGGGTCCGTGCCAGCTTCCTGCCGGGGCCCGATGCCACCGTCGCCGAGCGGATCGACGAGCTGAAGCTGCACGAGATCGATCTGTCCGACGGCGCGGTGCTGGAGACCAACTGCGTCTACATCGTGCCGCTGCTGGAGAGCCTGGCGCTGCCGCCGGAGATCGTGGCCGCGGCCAACCCGAAGAGCTCGACCGGACGGCTCGACGTCTTCACCCGCGTGATCGCCGACGGCACCCGCCGCTTCGATATGATCGGCGCCGGCTATCACGGCCCGCTCTACGCCGAGATCAGCCCGAAGACGTTTCCCGTGCTGCTGCGCGAGGGTTCGCGGCTCAGCCAGGTCCGCTTCCGGATCGGCGAGGCGACGTTGACCGCCGACGAGCTCGATGCGCTGCATGCCGCCGAGCGGCTGGTCGATATCGACGATGCCGATCTCTCCGATGGCGTTGCGCTTTCCGTCGATCTCTCCGGCGAGAGCTCGGGCGGCTTCGTCGGGTATCGCGCCAAGCGCCACACCGGCGTGGTCGATGTCGATCGCCGCGGCGGCTATGCGGTCGACGATTTCTGGGAGCCGATCAAGGCCCGGCCCGACGGTAGCCTCATTCTCGATCCCGGCGAGTTCTACATCCTGGCGTCGAAAGAGGCGGTGCAGGTGCCGCCGGACTACGCCGCGGAGATGGTGCCGTTCGATCCGCTGGTCGGCGAATTCCGCGTCCACTATGCCGGCTTCTTCGATCCCGGCTTCGGCTATGCCGGCGCCGGCGGCAAGGGCGCGCGCGCCGTGCTGGAGGTGCGCTCGCGCGAGGTGCCGTTCATTCTCGAGCATGGCCAGATCGTCGGCCGTCTCGTCTATGAACGGATGCTCGAGCGCCCCGACGCGCTGTACGGCCAGCGCATCGGCTCGAATTATCAGGCGCAGGGCCTGAAGCTGTCGAAACATTTTCGCGTGTAGCGGAATTCCTCCTCCGCTGTCATTCCCCGCGAAAGCGGGGAATCCAGTACGCCGCGGCTTCTCGATCGGTCACACCGGCTCTGGAATAATGGATCGCCCGATCAAGTCGGGCGATGACACCGAGTGTGTAATTCCGTTTCGCGCGCGATTAATTCCGTAGCCCGGATGGAGCGAAGCGAAATCCGGGATTCGCGCCGCTGCAACGCGCCGCCCCGGATTGCGCTTCGCTGCATCCGGGCTACGATTGCGCATGCGAGCTCGACCTCGCCAACAAGAGCCAGGGAGCGAACATGACCGCAGGCGAAAGCGCACAAGAAACGCAGTGGCGCAAATGGCGCAGCGTCGCCGATCTCTATCACGCCTTCTTCACCGGGCTGATCCTCACCGTCGTCACGCGGCGCGGCACCGTTGACGCCGCCGAATTCGTCTTCCGCGTGTTTCGCCGCCAGCAGCAGGAACGCTTTCTCCCCGGCCTGAAGAAGCTCGGCCTCGACGGTCTGCCGCCGGCGGTCGCGGCCGCGCAGTATCATTATCTCTCCAACTGGATCGGCGGCGTGCATGTCGAATACATGTACGAGACCGACCGCAAGGCCTGGATCCGCTATCCGCCGCCGCGCTGGATCTGGAAGGGCACGGCGATTTGCGGCGTGCCCGGCGAGGTCTCGCGCGCGATGCTGCGCGGCTGGCACGCCAACAATGGCGTCGCGCTCGGGGATTTGCGGCTCGGCTTTGTCTGCACCAAGCAGAGTGTCGACGGCCAGGACGGCCTCGAAGGCTATTACTGCGAGTACGATCATCCGCTCGAGCTCGATCAGCGCCTCGTGTTCGCGCGCCATCTCGAGGCGCCGCTGTTCGATTCCAGAACCGCGCCGGCGCTGCCGGTCGACAGCTGGCCGAAGCCGCGGCTGGAAAAGGCCTATCGCAACTACGCGATGGAATATGTGAAGACGGCCGCGCCGGTCATCGTGCAGGTGTTCGGCCCCGAGGATGCGAGCTATCTGCTGCATCTCACCGGCAAGCTGATCGGCATGCAGTATTATGACGAGGTCGCGCAGGCGCTCGGCGGCAGCCGTGGCCGTGCCACGGAATTTGCCGCATTCCTGCGCACTCTCTTCGAGTCGCAGGACGATGTCGCTGACATCACCGAATCCGAGGGCCAGTTCGAAATCCGCCAGCACGGCTGGAAGCTGATGGCCGACGTCGCCGACTATCATCCGGCCTGCGCCAGCGTGCTGACCGGCCTGTTCGACGGGCTGGCCGCCGGCTGCGGGCGGCATATTCCGGTGCATCTGAAGCCGAATGGTGCCGCCGGCGCGCCGTTCGTGTGGTCGATCGGCTAGCGCCAAGGTTCATCCGGGTTCACCTGCAATCGCGCAGGCCCCCCTTGCGTCCCGCGCACGTGGATTCCGCCATTGCCATGGTAGGGAAACACCATGGCGCGGCTCCCCAGATCGCGCGTGGGAGTAGAAATGTCCGATCTCGGCCTCGCCGAAATACCTGTCGACGAACAAGAGCGGCCGCTGCCGCCGCCGGTGACCAAGCCGGCGCGCAATGCGCTGCTCGACGGGCCGATCCTGCGCACGTTGCTCTGGCTGGCGTGGCCGAATGTGATCGCGCTCTCCGCCGGCACCTGCGTCGTCATCGCGGAGACTTCGTATATCGGCCGGCTCGGCGTCGAGTCGCTTGCGGCGATGGCGCTGGTGTTTCCCTGCGTGATCCTCACCATGACGATGTCCGGCGGCGCGATGGGCGGCGGCGTCGCATCCGCGATCGCGCGTGCGCTCGGTGCCGGCGAGATCGAGCGCGCCTCGACGCTGGCGATGCATGCGCTGCTGATCGGCCTGACCTTTGGTTTGACGTTCATGCTGGGCATGCTGATCTTCGGTCCGCGCCTGCTCGAATTGCTCGGCGGCCGCGGCAATGTGCTGGCGCAGGCGATCGCCTATTCGCAGGTGTTCTTCGGCGGCGCGATCCTGCCTTGGCTGATGAACACCATGGCCGGCATCCTGCGCGGCACAGGCAACATGAAGCTGCCGTCGACCATGATCCTGTCCTCGGCGGTGTGGCAGATCATTCTCGGCGGCACGCTCGGGCTCGGTCTCGGTCCGGTACCGCAATTCGGCATGCGCGGTGTCGCCGCAGGTTCGCTGATCGCCTATTCGATCAGCATCAGCGTGATGGGCTGGTATCTGTTCTCGGGCCGCGCGCGCGTGAAGCCGAAGCTCAAGGGGCTCCGCGTGCAGTGGGCGATGTTCATCGACATCCTCAAGGTCGGCGCGGTGTCCTGCTTCTCGCCGCTGCAATCGGTTCTGACGATCTCGATCTTCACCCACATGCTGGCGCAGTTCGGCACCGCGGTGCTCGCCGGCTACGGCATCGGCGCGCGGCTCGAATTCATGCTGACCTCGGTCGCCTTCGCGGTCGGCATCGCCTCGGTGCCGATGATCGGCATGGCGGTCGGCGCCGAGCGCGTCGCGCGGGCCCGGCGCATCGCCTGGACCGCGGGCACGGTGTCGTTCCTTGCGGTCGGCGTGGTCGGCAGCTTCATCGCCGTCTTCCCAGACCTCTGGGTCAATCTGTTCACCAATGATCCGCATGTGCGGGCGACCAGCCATCAATATCTTTCGACCGCCGCGCCGATGTACGCCTTCATCGGCCTTGCGATGTCGATGTATTTCTCCTCGCAGGGCGCGGCGAAGGTGCTGGGTCCGGTGCTGGCGCAGACGGCGCGCTTGATCTTTATCGGCGCCGGCGGCTGGTGGCTGTCGACGCATGACGCAAGCGCGCAGAACTTCTTCGCACTCGCCGCCGCCTCGATGGGGGTGCTCGGCGTGCTGTCCTGCCTCAGCGTGATCCTGACGCGCTGGGGCAAATCAGCGCCGGTCGCCGAGGCGCAGCCGGCGCTGTCGTAGCTCTCTGCTCCACAATCCCCCGACTCTCACACCGTCATCCTGAGGAGCGGCCCCTTGGCCGCGTCTCGAAGGATGCACGGCCCCGATGCCTCAACATGCTCGTGGACAAAGCCGGGCCGTCGACCCTTCGAGACGGCCGCTATGCGGCCTCCTCAGGGTGACGGTGAAAAATTTTCCGGCCGCCAGCCCCGCTACGCCGCGTTCTTCTCCTTGAAGGATTTGGCCATCGCCGCTTGCATCGCCGCCGCGCCGAGGTCCATCTGCGCGTCCATGTAGGGCGCGACCTCGTGCGGCAGCACGTCGGCGATCCACACTACGCGGCAGCGCGTGTCGCCCTCGGCGAACACCTGCACCGAGGCGGAATGCTGCTTCAATCGTTCGCTGGTGATCGCATAGACCAGCCGCTTTCGGTTGTCGTCGCAATCGACCAGCGTCTCGCGCGCCACGGTGCCGTTGGCGAAAGTGACGGTGCGGACGTCGCCGTCGAGTTGCGTGTCGGTCACGAAGCCCGGCACCAGCCGCGTATGCAGCGCGCCGAAATCGCGCAGCGCGTCCCAGACATGATCAGCCGGCGCGTCGATCGGGATATTCTTGTGAATGGAAGCCATGATTGTAACCTTTCGGGTGGTTGTCATCCCCGCGCAAAGGATTCGCCTTTGTCGCTGGAGGTGCGAGCGACGCGATGCCCCGGCATCGCGTTCCTGAGCGAGCCTCGAAGGATGACCGGATCTCGCTCGGGGCCATCCTTCGAGACGCCGCGCGTTGCGCGGCTCCTCAGGATGACGTTGGAATGCGCGGCTCTTGCTTACGTCGACACCGCCTCGACATTGTTGCCGTCGGGGTCGAGCAGGAATGCCGCGTAATAGGTCGGGCTGTAGTCCTTGCGATGGCCGGCCGCGCCGTTGTCCTTGCCGCCGGCTTTCAGGCCTTCGGTATGGAATGTCTTGATCGCGTCGTGGCTCGGCGCGCGGAACGCAACGTGGGCGCCGCCTTGGGCCTTGCCCCTGTGCAAATGCAGCCAGAGCGCGGGCTCGCCCTTCGGGCCGAAACCGGCGCCGCTGTCGTCGCGCGAGCAGAGCACGAAGCCGAGTGGCGCCAGCACCGCGGTGTAGAAGCGCACGCTGGCGTCGAGGTCGGCAACGCGCAATCCGATATGATCGTACATAAGGGAATCTCCAGTCGTTGGGCGCATCGAAAGACGCGCGGACTGGAGCAGCCTAGCTATTGCAGCGCGAGACGTTCTTGGAAAATCTTGCGGTCGCCGCGAGAGGCCTGGCGGAACTTCAGCGGCGAGGCGCCGGCGGCGCGGTGGAAGCTGCGCACGAAATTGGACAGATCACCGAAGCCGACGTCATAGGCGATGTCCGTGATCGGGCTGTCGTCGTCGGCGAGCCGCCGTGCCGCATGGCGCAGCCGCGAGCGCACGAGATATTGATGCGGGGTGACGCCGAGCACGGCGGAAAACAGCCGCAGGAAATGGAAGGTGCTCAAGCCGGCCTGTTCCGCAGTATCGTCGAGGTCGATCTGATGATGTGAATTGGCGTCGATCCACAGCGCGGCCTCGACGGCGCGGCGGCGATCGCGCAAGCCTGCGGTGAGGGGCTTCGTCGCGCGGTCGGACACCAGCTCGACAAGGCGGCTGGTGAGGAGGTGGCCGATCTCGTCGAGACCGACGTCGCTGTTGCCATCTGCCGCCGTTTGCGCGAGCTCGCCGATCACCATCAGTTCCGGCAGCGGCGGCACCGACCCGACCTGCCAGACCGCCGCGCGGTCGCCGATGGTCTCGACCAGCACCGGGTCCAGGAAGAACGACAGGCATTCGTCGCCGACCACGTGGTCGTGCGTGCAGGTGTATTCATAGCCGGGATGGCCGACCAGGATCGAACCTGCCACCAGCTCATGGAAGCGGCCGCGGCAATGGCAGCCGAAGCTGCCGCTGCGCACATAGGACACCGAGTGGGAGGCGAACTGCTCGGCGAACGGCTTGTCGCCGGGTTCCGCCGTGCAGCGAAACTCGTTCACCGTGATGCGATCGCGCTGTAGCAGCGTGGTTCGGACCATACCGGGGATTTAAGCTCGCGGCCGGAGCCGTGCAACTGGCAGCAGCACATCAAAAAGGGTCTTGCTGGTGGTCGGCTGGGCGCCCTCGATCGAGAGCAGCCGCCGTTTCGAGATGCTGCCGCCGTTCGGCGAGATCCGGTCGGCGTAATGGCCCGCCTCGAGCACGCGGTGGCAGGGCACCATGACCATGAAGGGGTTGCGGCCGAGCGCCTGTGCCACCGAATTGACCGCACCGGACGCGCGCAAGGCGCTCGCCACCTCGTCATAGGTCCGGGTTTCGCCGCGGGGAATGGTGCGGACAAACTGGTAGACGCGCGCGTTGAAGGCCGGGATGCCGCTCATGTCGAGCGCAACGCCGGCAAGGTCCCCAATGCCGCCGCGCAAGGTTGCAGCGATGCCCTCGATCGCGACAGTGATCTCCTCGGGAGGCCGCATCTCGCGCGCATCCGGATAAAGCTTGAATAGCCGCTTGCGGGTCTCGATCTCGCGCAGCTCGGGAAGCTGCACGCCGGCCACGCCGAGCTCACCCCACGCGATACCGCATCGGCCGATCGCCGTATCGAAAATGGTGTACCCACGCCCCGCCATGACGCCACCAGCCCCCATGCGCGCGATCTTAACATCGTCGCCGGCGTGCGCATCTTGAATCTTGACGTTTAGCTAACCATGTCGCGACACCGTTCGGTGTGACCCCGCCAATTACCGGTCACGCATCTTAAAGGCTTTGCCCGCTATCTGGTCGTCAGCATGCTGCTCCACGGTACGATCGGCGGAACGATGACCAGCACCGGCGCGGATATCGCGCGCGGCGGCACCGCCGTGGCCGGGACGTCGGCCGGGCGTCGTCATCCGCTGTTCGCATTGCTGTTGCTGGCCTTGGTCCTGCGCCTTGCGGCCGCGCTCTGGCCCAACGTGATGTATCCGGACGAGATCTTTCAATATCTCGAGCCGGCGTGGCGAATGCTCGGCCATGACGGCATCTTGACGTGGGAGTGGCGCGAAGGCATTCGCGGCTGGTTCCTGCCGACATTGCTGGCCGGGCCGGTCGCGGTGGGCGGCTTGATTGCGCCGGGCGGCGAGGGCGCTTTCCTGGTGCCGCGCCTGGTCGCCGCAACAGCGTCGCTGTCGATCGTGGTCAGCGCCTGGTACTTCGGTGCTCGGATATCGCGAACCCATTCCATCGTCGCGGCGTTCGCGGCTGCGGTCTGGTTCGAGTTGATCCTGCTCGCGCCGCACACATTGGGCGAGCCGTTGGCGACGGCGCTGATCGTGCCGGCGGCGCTGCTGGTGACCGGTCGTCCGTCGCAGCGGCATCTCGCGATCGGCGGCGCGTTGCTCGCTTTCGCCTTTGTCTGCCGCTTTCAGTACGCGCCGGCCATTGCCGTGCTTGCGCTCGGCGCCTGCTGGATGCGTTGGCGAAACCTGATTGCGCTGATCGCGGGCGGCCTCGCCGCGCTGGTGCTCACCGCCGCGATCGAGCTTGCGCATGGCGCCGTGCCGTTCGCCTGGCTGATTGGCAACATCAAGGAAAACCTGCTGCACGATCGCGCGACCGAGTTCGGCGTGACGCCCCCTTCGGCCTATCTCGTCAACTTCCTGATCGTGTGGTCGGCGGCGATCGTATTGCCGCTCGCTGCGATCTGGCGCGGCTCGCGCCATGCGCCGCTGCTGCTGGCCGTGGCGTTGGTCAACCTCGTCTTCCACAGCCTGATCGCGCACAAGGAATACCGCTTCGTCTTCCTGTCGGTGGCGCTGTTCATCATCGTCGCGGCGCTGGGATCGGCCGATTGGGTGCAATGGCTGCGCGCAAAACCCGGGTGGCGCCGCTGGGCATTGCCGATCGTCACCGGCGGCTGGGCCTTGCTCTCGGTGACGCTCGCCGGCGCCAGCGAGGGGATGCGCGACTACTGGACGCGCGGTGTCGGCGCGGCGCGGCTCGCCGCCGAACTGCGCAGCGATCCGCAGATGTGCGGCCTCGCACTTTACAATGTCCGTTTCCAGCTGTTGCCGGGGCGGGAACGATTGGTTGGGACGACGCCGCTTTATGCGCTGGAGCCCGCCGATCCGCTCGCCGAGCTGATCCTGCCGCCGCTGTTGCAGGCGACCAGGCCGGCCTTCAACCGCATCCTCGCGCGGCCCGCGGCCGCCGGTGATCTGCCGGCGGATTATTCAAGGCAAAGCTGTGCCCGCGTCGGCATCGCCGATGCCTGCATCTATGCACGAAGCGGCAGCTGCGACGCATCCGCCGCCGCGGCTTTTGTCATCAATGACGTGCTCGTGAGGATGGGCCATTAGCGAGCGCGGTGCGGCGATCGGCTCCAATGCGCGCTTGATCCGCTGCCTCCGCCCGGGCTATGGTCCGGCCGGTCGCACCCGTGAGGTGCGACCTCAAGCAATTGAGATCGCGGGCGTAGTTCAATGGTAGAACGGCAGCTTCCCAAGCTGCATACGAGGGTTCGATTCCCTTCGCCCGCTCCAGCCTTCAGGCAAATGTCGCGGGACAGCTCGTCGGCAAGGCAATGTATTTGACGACAGCAGGAGACGTAACGTGAGGTTGCTTGGAGCGCTGCTGCTTGCGCTGGGCGTGCTTTGGATGACGAGGCCGGCATCCGCGCAAATGTATGATCCGCGCTATCCCGTCTGCATGCATGTTTACGGTGAGTTGGTCGGCGAGCGCATGGACTGCATCTTCACCTCGCTGGATCAGTGCCAGGCCAGCGCTGTGGGCATGCCGGCGACCTGTCTGGTGAACCCCTATTATGCGCCGAGGTCGGCGCGTCCTTACCGGCCTGAACGATGACCTTTCCGCTCGTATTGGCGAGCGTCATTTGAGATCAGTGCATGGCATGGTGGTACTTCGCGCTCTTCGCGATCGTTCTGGTCGGATGTTGTGCATTGGTGGTCCGCGCCCGTCGCGGCAGCAATGCGAGAGAAGACGAGGAGCTGAACCGGCGGATTGACGAGCGCGTCGATCGGCTCGATCTCCCCAGGCGCAATCGCGACAGGGATTCCTGACCCAGGCGATCCGCAGACGGCCTTCGCTATTATCCCGGGATATTACGGCGATCTGTTCACGCAACGTGCGCGCCTAACGAACCGTACTCGACCTGTTCTTCTCACAACGCGCAGTTATGTTTCCGTAGTTCTCCGCGTTTGAGAACGAAGTTCCACCGGAACGATGTCGCGGGTTCCGGCATTGGTCGAACAGAGCCGACCGACCTCCGGCGAGAACGGTCGGTTCAAGCCCGCGCCGGGCCGTTCCCTCTCAACAGCCCCCCTAGAAGACGGTCGGCGCGGGTCCTTATCCCGGTTCTGCCCGATGTGACGAGCGTGCGCGCCGGCCGAGTATCGCTGACGTTGCGCGATGGATTCAGCGCCAGCCTAAAGCGGGCGCGATCTGGGTCAGGATCGTCTCGATCACATGCGTGTTGTAGGCGACGCCGAGTTGATTGGGGACGGTCAGAAGCAAGGTATCGGCCTCCGCGATCGCCTCATCGGTCTTGAGCTGCTCGATCAGCCTGTCCGGCTCGGCTGCGTAGCCGCGGCCGAAGATCGCGCGCGTCCTCTCGTCGATCAAGCCGATCTGGTCTTCCTCCTGCCCGTTGCCGAAATAGGCGCGGTCGCGATCGTCGACCAGCGCGAAGATGCTGCGGCTCACCGAGACCCGCGGCTCGCGCGTGTGCCCGGCCTCCTTCCAGGCGGCGCGATAGGCCCGGATCTGGGCCGCCTGCTGGATATGGAAAGCCTCTCCGGTCTCGTCGCTCTTCAGTGTCGAGCTCTGCAGGTTCATCCCGTGCTTCGCCGCCCACACCGCGGTGGCGTTCGAGCCGGCGCCCCACCAGATGCGCTCGCGCAGGCCTTCCGAGAGCGGTTCGAGCCGCAGCAGGCCGGGAGGATTGGGAAACATCGGCCGTGGATTGGGCTGCGCAAATCCCTGACCGCGCAGCATGTCGAGGAAGATCTCGGCGTGACGCCGGCCCATGTCGGCGTCGGTTTCGCCCTCGCCCGGCTGATAGCCGAAATAGCGCCAGCCATCGATCACCTGCTCGGGCGAGCCGCGGCTGATGCCGAGTTGCAGGCGTCCCCTCGCGATCAGGTCGGCCGCGCCGGCGTCCTCGATCATGTAGAGCGGATTTTCGTAGCGCATGTCGATCACGGCGGTGCCGATTTCGATCCGGCTGGTCCTGGTGCCGACCGCCGCCAGCAGCGGGAACGGCGAGGCTAGCTGGCGCGCGAAGTGATGGACACGAAAATATGCGCCGTCCGCGCCGAGCTCTTCGGCGGCGACCGCAAGGTCGATGGATTGCAGCAGCACATCCGCGGCTGAGCGGGCCTGCGACTGCGGCGAGGGCGTCCAGTGCCCGAACGAAAGGAATCCGATTTTCTTCATGCCGGCAATGTAGGGATGTCCGCGCCGAATTGCGATCCGCGATGTGACCCGGGAATGACCGAAAGTATTTACCAGCCGGGAGATTTTTCTGCGGCAGATGTTGCGGGTTTTGCAGATCGCGCCGTTGCGCACGTGCTGCATGCGTGCAGGTCTTGCCGCCTGCGCCGCGGTGTGGCTTGCGATCCCGGGGCGCGCCGCCTAGCTTTCCGCCACGATTTCTCCCGCCAACACCGTCCCGCAGGTCCCGATGTCGCAGCCGCTTCTGTTTCAGCCGATCACGCTTCGCGGCGTGACCTCCCGAAACCGCATCCTGATCTCGCCGATGTGCCAGTATTCGGCAACCGACGGCTTGGCCAATGACTGGCATCTCGTGCATCTCGGCAAGTTTGCCCAGGGCGGCGCCGGGCTCGTGATGGTCGAGGCCGCGGCGGTGACCGCGGAGGGCCGCATCACCCATGGCGATGTCGGCATCTGGAGCGACGAGCAGATCGCGCCGCTCGAGCGCATCGCCGCCTTCCTCAAGGACAATGGCGCCGTGCCCTCGATCCAGCTCGCGCATGCCGGCCGCAAGGCCAGCATGCAGCGTCCCTGGTACGGCAATGCCGCTCTCGATGCGGCCGATCGTGCCCGCGGCGATCTGCCGTGGCGCACGGTGGCGCCGAGCGCGATCCCGATGGAAGAAGGCTGGTTGATGCCGCACGCGCTCGACGCGGCCGAACTCGCCGCGCTGCGCGAGCAATGGCGGCGCGCCACCTTGCGCGCGGTGGAGGCCGGCTTCGAATTCGTCGAGGTGCATTGCGCGCATGGCTATCTGCTGCACGAATTCCTCTCGCCCTTGTCGAACCGCCGCACCGATGCCTATGGCGGCGATCGCGCCGGGCGGATGCGCTATCCGCTCGAGATCATCGAGACCGTGCGCGCCGCCTGGCCGGCGGAGCGGCCGCTGTCGGTGCGGATTTCCTCGGTCGACGGCGTCGACGGCGGCCTGACGCTCGAGGACCAGGTCGCGTTCGCCCGCGAAGCCAGGGCGCGCGGCGTCGATTTGATCGATTGCTCGTCGGGCGGCCTGCTCGGCTCGGCGACCGCGGCGCGGATTCCGCGCGGCTACGGCTTTCAGGTGCCCTATGCCGATGAGATCCGCCGCGCCGCCGACATTGCGACCATCGCGGTCGGCCTCATCCTGCACCCGCAGCAGGCCGAAGACGTCCTCGCCAAAGGCCATGCCGACCTGGTCGCGATCGGGCGCGAGGCGCTGTTCGATCCGAACTGGCCGCTGCATGCCGAGCTTGCGCTCGGCGGTGGAGGCGGCGAGGTGTTCGCGTCGTGGCCGAAGCAGTATGGTTGGTGGCTGGAGCGGCGCGAGCCGGGCCTGCGCCGGCTCGACGGCCCGCCGCTGCCGTTCCGCCAGAGCTGACAAGAAAATCCGACAACAACCTGGGAGGTCGTTATCATGACGTCAGTCGCAAAGCGCCCCTATCGCGGCGTCTTCCCCGTGGCGCCGACCATCTTCGACGCCAGCGGCAATCTCGACCTCGATGGGCAGCGGCGCTGCGTCGACTTCATGATCGACGCCGGCTCCCACGGCATCTGTATCCTCGCCAACTTCTCCGAGCAGTTCGTGCTGACCGACGCCGAGCGCGAGACCGTGATGCATACGGTGCTCGAGCATGTCGCCGGCCGCATTCCCGTCATCGTCACCACGACGCATTTCTCCTCGGCGGTGTGCGCTGAGCGCAGCCGTCAGGCGGAGGCCGCCGGGGCCGCGATGGTGATGGTGATGCCGCCCTATCACGGCGCGACCTTCCGCGTCGGCGAGCCGGGCATCTATGAGTTTTATCGGGTCGTGTCGGATGCCATCAACATCCCGATCATGATCCAGGACGCGCCGGTCGCGGGCACGCCGCTGTCGGTCGACTTCCTGGCGCGGATGGCGAAGGAGCTTGCCAATGTCAGGTACTTCAAGATCGAGGTGCCGATGGCCGCGAACAAGCTGCGCGGCCTGATCGAGAAGGGCGGCGCCGAGATCGAGGGGCCGTGGGACGGCGAGGAGGCGATCACGCTGATGGCCGATCTCGATGCCGGCGCCACCGGTGCGATGACCGGCGGCGGCTATCCCGACGGCATCCGCCAGATCATGGATCCGTTCTTTGCCGGCCGCCGCGACGAGGCGGTGCGGGCCTATGCGCGCTGGCTGCCGCTGATCAACTACGAGAACCGCCAATGCGGGCTGCAGGCCTGCAAGGTGCTGATGCGCGAAGGCGGCGTCATCAAGTCCGATGCGGTGCGCCACCCGCTGCAACCGCTGCATCCCGCGACGCGCGCGGGGCTGATCGAGATCGCGCGGACACTCGATCCGGTTGTGCTGCGCTGGGGACGGTAACGGGGGCTACGCGTCCCACGTCAGCGGCAAATCCAGCAGGCCGCGGAACGCCCAGCCGCCGATCCGCGCCGGCTTGTGCTCGATCAGGCGCAGCTTCTTCAGCCGGTTGAAGATCGCGGGCAGCGCGACGTCGGCGACCATGGCGCGCGAGGCCCAGGCACCGGCGCAGAAATGCGGTCCGGCACCGAACGCGATGCTTTTGCCGGCGTCGCGGCGCACGTCGAACGCGTCGGGCCGGTCGAAATGCTTCTCGTCGCGGTTCGCCGAGCCGAACATCAGGAACACGCGCTCATTGGTCTCGAATGCGACGTCCCTGATCGTCCAGGGCTTTGCGATCCGCCGCGGCGACATCCCGATCGGCGAGATCCAGCGCGCATATTCCTCGAACACCTGCAGCCACGGGATCGTGCCGCTCGCCGCCAGCGCAAGCTGGTCGGGATGGGTCAGCAGCGCCCATACCGTGCCGGCGATCGCATCGCGCGGCTCGTTCTGGCCGCCCGAGATCGCAAGCTTGATATTGGCGCGCACGCTCTCCATCGGCATGTCGGTCTGCAGCATCACGCCGAGCAGGCTGAGGTCGGGCGTTTTGCGCAGCCCAGGGACCATGTCGTCGATCGCGGCGTCGATGCCGGAGGTCGCCGCATGGCAGCGCGCCTCGATCGCGGGATCGCCGACATAATTGGCGATACCGTCGATCATGCCCTGCGACCAGGCGTTCATGTCCTGGAAGCGCATATTGGTGAGGCCTGTGATCGACTTCAGGCATTCGGCCGAGAATGGCAGCGCGAAGGCCTGCACGAAATCGACCACGCCGTCCGGCTTCAGTTTGTCGAGGATGCGCGTCGCGTGTGCTGTGAACTGCGCGGTCCAGTGTGATCGGACGGTTTTGGGCGAGATCGCCGGAAAGATCGCCTTGCGCTCGTTCATGTGCGCATCGCCGTCCTTGCGCATCATGTTGTGGCCCATCAGTTTGTTCATCAGCCCCTCGGGCTGGTGCGACGAGAACACGTCGATCTGCTTCTCGGAGATGAAGATGTCGTCGCGGTTGCACAGCAGTGTGCTGCCGAGCTGCGGCACGTAGGCGATCGGCGCCTCCTTGCGCATGCGCGCCAGCGTCGGATAGGGGTCCTGCCAGAAGGCGGGGACGTCGATGTCGAAATGGGGCGCGGTGCTCACGACGTGATCTCGGTTTGGCCTCAGGTTTTCGAGCCGAGCATAGGCCGGCAGGCGCGGCCCGTCTGTCCCCAGCGCTGGGGACAGCGGGGGCGGGGTAGGGCAATCGCATATGACGCTTCGGCGGCTACGGAGGTAACTCGGCCTCGTGGTTCGAGACGCGCCGCAAGCGGCGCTCCTCACCATGAGGGTCTACTATTGTGCCGCAAAACAAGACCCGTCATCCTGAGGAGCGCGCCGAAGGCGAGCGTCTCGAAGGATGGCCGCGAGGACGCTGCCCGACAGATCCTTTTATAGGCGATCGCTCTGGGGGGGCCGCCGTTCAAGGTTCCGTCAGTTCAGGCTGCGCGCCGAGGCCATCAGGCGCAGCGCGATCGCGAACAGCTCGTTCTGCGAGGAGATGCCGAGCTTGTCATAGGCACGCTTGCGATAGGTGAGGGCGGAGTGCAGCCCGATGCCGAGCTCGGCGGCGATCGCTTCCGAGCTGAGACCGGAGAGGATGCGCAGGCAGACCTCCTTCTCACGCCCGGTCAGCCTGGCGAGCGGCTCAGCGGTTGCAAACAGGATCTTCAACCGCTCGATCGGATCAACATCCGCTGCCGGGTCGCGCTGGAAATGCCGCGCCACGGCCGCCGTCAGCGCCGGCGCGACCGCGGCCAGGCGCGCGATCTGCTCGCGGCTGAAGCGGCCTTGCGCGGTGATCTGGTAGAAGTTGACATAGAAGCAGGTGTCGCCGGTCCAGATCGCGGAAGCGAACTTGTCGACAATGTCGGAGTCGTCGAAGAAGATCTTGCGGTAGCCGTCGCTGTACATGCGGCGGGCGAAGGTCGGCAGCACGATCGGCGCGGGCTGGGTCCGTCCCTCGAACACCGCATCGCGGTTCGGGTCGGCCTGATGGAAATGTTCGGAATAGGCGATCCCGAGGTCGCGCCCGGTCGGGATGTTGCCGACATCGAGCAGGCACGCGGCGGTCCGCGGGCCGGTGAACGAGAACACCATGCAATGACCGACACCGGCGACGCGGCGTAGCGCGCCGATCAGGGCCTGCGGAAAGCTGTCGCGGCCGATCGCCAGCAGCGCCGGCGTGATGTCGCTGACGACAGAAGTCTTGAAGGCGTGACCTGCCTTCATGGCGTCCTCCCTGTGTTTCGGGAAGACTATCAGCGACGTCGCCGGCGTGGAAGCCGTTGACGTAACGGCGTTGGCGTTCTGTCCCCTCGTCATTCCCCGGTGCGCAATTGCGCACCGGGGAATGACGAGAGGATATAGGTCGTGGTTGCCTGAGGAAGGCCTCAGGCGCCCGGCACCTGGTCGAGGAAGCCGGTGATGCTCCTGATCCGGCCGTCCTTCAGCATGGCGAAGTCGGTGCCCTTGATCGGGCTGTCGACGCCGTCAGGGCCAAGGCCCCAGGAGAACCGGACATGGTCGCCGAAGCCGTTCGGCTCCCCGATCAGCTTGAAGCGGAAGTCCGGAAACTTCTGCTGCACGCCCGCGATCAGCGCGTCGACGCCCTCATGGCCGTCGCCGCTCATCAGCGGATCGATATAGCGCGCATCGGCGGTCCAGTTCTCGCTCAGCATCTCGCGACGCCGGCTTGGCGTCCGCTCGTTCCAGAGATCGATATAGCGGCGGGCGATGGTGGCATGGTCGGTCATGGTGCTCTCCTTCGATAGTGCCGGACTGTGCGGCGGTCCGGACTATCGAAGGTTCGCGAGCGCCGATCGATTACCTCGGAGGTCATCGCGCAGGCTATGGTGCGATCGTCAGCACCGCCTTCATGTTGGGATGGTATCGGCAGTAATAGTCGACCGTGCCGGCCTTGGTCAGAACCGACTTGATCGTCTTCTTCGGCGCGATCGTCACGTCGAAGTCGCCGTTCTTCGCGGTGGCGGTGTGGGCGAACACGTCCTTGTTGACCCATTCGATGGTGTCGCCGGCCTTGGCCGACACCTCGGCCGGCGAGATCACCAGGTTTTCCATCACGATCTGGATGGTGGCCGCATGCGCCGGGACGGCCATCGCGCCGAGCGCGAGCAAGGCCAGCGTTGCGAGATAGCGTCCTGACAACATCACGCGTCTCCTTACTTCAGGCTGGCCGCGACGTGTTCGGCATGCTGCTGGTGGCCCTGGAAGATCTTCAGGCCGGTCTGCAGCAGGCTCTTCAGCTCGGGATTGCTGGCCGAGGGGATCAGCTGCGTCTCCAGCGCGGTGTTGACGGCCTTGTGGTAGGCGACCTCGTTGTCGATATAGGCCTTGTCATAGGCGGCGCCCTTCAGCTTGCCGAGCTCGGCGAGCTTGTCGGCCGCCTGCTTCGACAGCGCCTTACTGGTGTCGTTGTCCTCCGGCGTCACTTTCAGCTTCTTGACGAGGTCGAGCGCCTGCTTGTTCACCGCCTCGTGGTCGCGCGCCATGTCCTTGGCGAACGCCTTGACCTCCTTGTTGGAAGCCTTCTCTTCCGCCTGCTTGGCGGCATTGATGTCGATCACACCTGCCGTATAGGCGATATGTGCGATCTGCGGATCGGTCGGCTTTGCGCCCTGCGCCAGCGCTGCGCAGTTGAGAAGGCTGAGCGCGGCGACCGCGATACTCAATCGAACGAACATGGTTTGAAACTCCTGTTGAGCCGGGCGTAGCGCGCGGCGCGTCGTTGCTTGCACAGGAGTTGGATGGCGCGGACGAGCAGAGGTTCCCGAAAAATTTCAGGCCGTGGCGCGGAGCCGTTTCAGAACCGCCTCGGTCAATCGCTCGCAGCGTTTGCCCGCGAAGGGAAAGGCCTCCATGACGACGGGACCGATCTTCCGCTCGACATTGTCGCGTAGCATGGTGCGGGCGCGGTGCAGGCGGGTCTTCACGGTTTCCGGCTTGAGGCCGAGGATCTCAGCGGTCTCCTCGACATTCATGCCCTCGATCACGCGAGTGATGAAGACGAGGCGGAACGCCTCCGGCAGCTCGTCGATCGCGTGCTCGACGACGTGCTGGATCTCACGCTGGGCCATGGATTTTTCCGGATCGTCTGTTGACGACAGGGGGAACTGGATGATCTGGGCTTCAGGAGCGCCTTTCGGCAGATCGGACCATTCGACGCTGCTGTGCCTGCGGCGCAGGCGGCCGAGCGCCTCGTTCATTGCGATCCGCGACAGCCAGGTCGAAAGGCTGGAGTCGCCGCGGAACTGGTCGAGATGGGTAAAGGCGCGCACATAGGCGTCCTGAACCACGTCCTCGGCCTCGTGGTCGTTGCGGAGGATGCCGCGCGCCAGCCGGAACAGCCGGCGATTGTTCGCCTGCATGATGGCGCGGATTGCGGCTTCGTCGCGGGCAAGCGCGCGCTGCACGAGCTCGGCATCGCCCGAGCTGGTCGGCGGCAGGGACGTTACATGGGCCTGGCGCATGGCGGGGTCGCCCTCACTGTTGGCGGAATAATACCATTGGATGCCAAGTGGCCGTACAGGTTCCCGGGAAAATGGTGATCGGCCAAAAAAGGCCCCTACGGCCTGATATAGGCCTCCGGATCGCCGCGCGCATGCGCCTCCATCGCGTCGAGGAAACAGCGCACCTTTGCCGGGACAAATTGCCGCGCCGGCAACAGCGCGTGCACGTTGAGCGGTTCGCAGGCATGATCGGGCAGCAATCGCCGCAACTGGCCGGCCGCGACGGCGGCGCGGGTGTAGCTGGCGGTGACCCGCAGCACGCCATGGCCGGCGAGCGCCGCCTGCAGGCGGACATGGGCATTCGAACTGGTGAGGCGCGCGCGATCGACCGCGAGATGCTCGACCGCGCCGCCGGGAGCGGTGATCGCCCATGGCGGATCGCTGGGGCCGGTCAACAGCGGCAGCTTTCGCAGATCATCCAGCGCGCGTGGCTCGCCGAGCTTGTCGAGCAGCGCGGGGGCTGCGAACAGGCCGCGCTCGAGCGTGAAGACGCGGCGGATCACGATGCCGGCCGACGGCAGCGGCGCCTCCAGCATCGCAAACACGATGTCGTAATTCTCGGCGATCGGGTTGACGATGTCATGCTCGACATCGATCCGGATCGCGAGCTCGGGGTAGCGGCCCATCACCGCGCAGGCGACCGGCCCCGCGTGATGCGCGCCGAATTCGTAAGGCGCCTTGATGCGCAGCGTGCCCGCGACCGCGCTCGACATCGCCAGCGCCTCGCTGTGGGTGTCGTGCAGCGCGGCGAACAGCGGGCGCACCTTGCGATAGATGGTCTCGCCGGAATCGGTCAGCCGCAGGTGGCGCGTGGTCCGCTCGATCAGCCGCAGCCCGAGATTGGCTTCGAGACGCTGCACCGCAGCACTGAGGCTCGATTTGGGATGGCCAAGCACACGCGCGGCGGCCGTGAAGCCGCCATGCTCGACAACCTCGCAAAACAGCTCCCAGTCGCGCCACTCCATGGCCGATTGTCCATCCACCGGTACAGTGTGTCCAGCCAAATCGGATTATCCCGATGACCGCAATCACCTAACCTCGTCGCAACCAAATCTTGCATCGGGAGGGTGAGATGGCTGACGACGGAATTTTCCTGCGCAACACCTGGTATGTGGCGGCGTGGAATCACGAACTGATCGACGGCAAGATGGTCGCACGCACCATCCTGGAACGGCCGATCGTGCTCTATCGCGGGTCGAGCGGGAAAGTCGTCGCGCTGGACGACCGCTGCTGCCATCGCGCCGCGCCGCTTTCGATGGGACGCATCGAGGGCGACGACATCAGGTGCATGTATCACGGCATGAAGTTCGCGGCCGACGGCAAATGCATCCAGATCCCGGGGCAGGACACGATCCCCGCCAAGCTCGGCGTGCGCAGCTATCCGGTGGTCGAGCGCTACAATCTGATCTTCATCTGGACCGGCGACCCGGAGAAGGCCGATCCGAAACTGATCCTCGACTATCCGCCGCTCGAGGATCCCAGATGGCGCGGCCTGCCGGGTTACATGCACTACAAGGCCAATTGGCTCCTGATCGTCGACAATCTCAGCGACTTCGCGCATCTCGCCTTCGTGCACACCAACACGCTCGGCGGTTCGGAGGAATACGCCTACAAGACCAAGCCGGTCGCGATCGAGAAGCTGGACGACGGTTTTCGCGTCGAGCGCTGGCACATGGGCGCCGAGCCGCCGCCCTACCACAAGAAGGTGATCCCGAACAAAACCGACACGATCGACCGCCGCAATGTCGGCCGCATGATCGTGCCCGGCATCTTCACGCTCGACACCACGTTCGCGCCGGCGGGGCAGGGCGTCGAGAAGGGCGTCCAGGTTCCGGGCACACGGTCATATCGCAACGCGCAGTTCATGACGCCGGAGACGCGCTCGACCACGCACTTCTTCTGGAATTACCTGCACGATTTCGACATCGACAATCCGAACATCGCACTGTCGCTGCGGCGCAGCCTCGAGGAAGGGTTCAACGAGGACAAGGACATCATCGAGGCGCAGCAGCGCGTGTTCGATGCCGATCCGGACTATCAGCTGCTCGCGATCGGCGCCGATGCCCCGCTGACCTATTTCCGCTGGCTGTTCGCGCGCAAGCTCGAGGCGGAGAAGGGCACGGCGCGCGCCGCCTAGAGCATGATCCGGAAAAGTGTGAAGCGGTTTTCCGAAAAGATCATGCTCAAACAAGGAGCTAGAGCGCGATGATGATTCAACCCAATCTCATCGCGCTTTAGTCCGCTGAAACGACGGCTTTTGCTGCTTGGCAGCAAGCCGCGCCGGGGTCGCGAGATCGTGACATCCCGGCGTGGCTGCCGCTCCAGCCCGTTTGGCGTAAACTGTTCCGACCTGAATTTGTCGGCTCTTGATCAGCGTGAAGGTGACCCGCGTTGGCCAGACCATCCCGGTAGCGATCAATCGGTGAATGAGCTTGCCCGAAAAGACGGATCCATCGGATCGAAGTGCGAGCGCTAGCTGGGCGCAGGACGCTTGGCTATGGCCGTTTGAAGCCGCGCGATTGGCACTGGACATCTACTCGCAGTGGTACCCCAATCGTGCGCCCGAGCCCACAGATTCGCCGGGCGAAGTGGCGTCGCTGCCCTGGACGACAGCCCATTCGGTCGCGCTTCAGCTGCCGTCGATGTGCTTGCTGGATTTCTCAAGAGCGGCCGAAGGCCGGCCATTGCTGGTCTGCGCGCCCTATGCGCTGCATCGCGCGCAGATTGCGGATCTCGCCCCCGGCCACAGCCTGATGGAGGCGTTGCAGAAGGCCGGCGTTGCGCGTCTCTATCTCACGGATTGGCGCTCGGCGGCACCGGAGATGCGATATTTCTCGATCGACACCTTTCTGTCCGATCTCAACGTGGCCGTCGACACGATCGGGCCGCCGGTCGACCTTGCAGGTCTCTGTCAGGGCGGCTGGCTGTCCTTGCTCTATGCGGCGCGCTTTCCGGGCAAGGTACGACGGCTTGTGCTTGCAGGCAGCCCGGTGGACGTTTCGGTGCCGTCGGAGCTTTCCCGGATGGTCGCCTCGCTGCCGCAGCAAGGCTTCGAGGTGCTGGTGCGTCAGGGGGATGGGATTGTCAGTGGCAAGCAGATGCTGAAGGTCTGGAGTATCCCGTTCAGTCTGCTTGACGTGGAAGCGGCGCTGCAGCGACGGCTCGACCGCAAGTCGGAGGATGCACGAGCGCTGCTCGACTGTTTCACACACTGGGACAGCGATCCCCTCGATCTGCCGGGTACCTACTACCTTGAAGTGACCGACTTGATCTTTCGCCAGAACCGGATTGCGGCCGGACACTTCGTCGCGCTTGGCCGCAAAATCGATCTTGCTGCGGTGAAGCTGCCGGTCTTCCTGCTCGCTGCGGAGAACGACATCGTCGTTCCGCCCGATCAGGCGTTTGCGACGATGCGGCTGTTGGGCACGCGGCCCGCGTGGCTGCAACGAGAGACCGAGCCGTGTAGTCACCTCGGCCTGTTCATGGGCCGCGAGGCCTTGGCCGGTTCGTGGCGTCGGATTGCCCGCTGGCTTCAATCTGATCTCGGCGAGACCGCGAGCGAGCGATCGCGGATCAGCGCGTGAGGTGTGATGTGAAATGCCCCGAACTGCGATTTTGCAATCCGGGGCATCCGACATCTATCGCGACGTGCGGCGCGCTTACTTGTCGCGCTTACTTGGCCGCGACGACCATGATCTCGACATTGTACTGCGGCGCCGCCAGCTTGGCCTCGACGGTGGCGCGGGCCGGGGTGTTACCCTCCGAGACCCAGCCGTCCCACACCGCGTTCATCTCCGGGAACGTCTTCATGTCGGTGATGTAGATCGTCGCGCTGAGCAGCTTCGACTTGTCGGTGCCGGCCTTGGCGAGGTGGCCGTCGATGATCGACAGGATGTCCTTGGTCTGGTCGGTGACGCTGCCGCCCGCGGCCTTGCCGGCGACGACGCCGGCGAGATAGACGGTGTTGCCGTGCACGACGGCCTGGCTCATGCGCGGGCCGGTTTCGAAACGCTGAATGCTCATTTGGGTCTCCACTGAATGGCGGGCATGTCTATAGCGTTTTCAAGCGAAGTGGCTACCGGTTCGCGTGAAGAAAACGCGTCAAAACAAGAGATCGACAGGTTTGGTTCTGATTTGATCAGAACCAGACCTCTAGCGCGTCAGGGCGACCGCCGCCACTGCGCATTTTGCAGCGCGCACCTCATGGAAATCGCGGTCTAAAGCGTGATGAGATTAGGTTCAGCTGGAACGGCGCCGAAGGTTTACCTCGCCCCGCCGGGGAGAGGTAAACCGAAATCGCGGCAAGCAGATTTAACCAAACACATCCTGCTTTAGGGCGTGGACTCCATTAGCGCGCAACCAAATTCGGATTGATGCGAATTTGACAAGCGCCTGTCGAGGAACCTTGCTGCCGGATCTGCGTTCGGAGGTTGCTGGCGGGCTCGAACATCAAACCCATGGGGGAGACCATGGGACTGTCTTGGCAACAAGGTCCACTCTCAACGGGAGCAATCGGCCGGTTCCTCGTGCCCGAACCGCTGCCTAAGAGATTGTTGTACGTCGAGCGGTTGCGCCGGCGTATGCGCATTCGCTTCGGGGGGATCTGGATCGCCGATAGCGAGAATGTCCTCCTGTTCTTCGAACCGGGCCGCTATCCGGTCGCCTACTTTCCGGAGACCGACATTTCCCCGCGCATCCTTGAACGCACCGAGCATACCACCCAACACGCCGATCTAGGGCTCACGTCCTGGTACAGCGTCCGGGCCGACGAGCAGCACGTCGCACCGCGAGGGGCATGGCAGCACACCAGCCTTCCTCCCCATGCGAGCGAACTGCAGGCACGCGTTGCGTTCGCTTGGCGGGCTATGGACGCTTTCTACGAAGAAGACGAGCGAATTGTGGGCCATGCCGCTGACCCCTACCACCGCATCGATATCCGCCGCGCTTCCCGTAACCTCGTGGTCCGCCATGGTGACCGGATCATCGCCGATACCAAGCGGCCGCTCGTGCTCTACGAGTCCGGCTTCGCGCCGCGCTGGTACGTTCCACGCGCCGACATCGATGAGTCCGCCCTCACTCCCGTGAAACTCCAGACCTTCTGCCCATACAAGGGGCTCTGCAGCTACTACTCCATCGATGAGGCACGTCTGGCGGCATGGTGGTATCCTGACGCCTATCCCGAGGTTCGCCGCATCTCCAACCTAGTGTCGTTCGAACCGGATATCGTCTCGGTCCATCTCGATGGCACCCAGCTCCATCTCGAGCCGGGCCAGGCGGTGGTTGCGCACGGCCCAGATCGCAACATCGACGTTTCCGAGGTGGTCCATGAGCCAGATGGCGGCGGCTAGGAAGCACCTTCGGTCGCTATCAAAGTGGAGCGGGACATGGCGCGACTGCTGTCGGTGAACGTCGGACTGCCGCGTGATATCGAATGGAAGGGCCGCACTGTACACACCGGGATCTGGAAAAATCCCGTGCGTGGCCGTTGCCGGGTCGGCCGGTTGAATCTGGATGGAGACGGTCAAGGCGACCTGAGCGGCCACGGGGGTGAGCAGCGAGCCGTCTTCGTCTACCAGATTGAATCGTATCGCTACTGGCAGGAACAGCTGAAGAGGACCGACCTCGTCCATGGACAGTTCGGCGAGAACTTCACGATTGAGGGATTACCCGACGATGCCGTTGGCATCGGCGACCGGTATCAAATCGGCGGCGCAGTGTTCGAGGTCACTCAGCCCCGCGTGACCTGCTATCGGGTCGGCATCCGGATGAACGAGCCGCGGATGCCGGCATTGCTGACATCCAGCGGCCGTCCGGGGTTCTACTTCCGCGTCCTGCAGGAAGGCGAAGTAGGCGCCGGCGACGAAATCATGAAGGTGGGAGAAGCGAATGAGCGAATGACAGTCGCAGAGATCAACGCGCTTCTCTATTTGCCCAATCATCCACGCGATCGACTGGAGCGCGCCTTGCGGATCGAGACGCTTTCGCCCGGATGGCGCGTGTCGTTTGAGGCGTTACTGCAGAATCAGACGACCGGCGCGGGAAGCGGCAACGCAGGGCTCGCGCCGGCAGCGGCTGCGCATCCGGTTGCACCAGGATTTCAGCCGCTCGCGGTGGCAGCGATAGATCAGGAGTCCGCGGACGTCCTCTCCCTGTCGATGCGGCATCCGGACGGTCAGCCGCTGCGACAGGCTCTGCCCGGTCAGTACGTGGTCTTGCGTCTTCGACGGATCGGCGGCGGCCCGCCACTCTTTCGCAGCTACTCGCTCTCGGGTCCCCTCTCGACGGAGCGCTACCGGATCAGCGTGAAGGTCGAGCCGGATGGGGCGGCTGGAACCTACCTGCGGGAGCATGTCCGCATGGGCGATGTTCTCGACGTCAGCTCTCCGCGGGGAAGCTTCATTCTGCAGTCGGGAGAGCGGCCCGTGGTGTTGCTCAGCGCGGGAATCGGGGCGACGCCTGTGCTGGCGATGCTGTACGCGCTGGCGGCGGCCCGCTCGACACGGCAGGTCTTGTGGCTGCACACGGCTCGCGACCGGCAGCACCATCCATTTGCCGCCGAAGTCCGCCGGCTCATGCCCGCACTCACCCGCGGCCGCAGCTATGTCTGTTACAGCCGGCCAGGCTCGCGCGACAAAATGGGCGAGGATTTCGACGCTACCGGTCACCTGTCGCGATCGGTCTTCGACAAGGTCGGCATCCCGCGAGAGGCGGATGTCTACCTCTGCGGGCCGACTCGCTTCATGGCGGACATGAAAGAGGCGCTCGCAGCCTTGGACGTGGCGCCGGAGCGGATGCATGTCGAAATCTTCAACGGCAGCGAGTCGATGACTCCTGGTGTCGTCGGCGCGGCGACGCGAACTCCACATCTGCCCAGGGACGACGCCAACACCGGTCCGCTGGTATCGTTCGCGCGAAGTGGCATCGCCGTACACTGGAAGGCGTCAGCCTACCAGAGCATTTTGGAGCTGGCCGAGGCGTGCGACGTCCCGGTCCGTTGGTCGTGCCGGACCGGTGTTTGTCACAACTGTGAGAGCGGTTTGGTTTCGGGCGAGGTCGCCTATGGACCCCAGCCACTCGAGAAGCCCGCTGACGGCAACCTTCTCGTTTGCTGCTCACGACCGATTCGTGACGTCGTGATCGACTTATGAATCCTGGCCGGATTTCGATTCCCGACCGAGGGACCGCCACGGTTACTTGGAAGAGGAACCCGCCGCAAGTGGAAGATCAGGGCGGCGAACATCAGACCAAAGAGGAGTCGCGGCGCGATGAACACAACCAGCAAAGCAGTCGTGAAGCTCTCAATTGAGGTGATCACGTTGCCGGTGAGCGATGTCGAGCGAGCGCTGCGGTTCTATGTCGACCAGGTCGGCTTCACGCTTGATGTCGACTATTCGCCGAATGACGCGTTCCGCGTCGTGCAGCTCACTCCACCGGGCTCGAGCTGCTCGATACAGATCCGTCGCGGAGTCACCGACGCGCCCATCGGATCAGTACGCAATGTCTATCTCGTCGTGACCGACCTTGAAACTATGCGGAGCCGCCTGCTCGAACGTGGGGTCAATGTCAGTGAGGCCCGGCACAAAACACCCATCGATGCCTGGGACGGAGGTTTCGCAACCGGGCTCGACCCCACGCGCAGGGATTACGCCAGCTTCGCGGATTTCTTGGACCCGGACGGCAACAGCTGGGTGCTACAGGAACGAGGTTACCGCAATCTGTGACGTGTTGTGGACGCTTCGCGACGTTGGCCATGCGCGGCGTCGTAGAAGCATCCAGGAGGAGGTCGGGACGGATACCCTTTCTAGGTTCTTCATTCTCGACCCCCTGTCGATGACCTCTAGAGGGAAAGGAGTTCCCATGCGCGCAGTCAGCTACAGGAAAGTAGATGTCGATGGCATAGGAGTATTCTACCGCGAAGCTGGGCCGAAGGACGCGCCGACGATCCTGCTGTTGCACGGCTTTCCCACTGCCGGCCACATGTTTCGCGATCTCATCCCGCTCCTTGCGGATCAGTTTCGCCTCGTCGCTCCCGACCTGCCCGGGTTTGGCCAGTCCGACATGCCGCCGCGGAGCGCCTTCGCTTACACATTCGAGAATATCGCGAACGTAATCGATCGCTTCGCCGAGGCGATTGGTCTCCATCGCTTCGCGATTTACGTCTTCGACTATGGTGCCCCCGTCGGCTTTCGCCTCGCCGTTCGACACCCGGATCGCATCACCGCAATCATCTCACAGAATGGCAACGCGTATGAGGAAGGGTTGAGCGAGGGCTGGAGTCCCGTTCGGAACTATTGGCAAGAGCCGTCTCCGTCCAACCGAGAAGTGCTCCGCAGCTTCCTGGCACCAGAGACGACGCGCTGGCAGTATACGCACGGTGCGCCAGACGTGACCGCGATTTCTCCGGACGGCTATTCGCTCGACAACTTCTATTTAGCCCGCACAGGCGCCGACGAAATTCAGTTGGATCTTTTGGGCGACTACAAGAGCAACATCGCGCTGTATCCGACTTTCCAAAACTATTTCCGGGCTCACCAGCCACGTTTCCTGGCCGTCTGGGGAAAGAACGATCCCTTTTTCCTGCCACGCGGTGCCGAGGCGTTCAGGCGCGATATTCCCGGCGCCATGATCCATTTCTTCGAAACGGGCCACTTTGCGCTTGAGACCCATGTGAGGGAGATCGCGACAAAGATCCGCGAATTCTTAGCACTTTGAATCTGCAACGACATTGTTCCGGGTTTCCATCGGAACATGTTGGACGATGCGAAGGCGCTGCAGCGTCGTCTACCAAATGACGCCCTCAGGTCGTTATGCGTGGCGCCGATAAGACACTATAGCCCGAATCAAAGTCGCGGCAGAACGACCTGGAATAGCTGCTTCTGCTCGGTGTGCTGCTTCTGAGCCTAAGTCGGTTCTGGCCTCAGATAGACGATGAGACAGCAGATGCAGATTCCAAGGCCGACAAGTGGGTACCTCAGCGCCGCGACTGCTGCCACACCGAAGAGGCACAACGTCGTCAGCGACCGCACCCGCATGATCCTGCGCACCTTTGGTGGGATGTCCCCGTGTGGCGTCCGATCGATGAGCTCCCAGATCAGCGCGATATAGGTCGCGTTCACCAGAAAGAAGACCGCCGCGTAGAAAGCCACCGGCTGTGGCGCGAGCTCGCTCACCGCCATCCAGGCCGTGGAGAGCGGAAGCAGCGACATCGAAAACAGATGCGCAAAATTGAACCACAAGAGGCTCGGCGTAGCCTCACTGGCGTAGCGCATCAGGTGGTGGTGATTGACCCAGACGATCGCGATGAAGACGTAACTCACCGCATAGCTCAGCCAGGTCGGCCAGAGAGCCAGCAACGCTTCGAAAGTGGGCCGCTCGGGCGGTCTCAATTCCAACACCAGCACCGTGATGAGCACGGCGAACACACCGTCGGAGAACGCGCTCAGTCGCTCCGGTGTCGCTCTTTGCAGCACGGTCCGCCCTCCTATCGCGCGAAGCTAGGTGAGGTTTGCAGAGCAAGCTGTTTGCGTCAATTGGCCAGCGGCCGCGTACAGGGCCACAGGTCGCCCACCGAATCCAGCACGTGAGCGGCCGGTCTAGGTCGTCCGTGATTTTACAACAGTCTGCGGCAAAGAGGCCAGGAACGACACGGCGCAGACACAAAGCAAGACGATATCCTTGAATAGAAACTCGCCAGTCAAATTCCAGGCCATTGGGTCGGTCGACAGGCTCCATTTGACGACCCCCGGCGTCGTGAAGAATCGAACTCGAGGCCGTGCGACATGGCGATCCGCAGGAAAACCAGTCGAGCGACTTTCGCTGGGCCTAACAAGAACGCAGCTACGAATGATTTTCGGCTATTGACAGTGATCGTGCAAACACCAGCCAGGCTGGGTTGACCGCTTCTGGCCCATCGCGTCATTTTTCGATGCGGAATTTGATCGCTACCGGGGCATAGTGGACTCTTGCGAGCCGTCAGCCCGGCCGAATTATGGGTGCACGGACCTAGGTTACTGTCTTCAGCGCGTTCGCCCAGCGCGCGAACAGCGCCACTCGCTCGGCCGGCCAGGCGCCGTCGCAGGGCATGGTCCCGGCCTCGAGCCGTGCCAGGATTTGCTGACCGTGTCTGGCGACATCCTCCTCCTTCCAGAGATCGAAGGCGAACAGCATCGAACTGCGATCCATCGGCCGGAACAGCGGCCGGATGTGGTGTTCGAACTGCACGGCCTCGTCGGGACCAGGGAGTGCTACGCTGATCTCGTTCGCGGCCTGCGCATCGCTCGCGGTTGCGGACGGCCGTGCGGCCGGCGTTGCGTTGCAGACCCACCACCATCGCGGCACCGGCATGTTCGGCGGCGGCGTTGCGCCGGCGCCGGAATTCTCGACCGCGATCCGCGAGCCCCATTCGATATAGGCGACGAAGGCGGCGCGGAATTCCGGATCGGTCGGCAAGCCGGCATCGTCGGCGCTTTGCACCATGTAGGTCGCCCACAGCGCGCGCTGCTCCGGCCGGATCTCCTTGCCGATGTGCTGCGACACCATCCGCCGATAGCCGCCATAGCGCTCGGTGTAGAAGCGCGGGCCGCCGAACACTTCGCTCAGCCACGCCGCCACCCGTTCGGGATGGTCCGGCGACATCTCCGCGAACAGCGGCCCGAGCAGCGGATCCTCAGGCACGTAGCGGCTGTAGAAGATGCGCGTCATGTCGAGCAGCGCCGGATAGCCGCCGGCCCATTCGAACAGCGTCGGCTCGCGCATCGGATCGGGAACGGGATCGCGAAATTCGACATTCCAGTGCATGCCGCTGCAAAACGGCTTGTTCAGCGATGCGCCGCAGCGGCACAGGCTGACATGCTCCTGCGACGCGCCCGCGTTCCGCGTGATCGATGCGCCATCCTCATCGACCAGCTCGACATGGCCGGTGACGCGATAGGGCCCGTCCTTCGACACTTCGATCTGCGGCGGCCGGTTGACATCGGACAGGTTGGCGTTCCGCTCGGGGCCAATGCCGATGCCGAGTGCCCCCGACGGGCACCTGCGCACCGCGTTGATGAGATCGTCCAAGCGCGCGCCGCTGGGTGCGATGAAAGGCTGCTCGCCGAGACGAAACACGGAGGCGAGCCGGTTGGTGCAGAAGCCGGAATGCGCGCAGGTGCCGCGATTGTCGAACACATAGGCCTGCTGCCCCGCATAGACCTCGAGCCTGTCCGGCACGCGCCGCGGATCCCTGGCGTCGGTGAAACCGCGCGCGACGTGGCTGTCGTCGCAGAACGGCTTGGTTTGCGATTGTCCGCAGCGGCAGAGCCGCACCGCCGCCTTCGCTGCGATCGGCACGCCGAGATGATCGACGATCGGAATGTCAGGGTCGGGTTCGTAGGGCCCGTTGCGTCTGACGACGATGCGCTTGCGCGGCTGTTGCTTGTCGCTTGGACCCTGGGCGGAATTGTCGTCTGTCATGCCTTGCAATGATCCCTGAACTCGCCCAACCCGTGCCAAGCGTGCTTAGATGGATCGATGGCGGCTCTCAACGAACCAGATGGAAAGTGCCGCGGGAGAGTTGCAATGATCCGCAAGACCAAGCGCAAATATGGTTGCCCGGTCGAGTTCTCGATCGATCAGCTCAGCGGCAAATGGAAGACGGTGATCCTGAGCCGGCTCAAGGTGCGGCCGATGCGCTACGGCGAATTGCGCCACGACATCCCGCAGCTCAGCGACAAGGTGTTGACCGAACGCCTGCGCGATCTCTGCAATTCAGGCTTCGTCAGGCGGGAGCGCGGCGGCGGCTCCTCGCGCTATTGCCTGACCAAGCGCGGCGAGATGCTGAAGCCGATGCTGCAGGCACTCTACGATTGGGGCGAGGCCAACGCCGACACGTTCGGCGTCCGCTTCCTCGGCGCGGAGGCGGACTAGAGCAAGATGCGCAATTTCTGAATATTAGAAGAATATGTCTGAGTTGCCCGACGTGTCAAGTTGCTTGGTCGAACGCCGGCCACCGCCGGCTACTTTGCATGGGGTTGTTTTCGATATTTTGCCGACGCCCCCCGGCGACGGTCCCGTAAGTTCATGCTGCACCGGTCCAGAGAGCGGATTTCCGGCGGAACCTTAAGCAAGGAAAGCCCGTTGTCGCGGCATGTTGGGGGCAATCAACACAAGGAATAGTCATGCGCATCCGCATCTCTACGGCGTCCGTCATCGTTGCGGCGCTCTCGCTCGGAACACCTGCTTGGGCGCAGGTGCAGGGAACGCAACCGAAGGCGATGCCGCAGGCTCAATCTGATCAGCCCACCGCCATCCGGAGCATCCAGGTCGTGGACATCAAGGAACTCAAGCCCGACGCCCGGTCGAAGGTCGAGGCTGTCGTCGCAAAGGCAAGCGAAGACGACCTGCGGAACCTTCGCGGTTCCATCGACGCGTCTGAAGAAGCAGTATCCGCGCTGAAGGCGAAGGGCCTCAGCTCGGCACAAGTTGTCGCGGTGAATCTCACCAACGGCATCCTGACGCTTTTCACCAAGACCGCCTGAACAAATTCGGACTCAGCAAATCGAGGCCCGCCGGTTCTCGCCGACGGGCCTCAACGCCCGCATCAGGGAAAGGCGCGCTTTAGTTCACCGCCTTCGCTGCCGCGCGCCCTGCGTTGCGGCCCGAGAACAGGCAGCCGCCGAGGAACGTGCCTTCCAGCGAGCGATAGCCATGCACGCCGCCACCGCCGAAGCCGGCGGCTTCGCCGGCCGCGTAGAGGCCGCGGATGATCTGGTGATCGTTGCCGAATACACGCGAATCGAGATCGGTCTCGAACCCGCCGAGCGTCTTGCGGGTGAGAATGTTGAGCTTCACCGCGATCAGCGGGCCGTGCTCGGGATCGAGGATGCGGTGCGGCTTCGCGGTGCGGATCAGCCTGTCGCCGATATAGCGCCGCGCATTGTGCAGGTTCATCACCTGCGCATCCTTGACGTAGGGGTTGGTGATCTCGCGGTCGCGCGCCTCGATCTGCGCCTTGATGGCGTCGAACTGCAACAGATCGTTGCCTGCGAGCTTGTTCATGGCACCGATGAGATCGGCGAGATTGTCGCGCACGATGAAGTCGGCGCCGTGCTGCTTGAACGCCTCCACCGGCGCCGGCGCGCCCTTGTTGGTGGCGCGCTTGATCGTCATGCGCCAGCTCTTGCCGGTGAGGTCGGGGTTCTGCTCGGAGCCGGACAGCGCGAACTCCTTCTTGATGATGCTCTGGGTCAGGATGAACCACGAATAATCGTAGCCGGTGCCCATGATGTAGTGCAGTTGCCCGAGCGTGTCGGAGCCCGGGAACAGCGGCGCCGGCAGCCGCTTGCCTGACGCGTCGAACCACAGCGACGACGGTCCCGGTAGGATCCGGATGCCGTGACGCGGCCAGATCGGGTTCCAGTTCCGGATGCCTTCGACATAGTGCCACATGCGGTCACGGTTGATCAGCCGCCCGCCCGCAGCCTCGGTGACGCCGATCATGCGGCCGTCGACATGTTCGGGCACGCCGGAGATCATGAACTTGGGCGGCTCGCCGAGCCGCTTCGGCCAGTTCTGCCGCACCAGATCATGATTGCCGCCGATGCCGCCGGACGCGACGATCACGGCCTGCGCGCGAAAGGAAAAATCGCCGACGACCTCGCGCGAGGAACTCTTGCCGCGCTCGACCGAGGTCGGTTCCAGGATCACGCCGCTGACGCCGTCGACCACACCGTTGGTGACGCTGAGCGCATCGACGCGGTGGCGGAACTTGAACACCAGCCGTCCGCTCTTCGCGGCCTCGCGCGCGCGGCGCTCGAACGGCTCGACGATGCCGGGTCCCGTGCCCCAGGTGACGTGGAAGCGCGGCACCGAATTGCCATGGCCCATCGCGTCGTAACCGCCGCGCTCGGCCCAGCCGACCACCGGGAAGATGCGATGGCCCATGGCGCGCAGCCAGTCGCGTTTCTCGCCCGCCGCGAACGCGACATAGGCTTCAGCCCATTTGCGCGGCCAGTAATCCTCCTCGCGATCGAAACCGGCGGTGCCCATCCAGTCCTGCAGTGCGAGGTCTGCGGAATCCCTGATGCCGAGCCGACGCTGCTCCGGCGAATCGACCAGGAACAGGCCGCCAAACGACCAGAAGGCCTGGCCGCCGATGCTCTGTTCCCCTTCCTGGTCGAGCACGATGACGCGCTTGCCTGCGTCGGCAATCTCGGTTGCGGCGACGAGACCGGCAAGCCCCGCGCCAACCACGATCACATCTGCATCCTCAGCCATGTTTGAGTCCCCCGGTCCCATCGGGATTCAAGACCGCCTCATTGCGTGCGGTCAACGCCAAATGGACCTTGCCTGTGGCGGCGGAGCACCAAGCACGCGCGCCACGCTGTTCCAGTTTGGGACCTTTCCCAGTCCCACTGCAGCGTGCGCGCAACACCCAATTTGAATTTGTTTTGACCGGCTTCGCTCGTCTGGACAAAAATACGCGCGCGCAACACGCTCACGATTGTCTTGCATCACAGACCAAACAGATTCGGTTTCGACTGGGGCTGGCCAAAATGAAGTTGATGACGGGGTTGCTCGCTGCGGTTCTCCTGCTGGCGGGAATGGGGACGTCTCAAGCTGTAGTCAGGATCGCCGACGATCGCGGCGGCAAGATCGGCGTCTATGTCGACAGGTATCAGGACCTGCGGACATCGGGCGAGACGGTCATCATCGACGGGCTGTGTGCCTCGGCCTGTACCATCGTGCTCGGCAAGGTTCCTCACGACCGGATTTGTGTGACCTCGCACGCCAGTCTCGGCTTCCACGCAGCCTGGGACTACGGCGACAACGGCCGCCCGGTCCCCAATCCCGAAGCCACCCATATGCTGTACCTGATGTATCCGCCGGCGGTACGCAGATGGATTTCGGAGCGTGGTGGCCTGACCCGGCGCATGATCTTCCTGCGCGGCAAGCAACTGCAGGCGCTGTACAAACCGTGCTACCTCAACGCGCAGGCCTCGGCGCCGAAGCCCGCGCACTAAGCTCCGGCTGCTTCTCTGTTTGCCCCTCGTCGGCCATTGGCCTGGTCATACGCCGGGGGATGGACCAGCAGGCATCGGAATCGCTCGCCATCATTTGACGGCCTGCGACCGCCATTGCGCTTGCTGCCTGCCGGAACCGGGCTTATCTCAGCCTCATGGTTCAGCCGATCTCCACCCGATCCGAGCTCGTAGCGGCTCCGCAGGGCCGGGTAGCGTCTGCGATCCTGTGGGGTGCGGCCGCTATCGGCGGATCGGCCCTGCTTGCCGCTGCCGCGCTCTGGTTCCACTACGGGACCGCGGTGTTTTTCGAAATGATCACGGCCGGCATCTCCGCCTGCTTCTGACAAGGACGCCCTCGAATCATGCCTCGGACCACGCGCCCATTGGTGATCTTCGCTGCCTTCGCGGGCAGTCTGGCGGTCGGCTTGTTCCTCATGCTGTGGGCGATCGGCGGCTTGCGCACCGTTGCCGCGCCGGCCGCGATCGGCGGGTCGTTCCAGCTCACCGACCAGTCCGGCCAGACGGTCACCGACAAGAACCTCCAGGGCAAGCCGACCCTGATTTTCTTCGGATTCACCCATTGCCCGGACATCTGCCCGACCTCGCTGTTCGAGATCTCGGAGGTGCTGAAGGCGATGGGCAAGGACGCCGATCGCGTGAATGCCTATTTCGTCTCGGTCGATCCGGAACGCGACACCGCCACCGCGATGAAGGATTACCTGTCGAGCTTCGATCCGCACCTCAAGGGCCTGACCGGCGATCCCGCGGCGATCGCCAAGGTGCTGTCGAGCTATCGTGTCTACGCCAAGAAAGTGCCGCTGAAGGATGGCGACTACACGATGGACCACACTGCGCTGATCTATCTGATGGACCGCGACGGTCATTTCGTCGCGCCGTTCAATCTGAAACGGACGCCGGAAGAGGCGGCGGCCGATCTCAAACGGTATCTCTGATCGCCATTTCCGGTTCAGAATTAACCCAATCGGCGCTCGCTTCGGGCGCCGATTCGGCTATAAGCCGTTCAATTTCCTGAAATTGCCGGTTATGCCAAATCCCTCTGTCCAGCCCCTTGCCGTCCGTTCGCGCCAGCGTCACCTGGCTGCGGGCATGATCGCGGCTGCCTTGCTGGCCATGGCAGGTCCTGCGATCGGGCAGGCGCCTCCGGCGCAGCCACCGGCGGCCAAGACGGCCCCTGCGCCGGCTCCGCCCGCCAGGCCGGCGCCGGCTGCACCGCAGGCCGCGCCTGCGGCCCCGGCGGCAACCCAGCCAGCCCCGGCCCTGCCGCCCAAGGCCGCCGCCGAGGCCGCGCCGCAGGCGGTGCCGGGTTTCTGGGACCCGCGGCGCCGGCCGGACCGCCCGGACCTGTCGCGCCTCACCGTGATCCGCTTCCTGACCGAGACCGACTATCCGCCGTTCAATTTCACCGGTCCCGACGGCAATCCGGCCGGTTTCAACGTCGACCTGGCGCGTTCGCTCTGCGACGAGATCAAGGTCACCTGCACCATCCAGATGCGCCGCTTCGAGACGCTGATCGATGCCCTGGCGACCAACCGTGGCGATGCCATCATCGCGTCGATGGCGGTGACGCCGCAGCTGCGCGCCAAGGTCGATTTCACCGATCCCTATTACCGCGCGCCGGCACGCTTCGT
Organism: Bradyrhizobium sp. Mp19; assembly: GCF_029952935.1. Lineage (NCBI taxonomy): Bacteria > Pseudomonadati > Pseudomonadota > Alphaproteobacteria > Hyphomicrobiales > Nitrobacteraceae > Bradyrhizobium > Bradyrhizobium sp. Mp19. Next base: position 146,918 of record NZ_JASAUT010000005.1, on the reverse strand, counting down.
GTCGCGCCGTGACAACGTGATGCCGGAAATCCGCCCGGAATATCTCGAGGGCAAGAAGGTCGGCGTCATCGCCGGTACCTCGCACGAGGCCTACCTCAAGGCGATGTTCACCGACGCCGAGATCCATTCCTATCCGGATAACGACGCGCTGCGCGCGGCGCTGCGCCGCGGCGAGGTCGACTTCATCTTTGGCGATGCGATCTCGCTCGCGTTCTGGATCAACGGCACCGATTCCGCCGAATGCTGCGCGTTTTCCGGCGGTCCCTTTGTCGAGAGCCGCTATTTCGGCGAGGGCGTCGGCATCGCCGTCCGCAAGGGTAACGATCTGCTCCGGCAGTCGCTGAACTGGGCGCTGTTCCGGATCTGGGAAAAAGGCCGCTTCACCGATCTGTGGCTGCGCTATTTCTCGGTCAGCCCGTTCTGAGTTCGTCATTCCGGGATGGTCCGTAGGACCAGACCCGGAATCTCGAGATTCCGGGTTCGATGCTGCGCATCGCCCCGGAATGACGACAAACTTCCCGTCGTTTTGCATTTTGCCGCGAAAGCGTTAGTTTTCGCGGCCTTTTTGGAGAGAACCTGAGGAATGTCCGTGATTGATCCTTCTGCCAGCCCGAGCGACCTGCGGGCGCTCGCCGAACAATCCAACGCATGGCCGTTCGAGCAGGCGAAAGCGATTGTGGCGCGGCTGAAGAAAAATCCCAAGGACGAGGTGCTGTTCGAGACCGGCTACGGCCCGTCGGGCCTGCCGCATATCGGCACTTTCGGCGAGGTCGCGCGCACCACGATGGTGCGCCACGCCTTCCGCGTGCTCACCGAGGACAAGATCAAGACGCGCCTGCTCGCCTTCTCCGACGACATGGACGGCCTGCGCAAGGTGCCGGACAACGTGCCGAACAAGGAGCTGCTGGAGCAGCATCTCGGCAGGCCGCTGACCAAGGTGCCCGATCCGTTCGGCACCCATCCGAGCTTCGGCCAGCACAACAATGCGCGGTTGCGCGCGTTCCTCGACCAGTTCGGCTTCGACTACGAATTCGCGAGCTCGACCGAGTACTACACCTCCGGCCGCTTCGACGCCGCGCTGCTGCGCATGCTGGAGCGGATCGAGAAGGTGATGGCGATCATGCTGCCGTCGCTGCGCGAGGAGCGCGCGGCGAGCTACTCGCCGTTCCTGCCGATCTGCCCGCGCACCGGCCTCGTGCTCTACGTGCCGGTGACGGCGCATGACGCCAAGGCCGGCACGATCTCGTATGAAGATCCCGATACCAAGGAGAGCGTCACGGTTCCTGTCACCGGCGGCCGCTGCAAGCTGCAATGGAAGCCGGACTGGGCGATGCGCTGGTACGCCCTCGGTGTCGACTATGAAATGGCCGGCAAGGATTTGATCGACTCGGTGAAGCTGTCGGGCAAGATCTGCTCGGCGCTCGGCGGCACGCCGCCGGAAGGTTTCAACTACGAACTGTTCCTCGACGAGAAGGGCCAGAAGATCTCGAAGTCGAAGGGCAACGGCCTGACCATCGACGAGTGGCTGCGCTACGCCTCGCCGGAATCGCTGTCGCTGTTCATGTATCGCGAGCCCAAGGCGGCGAAGCGGCTCTATTTCGACGTCATCCCGCGCAATGTCGACGACTACCAGCAATTCCTCGACGGCTTCGCGCGGCAGGAAGCGCGGCAGCAGCTGCAAAATCCGGTCTGGCACATCCATTCCGGCAAGCCGCCGCAGGCCGATATGCCGGTCACCTTCCAGCTGCTGTTGACGCTGGTGTCGTCGTCGAACGCGGAGAATGCCGAGACGCTGTGGGGCTTCATCGGCCGCTACCGGCCGGGCGTGACGCCGCAGACCCATCCGAAGCTCGATGCGATGGTCGGCTACGCCATCAACTACTATCGCGACTTCGTGGCGCCGACCAAGCAGTTCCGCGAGCCGACCGACGGAGAGCGCGCCGCGCTGCAGGATCTGCGCGATGCGCTCGCCAACATGCCGGCGAACGCGAGCGCGGAAGACATCCAGAATGTGGTCTATGAGATCGGCCGCCGCGAGCCGTTCCTCGACATGGTCAAGAAGGGCAAGGACGGCCGTCCCGGCGTCTCGCTCGACTGGTTCAACATGCTCTACCAGGTGCTGCTCGGGCAGGAGAAGGGCCCGCGCTTCGGCTCCTTCGTCGCGGTCTACGGCGTGCAGAACGCGGTCAACATGATCGACGGTGCGCTGGCGCGGTCGTCGTAGGGATCGCGCCGCTCATCGCGGCTCGGCCTGCGCCGCGTCGCGCAGGCCGTCGCTGGTGGCGCGCAACAGCGTCAGCAGCAGGCCGTTGAGCGGCGTCGGCACGCCGTGCCGTTCGCCGGCCGCGACGATCGCGCCGGTGAGAGCGTCGGCTTCGAACGGGCGTCCCGCGACACGATCGAAATACATCGAGGTGCCGGCGTCGGGCGGATAGGTCAACAACGTCGCCAGCATCAGCTCGGCCTCGTCGGGCGCGAGCTGTGCGCCGTCGGCGCGGCCGACACTCGCGGCCTCCTCGAGGATGGCGCGGCACAGCGCCTTGACGTCCGCGCGGCGGAACACCGCCTGCCGTTGCAAGGTGAGTGCGGTGATCGGATTGGCGACCGCATTGAGCAGAAGCTTGCGCCACGCCAGCGTGGTGAAATCGGCGGAGCGCCGCACGCGCATCGCCGTGCCATCCAGCAGCGCTTCGAACGCGCGCCCGTCTGTATCATCGGCAACCGCGAATTCATGCTCGCCGGCGCGGCGGAAGCGGACGCGATCCGGCGCCAGCCGTTCGCCGTTGTAATAGACGATGGTCGGAACGACCGTGGCGGCGCCGACCAATGACGCCAGCCGCTCCGCGTGGCCGATGCCGTTCTGCAGCACCGCGACACGCGTCCGCGGCCCGCACAGCCTCTGCAGCCAGGGCGCGCTCGATTCCGTGTCCTGCGCCTTGGTTGACAACAACACCCAGTCGACCGGCGTAGCCTCTGCCGGATCGGTGAGGGCGCGCAGCGGCACCTCCACCGTGCCTTCCGCCCGCTCGACCGTGAGGCGATCGAGCGGCCGCCGGACACAGGCGATCACGTCATGCTTGTCGACCGCCCGCAGCAGGCCGGTGATGATGCCGCCGATGCTGCCGAGGCCGACGATGGCGATGGTTTTGCGGTCGGATGGTCCTGTCATGGCGTGACTCTGGGCTTTGCGGAGTGTGTTGCGTTGGGTTGGAAAGTGCAGGCCGCTCATGTGGCTTTCCGCCGCAGCCAACGAAGCCGCCGATCCGCGGTCTTCGCATCGCATCATCACATAATGACGCCGAGCCCGCAAAATTCGGATAGCAGGCCATCGGCAATTTCACCGGAGCCTGGCGCCGGATTGCGCTACAGTCGCATTCATAAAATCAGCACGGCCTCCGCGGAGAGGCCGGCACAGATGGGAGCATGCGCATGCAGTTCAGGGTTTCGCCGACATCGCTGCAGGACAGTTCGAGCGCCGAGGAATGGCAGGCGCGGGTCGATCTCGCGGCGGCGCATCGGCTCGCCTACATCCACGGCTTTTCGGAAGGTATTTTCAACCATCTCACCCTCGTGGTGCCCGGCCGCACCGACCGCTACTACCAGATCCCGTTCGGCTTGCACTGGTCGGAGGTGACGGCATCGTCCTTCATGGAGGTCGGCATCGACGATGCCGAGGTGAAGCGCGGCGAGGGTGAGGTCGAGCGCTCCTGCTATTGCATCCATGCGCCGATCCACAAGGCGCTGCCGCAGGCCAAGGCCGTGTTCCACACCCACATGCCCTATGCGAGCGCGCTGACGCGGCTCGAGGATCCGCGCATCAAGGAGATCGGGCAGACCGAGGTCGGTCTGTCGGAAGCGATTGCCTATGACGATCTCTACACCGGCCCCGCGCTCGATCCCGAGGAAGGCGCGCGGCTCGCCAGGGCGATCGGCAACAAGACCATCCTGTTCATGGCCAATCATGGCATCTCGACCGTCGGCGAGACGGTCGCCGATGCTTATGACCGACTCTATTACATCGAACGCGCCGCGCAGGTGCAGATCTACGCGATGTGGACGCAGCAGCCGCTCAAGCAATTGCCGCAGCACGTGGTGGAGAAGACCAAGCGCGATTTCCGCGACGACCATCTCTACAACGGCCCGTCCCCGGCGCAGCGGCATTTCGATGCGCTGAAGCGGATGCTGGATCGCAAGGAGCCGGACTACGCGACGTAAGGCTGGCAGGGAGCGCGCCGCAACCTCCGCCGTCGTCCCGGCGAAAGCCGGGACCCATAACCACAGGGTAATGTTGTCGAAGCCAGCTGTGGCCCCAGCTCGCTCAAGCACGATGAGTGGTGGTTATGGGTCCCGGGTCGCGCTTCGCTTGCCCGGGACGACGCCGGTGTTTACCTGCCCGGCTACTGGCTCGCCCACACCACGCGTGCGATCCACGCGACTTCCTCGGCATCGAGCATGCGGTCGGGGTGCTCCGGATTGAGCGATCCGAGTTCCAGCATCTTGGCGGTGCGGCGTCTCAATTCCTTCACCATCACCTCGCCGCCGGTCGTGCGCACCACCACGCGGTCGCCGCGGCGGATCGCGGTCGCGGGTGACACCACGATGATATCACCTTCGCGATAGGCCGGCTTCATCGAGTCGCCCTCGATCTCCAGCGCATAGGCGTGCTCGTCTGATGTCGCCGGCAGCGCGACTTCGTCCCAGCCCTTGCCGGCGGGAAAGCCGCTGTCGTCGAAATAGCCGCCTGCACCGGCCTGCGCGAAGCCGATCAGCGGCACCGACTGTCCGCCGCGCGCGCCATCGCCGAGCAACTGCACGAAGGTCTCCATGCTGGCATTGCTCGCCGCCAGCGCCTTGGAGAGCGATTCGGTCGAGGGCCAGCGCTCGCGCCCGTCGCCCGTCACGCGCTTGGACTTGTTGAAGGTGGTGGGGTCGAGTCCGGACTGCTTGGCAAGGCCGGACGGCGACAGGCCGGCGCGTTCGGCGAGCCGGTCAAGCGCGGCCCAGACCTGCGCGTGGGTCAGCGGTCGGGTGGCTTTGGGCTGTTTGGCCATCGAGGATATCCCGGATGGTAGGAATTATTGCCTGAAACTTGGCGTTTTCGCAAATCTGTCGGCCGATGTGTCCTGGCACCGCTTGAGTTGCGCCGCCGCCGCCGATACGGTCCCTCGCTCGCCAGATGGCGTCTGGGGCATTTCCCCTCAAATCCGGATAAAACCCCAAGAGACTCAAGGACAAAAGGGAAGGCCGGCCCGTGCCGATGATCTACAAAATCACCCCCGCTTCGGCCTGGCGCGAGGCCGAGCGGCAGGGCGTGTACCGGGGCAGTGCCGACGACAAACGCGACGGCTTCATCCATTTTTCCACCGCCTCCCAGGTCGCCGAGACCGCGCGCAAGCACTACCACGGGCAAACCGGCCTGTTCCTGGTCGCGGTCGATGCCGATGCGCTGGGCGATGCCCTGCGCTGGGAGCGGTCGCGCAATGGCGAGCTGTTCCCGCATCTCTATGGCGAACTCGACCTCGGCGCGGTCACCGAGATCCTCGACCTGCGCGCGCGCTCCGACGGTGGCCACGACGTTCCGGAGCTGAAGCCGTGATCCGTGCCTTCGACGCCTTTTCGCTGCCGCTGCTGCGCTGGTTCGATCCCGAGGATGCCCATCGCATGGCGATCCAGGGCCTGAAGCTGCTGCCGCCGATCCGGCAGCGGCCGGACGATCCCAAGCTCGCGGTGCGCGCCTTCGGACTCAACTTTCCAAATCCGATCGGCATGGCGGCGGGTTTCGACAAGAGCGCCGAGGTGCCCGACGCGCTGCTGCGGCTCGGCTTCGGCTTTGTCGAGATCGGCTCGGTGACGCCGAAGCCGCAAGGCGGCAACCCGCGGCCGCGGCTGTTTCGCCTCGAGCGCGACGAGGCCGTCATCAACCGCATGGGCTTCAACAATGACGGCGCGGAGGCCGTGCTGCGGCGGCTCGCCGCGCGCGCCAGCGCCGGCGGCATTATCGGGGTCAATGTCGGGGCCAACAAGGATTCGCCCGACCGCGCCGCCGATTATGTGAAGCTGATCGAGACGTTTGCGCCGGTCGCGAGCTATTTCACCGTCAACGTCTCTTCGCCGAACACGCCCGGCTTGCGCAATTTGCAGCAATCGGCCGCGCTCGACGATTTGCTGGCGCGGGTCATCGACACCCGCGAGCGCGTGCGCAAGAACGCCGGCGACTCGCCGGTCCTGCTCAAGATCGCGCCGGACCTCAGCCTTGCCGAGCTCGACGACGTCGTGCACATCGCCCGCTCGCGGCGCGTCGACGGCATGATCGTCGCCAACACCACGCTGGCGCGGCCCTCGACCTTGCGCGAGGAGAATCGCGCCAAGGAGCAGGGCGGCCTGTCGGGCCGTCCGCTGTTCCGGCTATCGACGCGGATGGTGGCCGAGACCTATGTCCGCGTCGAAGGCGCGTTTCCCTTGATCGGCGTCGGCGGCATCGATAGCGGCGGCGCCGCACTGACCAAGATCCGTGCCGGGGCCAGCCTGATCCAGCTCTATTCCTCGCTGGTCTACAAGGGCCTCGGCCTCGTCGACGACATCAAGCGCGATCTGTCCTCGACCCTGCTGCGCACCGGCCGCGACTCGCTGTCGGAAATCGTCGGCGCCGATGCGGCGACGATTACAGCCGAGGACTGGCCGGTGAGGTAGCTTCCAAGTTACCTCGCCCCGCTTGCGGGGAGAGGTCGGATCGCATCGCAGATGCGATCCGGGTGAGGGGGAGCTTCCGCGTAATCAGCTCCCACCTCCTCTATGGAGGCAGCCCCTCACCCCAACCCTCTCCCCGCAAGAGCGGGGCGAGGGAGCAGAGCGTCGCTTCGTTCATTTGAACGTCTTCCTGAGCAGCGCCGGATAGCGCAGGCCCTGCAGGCCGCCGCGTGCGACGTAGAAGCCGAGCAGCGCGATCCATAGGCCGGTGTTGCCGAACGAGCTGAGCGCCCACCAGGCGGCGAGGAAGATCGCGAGCGAGGCCAGCATCAGATTGCGCATCTCGCGCGCCCAGGTGGCGCCGACATAGATGCCGTCGAAGCCGAACGCGAATACGCCGGGCAGGGGTGCCAGGATCACGAATGGCAGGAACTCGCGGGCATAGCGGCGCACGTCGTCGCTGGTCGTCATCAGATTGATCAGCGCCGGTCCGAACAGCGCGAACAGCACCGATACGACCAGCGCAAAGCCGATGCCCCACAGCAGCACCAGTCGGGTCGAATCGGAAAAGCCGCGTGCATCGCGCGCGCCGAAGGCGCGGCCGCACAGCTGCTGGGCGGCATTGGCGAGGCCGTCGAGGAAGAAGGCGCTGACCAGCAGGAAATTGTTCAGCACCGAATTCGCCGCCAGCGTCACGTCGCCTTCGCGCGCGCCCTTGGCCGTGAAAAACAAGAACACGACGATCAGCGCCGCGGTGCGGACCATGATGTCGCGATTGACCGCCAGCATGCGCATCAGCTTGGCGCGGTCGAACAGCGTGGCCGCAGGCACGGCAAAGCCGCTTTGCGAGATCCGCCACGCCACGACGATGCCGACGGCGAAACCGGCCGTCTCGGCGAGCACGGCGGCGATCGCGGCACCGGCGATGCCGGCGCCGTAGACCTGCACCAGCAGCACGGTCGCGGCCATGTTGATCAAATTGATCACGATCTGCAGCGCCAGCGCCAGATTGGCGCGGGCCTGGCCGACCAGCCAGCCTAGGATGACGTAATTGGCGAGCGCCAGCGGCGCCGACCAGATCCGGATCATGAAATAGCTCTTGGCCGCGCGCGTGACGCCCTCGCTGCCGCCCATCAGCTGGAACGTGACCGCCGCGAGCGGCAACTGCAGCGCGATCAGCGCCGCGCCGATCAGGCCGGCGACGATGAAGCCGCGCACCAGGATCGCGGCATATTCCTTGATCTCGCCGGCGCCTTGCGCCTGCGCGGTGAAGGCCAGCGTGCTCATGCGCAGGAAGGCGAACAGCCAGAACAGGCAGTCGAAGATCACCGAGGCCATCGCCACCCCGCCGAGCAGCGCGGCGTCGTCGAGCCGGCCGATCGCGGTGGTCGAGACGATGCCGATCAGCGGCGTGGTCAGGTTGGCGACCATCGCGGGGCCGGCGATGGCGAACACCTGACGCGTCGTGATCTTCGGGTGGATGGGTGCGTGCATGGCTACAATTGCAAGGAATATCCGTTTCTATCGCGACATCCGTCGCGCGACCATGCCGGAATTGTTCTCAGAGCAATGCGATGGCGGAGGGGCAGCGGGCAAGGCATTGCATGCTCAGAGCACCACGACCATGCCGTCGCTCGCCGCCGTGTAGGGCAGGTCGTCGATGCGGCCGAGCATGTCGTCGCTCATATGGGTCAGCACCACGCGCTTGGCGTTGATGGCGGGCAAATGCGCTTCCAGCGTCTTCAGGCTGAGATGGTTCTTGACCATTTTGTCGTACATGTAGGCTTCGGCGATGAAGAGGTCGGCGTCCTGCGCCGCCGGGATCAGCGCGTCGGTCCATTCGGTGTCGGCGCTGTAGCTGATGATGCGGCCTTCCGCCCCGACGCGGTAGGCGAGGAACGGCCCGCCGGATTCGCCATGCACGACAGGGTAGGGCGTCACGATCACCTCGCCGAAGCTGCGCGTTTCGCGCGGCGCGAGCGTGACGACGGACAGATCGAAGCGTTGCCTGGTTTTGGAGGAATGCTCGAACATCACCTCCATCACCGCAGGCAGTTTCGTTTCGATGCCTTGCGGCCCGGCGATCACCAGCGGCCGGGTGCGGCGGGAGAACTGCGCGTCGAGCAGGAAGAACGGCAGGCCGGCAAAATGATCGCCGTGGAAATGTGTGATCAGGATCAGGTCGATCGCGTCGCCGTCGATCTCGAGCCGCTTCATCGCCGGAAGCGACGAGGCGCCGCAATCGATCAGAAAATTGCTGCGCGCGCCGCTGACGTGGAAACAGGTGTTGAAGCGGCCGCCGGAGCCGAATGCATCGCCGCAGCCGACAAATCGCAATTGCATCGGCTGTGCACTCTCCCTGGGATCAGCGGCCGCGCGGCGCGCCGAACAGCCGCGACAACAGCCAGATCGGAATCACGATGACAGCGCCGAGCAGGAAGTAGCGCCAGGCCCAGTTGATCGCGTCGAAGCCGAAATCCCAGATGCTCTGGAACAGCCGGCGGATGCTGTAGAGGATGTTCCATGGATCGAGGCCGATCGCGGCGAGCACGACACCGACCAGAATCGACAGCAGAATCAACCGGAACGCCGCGGAGAGCGGCGATCCGCCGAGAAAGCGGTACAGGCCGTCACTCCGGCCGGCCGGCAAGTCCCGGATATTGTCTGGCATTGCTGTCTCCCGCGGAATCGCCCGCATTATAGGTCACGGCGGTGCACATGGGAAACCCGCGCACCGCGATCAATGGCTGCCATGCGCGCTTCGGATTTAACTTCCTGTCATGGAGATTAACATCCGTTCAAGCGTCTCCAGCCGGTCGGCTTCGCGCGGCGGCTTGTCCCAGCGCAGGCGGCTGATCCGAGGGAAGCGCATCGCGACGCCGGATTTGTGACGCGGCGAGCGCTGCAAGCCCTCGAACGCGACCTCCAGCACCAGCCCCTGATCCGGCTCGTGCACGACATGGCGTACCGGGCCGAACTTCTCGGTGGTGTTGCGGCGGACGAAGCGGTCGATCTGCAACAGCTCCTCGTCGGTGAAGCCGAAATAGGCCTTGCCGACCGGCACCAGCTCGTCGCCGGCATCGCCGCGGGTCCAGACGCCGAACGTATAGTCGGAGTAATAGGACGAGCGCTTGCCGTGGCCGCGCTGGGCATACATCAGCACGGCGTCGATGATGTGCGGATCGCGCTTCCACTTCCACCACGGTCCTTTCGGCCGTCCGGGCAGATAAGGCGCGTCGCGCCGCTTCAGCATCACGCCTTCTACCGCGTCGGCATCGTCGCCGGCGCCCGCACTCTTGGGATCGGCGCGCGCCGCGGCCAGCTCTTCCCAGCTCGCGAACGGGACGGTTGGCGACAGATCGATGCGCGGATCATTCAGCTTGGCGACGAAGGCTTCGAGATGCGCGCGGCGTTCGGTGAAGGGCAGCTCGCGCAAATCGTTCTCGTCGTCGCCGAGCAGGTCGTAGGCGCGCAGGTGGATCGGAAATTCCTTGATCAGCTTCGGCGAAACGACCTTGCGGTTCAGCCGCTGCTGCAACACGTTGAAGGTCTGCACGCGGCCGTCGCGCAGCACCAGCAACTCGCCGTCGATCGCGCCGGGCAGATGCAGCGACGGCACGAGATCCGGAAAGCTGCCGGTGATATCCTCGCCGGTGCGCGAATAGAGCCGCGCCTGGACGTGGCCGCGCGCATCGCGGCCGGACACCGCCTGCACCCGGATGCCGTCCCATTTCCATTCCGCGCTGAAGTCGGCGGCGTCGAGATTGGCGAAATCGCTATCCTCGATCGCATGCGCCAGCATCACCGGGCGGAACGGCGCAGGGTCGCGGTTGACCGGTTTGTCGCCGCGGCCCTCGAGCCAGGCGAACAGGTCGAGATAGGGCGGCGACAGGCCCGGCCACATCAGCTCGATCTCGTGCGCGTCTTTGTCGCCGAGCGCCGCCGCCGCGGTCTTCGCCAGCCGCGCCGAGATCCCGATTCGCATCGCGCCGGTGACGAGCTTCAAGAGCGCCCAGCGCCCGGTCTCGTCGAGCTCGTCCAGCCAGCGCGCCAGCTGCGCCGGCAGCTCGGCCTTGCCGAGCGTGCGCAACGTGGTGACGACGTCAGTGAGGGTGGGAGGAGGCGGGTTGTTGTGGGTGCGGAGGTCGCGATCGTTGCGCGAGAGCAGATCATCGCTGACGTCTCGCTCGCGGTACCCCTCTCCCTCACCCTCCCCCGCAAGGGGGGAGGGAACCCATCCACTGGTGCGTTCCTCACCCAAGTCAGTCACCTCGTTATCGCTGTGAGTTGAGCACGACGGTTGGGCTCCCTCCCCCCTTGCGGGGGAGGGTTGGGGAGAGGGGTGGCCCAGCAAAGACTCGTTGCGAGATGCACCAGTCGCCTTCGGCCACATCAGCGCGACCGTCTCCGAGAGGTCGCCGACGTAATCATAGGAATAGCCGAACAGCACCGGATCGGCGCGTTCGGTGATCAGGTCGCGGATCAAGCCCGGCTTGGCGTGCTTGAACGACAGCGCGCCGGTCAGCGCCGCCAGCGCGTAGCCGCGGTCGGGGTCCTCGGTCTCGCGGAAATAGGCGACCAGCAGCTTGATCTTGTTGTTGCGGCCGGGCTCGTAGGCGAGGCGGTCGAGCAGCTCGGCAAAGCGGTTCATGGCTTCTTGGTCTCGCCGACGGGCTGGGCCTCGCCGGCGGGCTGGGCTTCGCCGGTCAGTGCGGCCGTTTCGCCTTCGTCCTCGTCGCCATAGCCGACCAGATCGAGCGGCCGCGCGGCAAGGCCTTTGGTCTTGCACCAATGCACCAGCGCATCTTCCTGGCCGTGGGTGACCCAGATCTCGCCGGCGCCGGTCGCCGCGATCGTCGCCGTCAGGCCATCCCAATCGGCATGATCTGATATCACCAGCGGCAGCTCGACACCGCCCTGCCGGGCCCGCGCGCGCACGCGCATCCAGCCCGAGGCGAATGCGGTGACCGGATCGGGGAAGCGACGCGTCCAGACATCGGATGTCGCGCTCGGCGGCGCCAGCGTAATGGTGCCGGCAAGCTCGGCTTTCTTCATGCCGCGCGCGGGGCGGAGCTCGCCGAGCGGAATGCCGCGCTCCTGGTAATAATAGGTGATCTTCTCCATCGCGCCGTGCAGATAGATCGGGGCGTCGTAGCCGGCCTCGCGCAGCAGCGCGATCACGCGCTGCGCCTTGCCGAGCGAGTAGGCGCCGACGAGATGCGCGCGCTCCGGAAACAATTTGACCGACGCCAGCAGCTTGTTCACTTCGCCGGCGGCATCGCCATGGCGGAACACCGGCAATCCAAACGTCGCCTCTGATATGAAGACGTCGCAGGGCACCAGCTCGAACGGCGCGCATGTCGGATCGCGCGCATCCTTGTAGTCGCCGGAGGCGACGATGCGGGTGTCCTTGCAGGTGACCGATATCTGGGCGGAGCCCAGCACATGGCCGGCGGGATGAAACGTCACCGTGACGTCGCCGAGCCTGATCTCCTCGCCATAGGCGATCGCCTGCACAGAGCCAGCGAAGTTCTCGCCATAGCGCAGCCGCATCATGTCGAGCGTTTCCTGGGTCGCGAGCACAGCGCCATGGCCCGCCCGCGCATGGTCGGAATGGCCGTGGGTGATCAGTGCCCGCTCGACCGGCCTGACAGGATCGATGTGGAAGCCGCCGGGCTTGCAGCAAAGCCCGGCCGGGACGGGCATCAGGATGTCTTGCGGGCGCATCGTCCCTATATAGTCGCTCGATCCGCGATGTTTAGCCGGATCCGCGGGCTTGACCCGTGCATCCATCTCCGGAAAAAGTCCGTGCTTTGATGGATGGCCGGACCTGGCCGAGATTGGTTCCTTAAAGCGAATGGCCCCCCGCCTGTTTCTGTCCTCCGGCGACCTCGTCGCCGACCGCCGCTACGAGTTCGCGCGCGACCTGCAATTGAAGGGCGATCTGCCGGCTGCCGCCGAGCTGCTCGAACAGGCGATCGAGCTCGTGCCGAATTTCCCGTCCGCCTGGTTCACGCTGGGCAAGATCCGTCTCGAACTCGGCCAGCACGAGGCCGCGATCGCAGCCTTCCGTGCCGCGCGTGACGCCGATCGCGAGGACCGTCATGGCGCGGGCCTGCATCTGATGCAGCTCGGCGTCGAGGCCGTCAGCGCGATGCCGCCCGGCTATGTGCAGACGCTGTTCGATCAATATGCGCCACGCTTCGAGGCCGCGCTGGTCGGCGATCTCGGCTATCGCGGCCCGGCGCTGCTGTTCAAGGCCGTGCTGTCGGTACGTGCGGGCGCAAAGCAGCCGGCCTTCTTCAAGCGTGCGATCGATCTCGGCTGCGGCACCGGGCTGGCGGCCGGTGCGTTCGCGCGGCATGTCGATCGCTTCATCGGCATCGATCTGTCGCCGCGCATGATCGACAAGGCGCGCGCCACCGGCCTCTATGCCGAGCTCGAGGTCGACGACATGTTGAAGGCCATTTCGGCCAGGCGCGAGGCCAGCGCCGAATTGATCCTGGCCGCGGATGCAATGGTCTATGTCGCCGATCTTGCGCCGGTGCTCGCCGAGGCCAGCCGTGTGCTGGTGCCGGGCGGCGTGCTCGCCTTCACGACCGAGACCCATGACGGCGAAGACGTCATCATCGGTGAGGGACTGCGCTACGCCCACAGTGCAGCTTACGTGCGCGGCTCCGTCGCTGCCGCGGGGCTGACGCTGGCCCTGCTCGACGATCTCTCGGCGCGCAATGAAGACAATATCCCGGCACCCGGACTCGTCGCCGTGGCCGTGAAGCCGTGACGCACCCTCTCCCCTTGTGGGAGAGGGTGGATTCGATGCGGTCGCATCGAAGCCGGGTGAGGGGTTTTTCTCCGCGGATAGAGACCCCTCATCCGGCTCGCATCTTCGATGCGAGCCACCTTCTCCCACAAGGGGAGAATGGAAGAGGCAGCCCCGCACTCAACTTGAGTCTACACGCTACGCATTTGCCGTGACGCGGCATTGCGCCGCAAAGCTGTGACTTCGCGCTTGCCCGGCGCAAGGCGGAATGCGAGAGCTTTTCGCCTCAGGGAGAGAAATAATGAAAAAGCATACACGGCGCGAGTTCGGCGCCACTGCATTGTCTGTGATCGCCGCGTCCGTGCTGCCTGCGCCCTTCGTCCGGGCCGCCGACAAGAAGTACGATCCGGGTGCGAGCGACACCGAGATCAAGCTCGGCCAGACCGTGCCGCATTCCGGACCCGGCTCGCTCTATGGTGTGCTGGGCCGCGTCGGCGAAGCCTATTTCCAGATGCTGAACGACAAGGGCGGCATCAACGGCCGCAAGGTGAAATTCCTCACCATGGACGATGCCTACAGCGCGCCGAAATGCGTCGAGGCGACCCGCCGCCTGGTCGAGCAGGAGGAGGTGCTGGCGCTCTATGGTTCGCTCGGCACCGCGCCGCAGACCTCCGTGCACAAATACCTCAATTCCAAGGGCGTTCCCCAACTGCTGTTGAACACCGGCGCCTCGAAGTGGAACGACCCGAAGAATTTCAAATGGACCATGGCGGGCCTGCCGCTCTATCCGACTGAGGCGCGCATCCTCGCCAAGCACGTCGTCAGCGTGAAGCCGAACGCCAAGGTCGGCATCCTCTACCAGAACGATGATTTCGGCCGCGACTTCCTGGGGCCGTTCAAGAAGGTGCTGGCCGATGCCGGCGGCAAGGCACAGGTGATCATGGAGCAGACCTATGATCTCACCGATCCGACGGTCGATTCGCAGCTCATCAATCTCTCGAAGTCGGGCGCCGACGTCTTCTACAACATCACCACCGGCAAGGCGACGTCGCAGTCGATCCGCAAGGTGACCGAGCTCGGCTGGAAGCCGCTGCAATTGCTGTCGGCGGGCTCGACCGGTCGCTCGATCCTGAGCGCCGCGGGCCTCGATAACGCCAAGGACATCGTCGCGATCCGCTACAACAAGGAAGTCGGCGTGCCGCGCTACGAGAAGGATCCGGACGTGGTCGCGTTCGAGGAGCTGCGCAAGAAGTACCTGCCGAACATCGACCCCGATAACACCATCGCTTTCGCCGGCTACGGGCAGGCGGCGACGATGGGCGAAATCCTGCGCCGCTGCGGCGACGACCTGACCCGCGCCAACGTGCTGAAGCACGCCACCACGCTGGCCGGTTTCCACTCGCCCTATTTCCTTGATGGCATCAATTACAGCTATACGCCCGACGACTACACGCCGATGAAGACGCTCTATGTCTCGATCTTCAACGGCAAGGATTGGGACCTCTCCGGCGAGCCGATGACGGAGTAGGTGCGGGGCACGCTGTTGCTTAACCTCGCCCCGCTTGCGGGGAGAGGCATAGGCCGCCTACGGCGGCCGTCCTCAAGAACGCCGAAGCAGAGCTTCGGCTATGTCGCATCGTGAGATGCGATCCGGGTGAGGGGGTACAGGTCTCACGGCACTCGCCGCTCGCGGAAGCAGCCCCTCACCCCAACCCTCTCCCCGTGAAGAACGGGGAGAGGGAGTCGAAGCGTCCTGTCGCCGGCCCCTTGCCACCTGCCGCCATTTCCGTCCGCCCTCGACGAAACCGCCTGAACCACCTACCTCTTGGGCGTGTCGACGCTCGATCTCTTTTCCGTTCCGCCGTCGGAAACGGCCGATCTCCTGCCGCGCCGGTTTCGCGACTGGTTCGCCTCACGCGGCTGGTCGCCGCGCGAGCATCAGCTCGCGCTGCTGGCGAAAGCGCGGGAGGAACGCTCGGCGCTGCTGATCGCGCCCACGGGAGCGGGCAAGACGCTGGCGGGGTTCTTGCCGACGCTGGTGGAGTTATCGGGTGAAACACATGGTCCCCAGGATTCTCACCTCCCCCTGAAAGGGGGAGGTCGGCGCGAACAGGCGCGCGCTAGCGCGGCCGGGCGCGACGGGTGGGGGTCAGCCGCGGGCACTGAGCAAGCGGCTGACCCCCACCCCAACCCTCCCCCTTTCAGGGGGAGGGAACCTGACGAGCTCGCAAGCGGAGAGGCAGCAGCGTCGGCGAGATCGCGTCCGAATCTCATCTCCACCGGTCGCTCCGTTCGCCGCAGCGGCGGGCTGCACACGCTCTACATCTCGCCGTTGAAAGCGCTCGCGGTCGATATCGCGCGCAATCTGGAGACGCCGGTCGCCGAGATGGGGCTGCCGATCAGGATCGAGACCCGCACCGGCGACACGCCGGTGTCGCGGCGGCAGCGGCAGCGGCGCTATCCGCCGGATATTCTACTCACCACGCCGGAGCAGCTGGCGCTGCTGCTCGCGTCCGACGACGCGCCCTATCTGTTTTCCTCGCTGAAGCGCATCGTGCTCGACGAGCTGCATGCGCTCGTCACCTCCAAGCGCGGTGATCTGCTGTCGCTCGGACTTGCGCGGCTCTGGACCATCGCGCCGCAGATACGTGCCATTGGCCTCTCGGCGACGGTCGCCGAGCCGGAGCAGCTCGCGCGTTTCCTGGTGCCGCAGCCGGGTGGCGAGAATGCGTCCGCCGACGTCGTCACCGCCGGCGGCGCCGCGCCGCCGGTGGTCGAGATGCTCGACACCAGGGAGCGGCTGCCGTGGTCCGGCCACAGCGCGCGCCATGCGCTGCCCGAGGTCTACGAGCTGATCAAGCGCAACAAGACCACGCTGGTGTTCGTCAACACCCGCAGCCAGGCCGAGATGCTGTTCCAGGATCTCTGGCGCATGAATGACGACGGGCTGGCGATCGCGCTGCATCACGGCTCGCTCGACGTCGCGCAGCGCCGCAAGGTCGAGGACGCGATGGCCGCGGGAAAACTGCGCGGCGTGGTCTGCACCTCCTCGCTCGATCTCGGCGTCGACTGGGGCGATGTCGATCTCGTCATCAATATCGGCGCGCCGAAAGGTTCGTCGCGGCTGATGCAGCGGATCGGTCGCGCCAACCACCGCTTCGACGAGGCCTCGCGCGCCGTGCTGGTGCCGGCCAACCGCTTCGAGGTGCTGGAATGCCGTGTCGCGATCGATGCGATCGCCGAGAATGCGCAGGACACGCCGCCGCTGCGCTCCGGCGCGCTCGACGTGCTGGCCCAGCACGTGCTCGGCTGCGCCTGCGGCAAGCCGTTCCTGTCCGATGAACTCTATGATGAGGTCAGGACCGCGGCGCCCTATGCATCGCTCGCACGCACCGATTTCGACGATGTCGTCGATTTCGTCGCCACCGGCGGCTACGCGCTGAAGACCTATGAGCGCTTCGCGCGCATCAAGCAGGACAAGCAGGGCCGCTGGCGCGTCACCAATCCCAAGGTGCGGCAGAGCTATCGCCTCAACGTCGGCACCATCGTCGAGGAGACCATGCTGAAGGTGCGGCTGGTGCGCTCGCGCGCCGGCGGCCAAGGGAAAAGCGGCGGATCGACCGGCGCGATCGCCCGCGGCGGCCGGATGCTCGGCGAGATCGAGGAGGTCTTCATCGAAGGCCTCGTGCCCGGCGACACTTTTGTCTTTGGCGGCGAGGTGGTGCGCTACGAGGCCTTGGTTGAAGACCAGGTCTATGTCTCCCGCGCCAATGATAAGGATGCAAAAGTGCCGTCCTATATGGGCGGCAAGTTCCCGCTCTCGACCTATCTCGCCGAACGGGTCCGCAAGCTGCTTGACAACAGCCGGGCCTGGAACGCGCTGCCGGACCAGGTGCATGACTGGCTGTCGCTGCAGCGGAAATTCTCACGGGTGCCTGCGGTGCGCGAGCTGCTGGTGGAAACCTTTCCGCGCGGCGGCAGCCATTACCTGGTCTGCTATCCCTTCGAGGGTCGGCTCGCGCATCAGACGCTCGGCATGCTGCTGACGCGCCGGCTGGAGCGCGCCCGTGCCCGTCCGCTCGGCTTCGTCGCCAACGAGTATGCGCTTGCGGTCTGGGGCGTCGGCGATCTCTCCTTCATGATCCGGCACGGCAAGCTCGATCTCAACGCGCTGTTCGATCCCGACATGCTCGGCGACGACCTCGAAGCATGGCTTGCGGAATCCGCGCTGATGAAGCGGACCTTCCGCAACTGCGCCATCATCTCCGGGCTGATCGCGCGCCGCTTCACCGACGAGGAGAAGTCGCGCCGCCAGGTGCTGTTCTCGACCGACCTGATCTATGACGTTTTGCGAAAACATCAGGCCGATCACGTGCTGCTGCGCGCCGCGCGCGGCGATGCCGCCACGGGATTGCTCGATCTCCGCCGTCTGAGTGACATGCTTTCGCGCATCCATGGCCGAATCACCCACCAGGATCTCGACCACGTTTCTCCGCTTGCCGTCCCCGCGCTGCTGGAAATCGGCCGCGAGTCAGTTTATGGCGAAGCATCCGACGAGCTCCTGGCCGAGGCGGCCGAGGAACTCGTGCGGGAGGCGACGACGTAATACTGGCACTGTGGGGAACAGGACGTGACGGCAAGCGCGCTAGCTTTGCGAGACGGTGACGACATGCGCGTTTCGAGGGTCACGGTGGCGGATGTCGGATTCGTGGCCGATTTCTCCGGCGCACTGTTTTGGGAAGCGCAGAGCCTGCTGGTGGTGTCCGACCTGCATCTGGAAAAGGGCTCAAGCTTCGCCAGCCGCGGCGTGCTACTGCCGCCCTATGACACGGTGGCGACGCTCAGCCGGCTCGCTGCGGTGATTGCGCGGCACGATCCACGGCAGGTGATCGCGCTCGGCGACAGCTTTCACGATCGCGATGCGCATGCGCGGCTGTCGGATCCGGACCGCGAGGCGCTCGCGGCCTTGCAGCTGCGGCGCAACTGGATCTGGATCTCGGGCAACCACGATCCGGCGCTGCCGTCCGATCTCGGCGGCGTGGTCGCGACCGAGGTCGCGATCGGGCCGATCGCGTTCCGCCATGAGCCGACGGGTGCGAGCGGCGAGATCGCCGGCCATCTGCATCCCAAGGCGCGGGTGCCGACCCGCGGCCGCTCGATCGAGCGCCGCTGCTTCGCCTGTGACGGCGAGCGCGCGGTGATGCCGGCGTTCGGCGCCTACACCGGTGGCTTGAGCATCCGCGACGCCGCGTTCACGCGGATTTTCGGATCGCCCGGCTTCATGGCCCATGTGCTCGGCGACAACCGCGTCCACGCGTTCGTCGCGTCACGGTGTTATTAGCGATCGGCGCATTGTTATCACCGTCATCCCCGCGCAAAGGCTTCGCCTTTGTCGCTGGAGGTGCGAGCGGAGCGAGCCTCGAAGGATGTACGGCCCGGCTGGTGGCCGTGCATCCTTCGAGGCGCGCAAGGGCGCGCACCTCAGGATGACGGGATCAAGAGCGTTGGCGCAACCTCACACTGCCTTCGCCTGCCGCGCCACACAGTCAGTGTCGTCCCGCGCAAGCGAAGCGCGACCCGGGACCCATAACCACCGATGATCGTTGTTGCGCGACGATGGGGGCACAGCTTGCTTCAGCAACACAGCCCTGTGGTTATGGGTCCCCTGCTTTCGCAGGGACGACAGCGGAGTAGCGGCGCAGCCTTTGCTTCACGCGGCCTTCGCCTGCACGCTTTCGCAATACTCCGCGAGCCTGTCGGCCAGCCGCAGTGTCGCCGGGCTGGCTTCGGGGGCGGCGAGGAGGGCGACCTCGGTGCGGTCGATCGGTGCAAAGCCGTCCTTTGCGGTCAGCACGCGATGCTCCGCCTGGATCGACATTTCAGACAAAATGCTGAGCCCGAGGCCCGCGGCGACCGCGGCCTGGATGCCGGCGAGGCTCGAGGAGGTGTAGGCCATGTGCCAGTTGCGGCCGGCGCTCTCCAGCGCATGGATGGCGCGGGCGCGGTAGAGACAGCCCGAGGCGAAACCGATCAGCGGAACCGAGCCGGCCGTCGTATCGCGTGGGTGGCCCTTGCTGGTGACCCAGTGCACGCGTTCAGGCCAGACCGCGATGCCGCCCTTCTCATTGGCGGCGCGCTTGATCAGCGCGAGATCGAGATCGCCGCGTTCGAGATCGCGGTACAGGAACAAGCTCTGGCCGGAGCGCACATCGAGCCGCAAGTTCGGATGGCTGCGCGCGAAGGTCGCGAGCAGCTTTGTCAGCCGGTAGGCGGCAAAATCCTCGGTGATGCCGATCCGGATCGCGCCTTCGCTGCCGGGCCGCGACAGCACGTCACGGGCCTCTTCGGCGAGCGACAATAGCCGCCGCGCATAGCTCAATAGCCGCTCGCCGGCTTCCGTCGGGGTGACGTCCTTGCCGCTACGGATCAGCAGCGGCTGGCCGACATCCTCCTCCAGGCGCTTGATCTGCTGGCTCACCGTCGACTGCGTGCGGTGGACACGCTCTCCGGCGCGGGTGAAGCCGCCGGCATCGACCACCGAGACGAAACTGCGCAACAGCTCCAGGTCGAGCATCGCAGCCTCCATTCATAAATCCACTGCACGCCAGTCTACCATTTAATTTCCAAATATCAAGGCGCTGGCCTAGATCATGGCTGAAGGAGAATTCGCCCATGTCCGCCGCAACCTCGATGGCCGCCCCGCGCGCCCGCTTCAACACCCTGCCGCTGCTGATCGCCCTGTTCTGCCTGCTCTGGAGCTACGCCTTCGTGGCCGGCAAGATCGGCGTCACCGATTGCCCGCCGCTGATCCTGCTCGCCGCGCGGTTTTCGCTCGCCGGGGTTCTGATCCTCGCCATCTCCTGGCTGCGCCGCGACCAATGGGATCTCACCTGGCGCGATGCGGCGGTGTTTGCCGTGCTCGGCGTCGCCAACAACGCGCTTTATCTCGGCCTCGGCTATACCGGCCTGAAGACCGTCTCGGCCGGGCTTGGCGCGCTGATCGTCTCGGCCAATCCGGTGTTCACCGCCATGCTGGCGGCGCTGTTCCTCGGCGAGAGCATGACCTTGCGCAAGGTGATCGGTCTCGTGCTCGGCATCGTCGGCGTCGCCTTCATCGTCTGGCATCGCATGTCGGTCGGATCGGACAGCCCGCACGGCATCCTGTTCACGCTGGCCTCGCTGGCCTCGATCGTCGCCGGCACCGTGCTGTTCAAGCTGCTGGCGCCGAAGGGCAGCCTGTGGATCGGCAACGGCATCCAGAACATCGCCGGCGGCCTTGCGGTGATGCCGTTCGCCTTCACGCTCTCCAGCTTTGGCGACATCGTGCCCAGCATGCGTCTCGCCGGCGCCTTCACTTACCTCGTGCTCGGCGGCTCGATCCTTGCCTATCTGCTCTGGTTTCATCTCCTGAAAGTGTGTGGCGCGACCGCCGCAAGCGCCTATCACTTCCTGATGCCGCCGCTCGGCATGCTGTTCGCCTATCTCGTGCTCGGCGAGCATGTCGAATTTCGCGACCTGCTCGGGATCGTTCCGGTCGCGCTCGGCATTTACCTGGTGACCCGCCCGGCGGCCGCCGCGGCCAACAGGAGTGTGACGTGAGCATCACCATCACGCTGATCGGAGGTCCCACCGCCCTGATCGAGATCGACGGGTTCCGCCTGCTCACCGATCCGACCTTCGATGCGCCCGGCGAGTATCAACTGCCGCATGTGAAACTGGAGAAATTGACGGGTCCCGCGCTCGGCGCGCGGGACGTCGGCGCGATCGATGCGGTGCTGCTGAGCCATGACCAGCATTCCGACAATCTCGACCATTCCGGCCGGGATTTCCTTAAAAGCGCGAAGCGCGTGCTGACGACGGAGGCCGGCGCCAAGCGGCTCGGCGGCAACGCCGAGGGCTTTGCGCCCTGGGCCACGACCGAGTTGCGGAAGGGCGGCCGGACGCTCACCATCACCGCGACGCCGGCGCGGCACGGACCGGCCGGGATCGAGCCATTGTCCGGCGACGTCATCGGTTTCGTGGTCGAGCCGGCGAAGCCCGGTCGTCCGGTCTATGTCAGCGGCGACACCACCTGGTTCGACGGGGTCGCCGAGGTCGCGCGGCGCTTCGACTGCGGCGTGGTGCTGCCGTTCGCCGGCGCGGCGCAAACCCGCGGCCCCTTCCATCTCACCATGGACACCAATGACGCGATCGAAACCGCGCGCGCCTTTGCGGACGCGGTGATCGTGCCGGTTCATACCGACGGCTGGGCGCATTTCCGGCAGAGCGCGAGCGACTTGCGCGCGAGCTTCGATACGCTCGGCTTCGGCCGCCGTCTGCGGATCCTCGAACCCGGCGTCGCCACGGTCATCGAGCCGTAGGTTTCGCCTCAGGAACTTGCCGGTATTCGGCTCGTTGTCAGACGGCTGGAACCGGACATGACGCGGCAAGGGACAATCTCACCACACGACAAACATGACGATGCGCCGGCGGCGAAGCCCCGGCGCCAGCCGTTCAGTTTCAACCGTGTCCTGAAGACGCTCGGCCCCGGCCTGATCACCGGCGCATCCGACGACGACCCTTCGGGGATCGGCACCTACAGCCAGGCCGGCGCGCAACTCGGCTACGGCATTGGCTGGACCATGCTGCTGACGTTTCCGCTGATGAGCGCGATCCAGGAGATCTCGGCGCGGGTCGGCCGCGTCACCGGGCACGGCATCGCGGGCAATGTATGCAGGCATTATCCAGGCTGGCTCCTCGCCGTCGTGGTGACGCTGCTGTCGATTGCCAACACCATCAACATCGCGGCCGACCTCTCGGCCATGGCCGATGCGGCAAAGCTTCTGATCGGCGGTCCGGCCATTCTCTATGTAGTGCTGTTCGGCGTGACCTCGGTGGCCGCGCAGATCTTCATGAACTACCGGCGCTACGTCGCTATCCTGAAATGGCTGACGCTCAGCCTGTTCGCCTATGTCGCGGCGCTCGCCTTTGCCAAGGTGTCGTGGATGGAGGCCCTGGCCGGCGTGCTGCTGCCGCGCATCAGCTGGAGCGCCGACTATTTCACGACCATCGTTGCGATCCTAGGCACCACGATCTCGCCCTATCTGTTCTTCTGGCAGGCCTCGCAGGAGGCGGAGGAGCAGCGGGTCGATGTCACCAAGCATCCGCTGATCGAGCGGCATTACGGCGCCCGGCGCGAATTCTCGCGCATCCGTGCCGACACCATCACCGGCATGGCATTCTCGAACCTGATCGCATTGTCGATCATCGTCACCGCCGCCGCATCGCTGCATGCCACCGGCAAGACCGACATCCAGACCTCGGCGCAGGCCGCCGAGGCGCTGCGCCCGATCGCCGGGCCTTTTGCCGAGGTGATCTTCGCGCTCGGCATCGTCGGCACCGGCCTATTGGCGATCCCGGTGCTCGCGGGTGCAACGGCCTATGCGGTCAGCGAGGGCCGGCGATGGCCCGTTGGGCTGACGCGCAGGCCGAAGGAGGCGATCGCGTTCTATTCGGTGCTGGCGCTGTCGGGCGGCATCGGCATCGCGCTCAACTTCACGCCGATCGATCCGATCGCGGCGTTGTACTGGAGCGCGGTCGTCAACGGCGTGCTCGCGGTGCCCGTGATGGTGCTGCTGATGTTCATGGCCCGCCGTCGGGACGTCATGGACCGCTTTGTGGTCGGCGGCTGGCTGTCCTGGCTCGGCTGGCTCTCGACCGGCGCGATGGCGCTCAGCGTGATCGCGATGGGGATCGGCTTCCTGCTGTAGCTTGTTCGAACTGCTCAACCCTCGCCGAACAGCGAGCTATCAATCTTGGTCGTCGATTTGACCTTTCGCAGGATGATCGTCGTGCGGTAGCTCGCGATGTCGGTGTCCGGATGCATGAGGCGGTCGAGGATGAAGGATTGATAGCGCGCCAGGTCGGAGGACACGATCCGTAGCGAGTAATCCCAATCGCCGGCAATCATGCAACATTCGACGACCTCCGGAAGGTCGATCACCTTCCTCTCGAAGCGCGCGAAGGATTCCCTGTTCTGTTGCTTGAGACGGACCTCGACGATCACGTCGAACCCGAGTCCAACCCGTATTGGGTCGACCAGCGCCACATAGGAATTGATGACGCCGGCCTCTTCGAGGGTGCGGACGCGTCGCATGCAGGGGGCAGACGAGAGACCGATCCGTTCGGCCAACTCGAGATTCGTGATGCGCCCCTCGACCTGCAGCACGTCGAGGATTTTTCGGTCGATCTCGTCAATCACGATCGCGGTTCCCATTTCTTTCGCATTTTCCATCTTTTGCGCAATTGATTGCAGAAGAAGGGATGAAATGCATCTCAAATCGCAATGTCATTGCCCTCGCGCGCGCATAAGATGCGGTGTGAGGGTTCTTTGATCGCTGCGACCGAGCAGCAAGGAGCGGGCATGGCCGGGAATGACGACAAGTCCTTTTGGGATCGCGCGCGGCGGCACCTCATTCGCTATGGCGGGACGTTCGCTCCCGTCATCATCGAGCGCGCCTCCGGATCCTTCGTCTATGACGCCGATGGCCGGGCCATCCTGGATTTCACGTCCGGGCAGATGAGCGCCGTGCTCGGTCACGGTCACCCGGAAATCGTCCAGACCATCAGCGAGCATGCCGAACGGCTCGACCATCTCTTCAGTGGCATGCTGACGCGCCCGGTCGTCGCGCTGGCCGAACAGCTCGCGGGCCTGCTGCCGCCGGGGCTTGATCGCGTCATGCTGCTCAGCACCGGCGGCGAGGCGAACGAAGCGGCGATCAAGATGGCCAAGCTCGCCACCGGCGGATTCGAGACCGTCGCGTTCGCACAGTCCTGGCACGGAATGACGTCTGGTGCGGCCGGAACGACCTATTCGGCTGGCCGCAAGGGCTATGGTCCCGCGCCGGTCGGCTCGCTCGCGATCCCGACGCCGAACCCCTATCGCCCGCGCTTCGGCAACACGGCCGATTGGCGGGCCGAGCTCGCCTACGCCTTCGATCTGATCGATCGCCAATCGACCGGCTCGCTCGCCTGCATGATCGCCGAGCCGATCCTCAGCTCCGGCGGGCTGATCGACCTGCCTGAAGGCTACCTTGCCGAGCTCAAAGAGCTGTGCCGGGCACGCGGCATGCTGCTGATCGTCGACGAAGCACAGACCGGCCTCGGCCGAACCGGCGCCATGTTCGCGTTCGAGCGCGACGGCGCCGTGCCTGACATCCTGACCTTGTCGAAGACGCTCGGTGCCGGCCTGCCTCTGGCTGCGGTCATCACCTCCGCCGAGATCGAAGAGCGGTGTCATGAACGTGGTTTCCTGTTCTACACGACGCACGTGTCGGACCCGATGCCGGCCGCGGTCGGGCTGAAGGTCATCGAGATCATCCTTCGCGACAGATTGGTCGAGCGCGCCAGGATAGCGGGCGCGCGGCTGAGGGATGGGCTCCTCGCACTTCAGAACCGGTTCGAATGCATCGGTGACGTGCGCGGCAGGGGGCTGATGCAGGGCATCGAGATCGTGCGCGACCGTTACAGCAAGGAGCCTGATGAAGCGCTCGGAACGCGTGTCTCCCAGCGCTGCATGCAGCTTGGACTGAGCACCAACATCGTTCAGTTGCCGGGCATGGGCAGCGTGTTCCGGATCGCCCCGCCGCTGACGATCAGCGACGACGAGATCGACCTTGGCCTTGCGATCCTCGGCGACGCGTTCGAAGGTGCGTTGCAAAGCAGGGCTGGCTAAATCAATCCTTGCGGAACACGATCGAGGCCATCCAGCCGGTCATCAGCGCCATGAACGCGGTGATCAGGCCGTAGACAAAGCCGTTCTGCCGCGCGGTGGTGGCGACGAATTGCTCGAAGCCGACCTTGACGATCTCGAACGCGGTCTCGGCCTTGGTCACCAGCGCGCCGTCGGCAAACAGCTTGATCTCGACATTATAGGTGCCGATCGGCACCTCCGCGGGCAGCGGAATGCCGGTGCGGAACAGGGTCGGGGTCAGGAAGGTCACCGCCGAGGTCGCCTCACGGTACAGCCCGTGCTCGGAGCGCAGCCGGACGAAGGCGCTGCGGAACGGGTCGTTCGGCACCACGTCGGCATAGTCGGGCCCGACCCTTTGCATCAGCAGCACGTTGTTGAGCCCGAGCTGCTGCCGCCGCTGCACCTCGGGCGAGGCGATCTGGTCGAACGGGCGGTTCGAGAACAGCGCCAGATAGCCCGGCACCTGCAGGAACTGGCGCGAGTCGGTGTTGATCCAGATGCCGAATTTGCGCTCCTTGCGCCGCGTGACCATGTCGGCGCGCGGGCCGGAGACCGTGACGACGAGGTCGTAGTTCGTGCGGTTTGACGGCGTCTTGTCGTCCTTCTCGACCGAGCCGAACAGCACGAGCTCACCGCCCGAATAGTTCGGCGTCACCGTGACGCGGTGGTTGGAGACCGACGCGATCAGCCGCTCGGCATGAGCGGGCGCGGCCGCCAGGCTGGCGACGGCGAGGCCGATGATCGCGAGCGCCGTACGCAGCCTCATGGCGGGGCTCCGCCGGTTTCGCGAATGCTGAACAGGTCCTGAGGCCGGATCACCAGCTCCACCGCAAAGCGGATGCCGACCGCGAGCACGAGCAGGCCGAGCAGCAGGCGCAGATGCTCGCCGCGGATCTTCTGGCCGGCGCGAGCGCCGAACTGCGCGCCGGTGACGCCGCCGACCATCAGGATCAGTGCCAGCACGGCGTCGACCAGATGGTTGGTCACGGCGTGCAGCATGGTCGCGAACACCATGGTGACGAGGGTGAGCACCATCGAGGTGCCGATCACGGTCGAGGTCGGCACCCGCAGCACATAGATCATCAGCGGCACCAGGATGAAGCCGCCGCCGATCCCCATCACCGCGCCGATGAAGCCGATCGCGAGCCCGACCACGACGATCGGAATGACGGAGAGGTAGATCTTGGAGCGCTTGAAGCGCAGCTTCAGCGGCAGGCCATGGATCCAGCCATGGCTGCCGGGCTTGCGCAGGGTGACGGGGCGGCCGCCGCG
The DNA here is from genome assembly GCF_029952935.1 of Bradyrhizobium sp. Mp19. NCBI lineage: Bacteria > Pseudomonadati > Pseudomonadota > Alphaproteobacteria > Hyphomicrobiales > Nitrobacteraceae > Bradyrhizobium > Bradyrhizobium sp. Mp19. Next base: position 120,465 of record NZ_JASAUT010000005.1, on the reverse strand, counting down.
GGCGCGCAGCATCGCGCGCAGGCCTTCCCAGAACATCAGCCCGCCGACCGTCGTCAGCAGGATGACGTAGGACAGCGCGATCATCAGGTCGAGCTGGCCGAGCGAGCGCAGGAAGGTGAAGGTCCATACCCCGAGCGTGGTGCCGAGCGTGCCTCCGACCAGGAGCACCGCCGCCAGCAGCGGGTCGATCGCGCGTCTGCGCCAATAGGAAATGGCACCGGAGAACGAGGAGGCCGCGATGTGGCTGGCGACGGAGGCGACCGCGACCGCGGGCGCGATGCCGACGAAGATCAGCAGCGGCGTCATCAGGAAGCCGCCGCCGATCCCGAACATGCCGGAGACGAATCCGACCGCCGCGCCCATCGCCAGGATGAGAAAGACATTGACCGGAATGTCGGCGATCGGGAGGTAGAGCTGCACGCGCGTCGCTTCTTGTCGGTTCGCCGCGCGATCGGCGCAAGGCCGCATCACGGCGTGATGTCGTTCTGGTCGGGCATTCTCCGGCTGAACGAATCCGGTCGGCGCGCAAGACGCAGGCGAACGCGGGTCGATTGCCGCGTTCTTGCATAACTGAAATCGGCGGGGGGAGGGACTAAAGAATCCGCTCCCCGGGGGCATTTTTCGCCGCACTTGGCCGCCGTCTGCGGACGTGGTTGATAATTCAGATTAATGGTGCTCGTGCCGCCTCACGGCCGATCGACGGGCTTTGTGATCAGGTTCAGCGCGAGCGCTTCCTTCGGGTTCAACCAGCGGATATCCGAGGTTTGCGACATCGCCTCGACGATCCCGGAAGAGACACCCATCTTGGTCATGTAGCCCAGCACCATGCCCTGGATGCGTTGTGCCTCGGCGAGGGGATCGCTGACGGGCGTGCTCGTCGTGAAGCGATGCACGCCGAGCCGCGAGCCCGCGATGCCATAGCGGGTCTGGCCGCCGGCATAGACCAGAACGCAGGCGCTGGCGCAGGACGCGGGGCGGAGCTTGCCCGAGGCGCCGGCGGTGGCGACCGCGGTGACCAGCCCGCGCGTGCGGATGACCTCGCCCATGATGGCGGCCTGGTTCAGCGCGCCGCCCGGCGACGACAGCAGCACGACGTCGCCTGGTGCGAGACGCGCCTCGCTGAGCCGGTCGCGGAACCAACTCGCGCTGGCCGAGCCGATCTTGCCGCTGATCGCAAGCGCCCGCCGGCCGCGGCCCGATCCGTCGATGTCGACGTCGGGAATCACGGCCGACGTCATGCTGGCCGCGATGTAGGTCTCGCGCCAGAAGTCCCAGGCGCCCCGCGTCGACAGGTCCCGGTAAGCCTGGATGGCGACGCTCGACAACAGCAGCACGAAGATGATGATGGACCAGAGCGAGAACCGGAACGCGCGGGGCGGCGATGCCGCGTTCCCTTGGGGCGTCGGCGGAGGCGGGGCCGAGGGGCGCCGGGCAAATGGAGACGGCGCCTGTCGCGGCGGCGCAACGCGGGGACCGGTCGGCGACGAACGGTGGCCCGTTCCATCATCCTGGCGATCGTCGACGGACAAGCCTGACCCTCCGGAACGTGCGCGCCGATGGCGCGGAACTGCGCGCCTGTCTACACGGCGGAAGGCCGGAGGTATAGGACAGCGGCGCCGTCAAGGCGCCGCAGCCGTCTCGAACCTAGCGAGCCGGAGCGGCGAGTGCCGCGGTCCGCTTCGAGGGTTGCTTGACCGGCTTCGCCGCGGCGGGCTGCGCGGTAGCGCCGTCCCAGCCGCCGGCGGGGGCCGGCACGTTGACCGCATCGCTCGGCTGCGGCTCGGCGGTGAAGGTCTGGATCGCCAGCTTCGCTGCGGCCAGCGACTGCGGGTCGAGCCGCTTGGCAATATCGTCGCGCTTGTGGCCGGCGTCGGCGTCGCCCTGCGCGGCCGCGAGGCTGAACCACTTGAAGGACTCGGCGAGGTTCTGTTCGACACCGATGCCGCGTGCATAGAGGATGCCGAGATTGACCTGGCTGTCGGCAACGCCGCGATCGGCCGCCTTGCGGAACCACTGCGCGGCGCTCTTGTAGTCGGCGCCCTTGCCGCCGCCATCGGCGTCGAGCACGGCGAGATTGTGCATCGCCTTGGCGTTGCCGCGCTCGGCGGCCTGCACATAGTAACGTCGCGCCACATCGAAGTCGCGCTTCACGCTGAGGCCCTTCTCGTAGAAGGTGCCGAGCCGGAACATCGCGGGCACCACGCCGGCCTGCGCCGCGCGGCCATACCATTTGGCGGCTTCGTCGACATTGGCGGTCACGCCCTTGCCCTCGGCAAAGCGGACGCCGACTTCATAGGCCGCGGCCGCATCGCCCTTGATCGCGGCGCTGCGCAGCGCCGGACCACCGATTGCATCGGGCAGCTTCTCGCCCGCCGGGATCTGGACCATGGCGAGCTTGCCGCCGAGCGGCGGTGCGGTCGGAATCGTGCCGGTGACGTCATTGGCGGCGGCTGTTGGCGTCGCAGCCGGCTCAGGCGCGGCGGCGGGTGCGGGCGCGGTTGCCGGTGGGATCGTCACCTGCGCGCTGTCGAGCGTGTTCGGCGCCGGAGTGTTATTGGACTGGCGGCCGAGCGGGGTCGGCGAGGTCATCGATGGCCCCGGCACTGACGGCCCGCCCACGCCGGACGGCGCAGCCGGTGCGGGGGCTGCGGAATTCTCGGCAGGCGGCTGCATGGGCTGCGTGGCCGGCTCGCTGTGCTCGATCGCCGGCATCTGCGGCGCGGAGCTGGTGTCGAGCAGGTTCATCGCCATCTTGGCGGTCGAGAGCAGGATCACGACCACGCTCGCGCCGACCAGCAGCGAACGGATCTTGGAGGTGATGGTCGAAGGCTGCGCCTCCGGCGCGCCAGTCGCCGTCGCGCCGGCCGCGGCCGTGCCGGCCTTGGCGGCAACCGCCTTCGCGGCCTTGTCGGCCTTCTCCTTGGCCTTGGCTGCAGCCTTGCTCGCGGCGCGCGCCGCCTTCTCGTTGACGGGTTGCGCGGCAGCGGCCTGCGCGGCGCGGCGCGCGGCGGCGATGAAGCTCGATGTCGAGACCGGCTCCTTCTTGCCGGCGGGAAGATCGCTGATTGCGCGCTCGGAATCCGCGATCCGCTCCGACGGCGAAGCGACGCGGCCGGAGGGGCGTGTGCCCGGTTCGAGCGGATGATCCGGCGGCAGTTCCGGTGCGATCGCGGCGCGTGCGGACGCCGCATGCGGCTCGAGGATCTCGCTGATCGCGCGCGGCGGCAGCGGCGGCGGCGGCGCGCTCTCGACCGGCTGCGCGGCATGGAATTCGCGCGGCGCGGACATGAAGTGCTCCTGCGCCAGCGCAGGATTGGGCAATTCGGGCCTGTACGATTCAGGCTTGTACGCTTCAGCTTTGGGCTGCGCAATCGGCTGCGACATCGCCGCGCGCGGCAGCTCTATCCGCGGAGCTTCCATCCGCGATTCGGCCGGCGCGGGAGCTGGCGGCGCGGTGCGCACCGTACGCAGATCGTTCTCGATCATCGCGAGACGATCGACGACATGGCCGAGCGTGTTGTGAACGGTCTCCAGCGAATCCTGGGTGCGGCGGTCGGTCTCCGACTGGCTGAAGCGGATGTCGGACAGCTCGCGCTTCACCATGTCGACGATGCCGCTGTCCATCATCGGCTGCGGCGAGGAGCTGACGTTGCGGGCGGCGTCGGCGAGCGAGGCGATGTGGGCGTGCTGCGCCTCGAGATGCCGCATGATATCATGCAGCCCTTCCTCGACCCGGCCGAGATTGCCGGAGCGCTGGTCGGCGGACTCAAGGCGCTCGAGCAGATAGGAGACGCGCTGCTCGAGATGGGTGAATGCCGACGAACTGTCGTTGCCGACCTGCAGGCGGTCGATCCGCTCCGACAGCGAGCGCAGCGCGCCTTCGATGGCATCGGTGTTGTCATAGCCGGCCGGCCGCTCGCGGGTCTCCAGCGTCGAGGCCAATGCGGCAATGCGCTGCTCGATCCCGGCGAAGGCATCGCCATGGGTCTCGGCGCGCGACATCTGCGACAGCTGGTCGACCTTCGCGGCCAGCGCATGCACGTCCCCGGAGAGCTGGAGCAGCGCGTCGTTGGAGGCGACGTTGGAGACGATGGCGCGCAGCGCGGCGATCGCGCTCTCGAGCTGATGCACTGTCGACGGATCGTCGTTGGCGCGCAGGATCATGTCGAGCTTGGCGCCGAGATTGCGGATCGCCTCGTCGTAGCCGGTGAGCTGCTCGGCGGGCGTCAGCGTGCGCAGCGCCTCGCGGATTTCCGACAGCGCGCGTTCGATGCCGGCGATCGCCTGGCCCTGGCCGTTGCGGCCCTCCTGGCGGATCTCGTCGATCCGGTGATGCAGCGAACGGATCTCGTTCTCGATCGACTCGATCGCCCGGCGCGGCATCGCCTCGGTGATCGCCTGGCGGATTTCCGCAAGCTCGCCGCGGAAGGCCGCGATCGACTGCTCAATATGGTCGGGCCGCTGCAGCGCCTCGATCTGGCTCGTGATCTTGAGCAGATGGCGCTCGAGCGAGGAGAAGTCGGGCCCGGGCGGCGGCGCATAGGCGGCCATCGGCGGCGCGCCGCGCGGCGGCATTTGCCGTTGCGCTGATACATCAAGCTCGTTCTGGCGCGCGGCGATCTCCGCGATCGCGGAATCGAACGAGGCCGGGCTCAGTGGCGGCGAGGGGCGATAGACCTGGGCTGCGGCGCGCTCGACCGCCTCCGCCTGGCGCAGCCTCTCCTCCAGTTGCCGGTCATGCATCTGCGGCTCCCGCTGCATCTGCGATTCACGCATCAGCTGCGGCTGCGGCTCGCGCGCTGGCTGCGGCCGTGAAATTTGCGACAGCCGGGCATCGAGGCGCGAAATCGCGTCGTTCAGCTGTCGCGCGACGGCGGGCTGGCCGCGCGGCACTTCGGCGCGCACCGCTTCGGCGCGCGTCACCGGCTTTGCAATTTGTTCGATCTGGCGGGTGATGGCGTCGAGCCGCTGGTGGATATCGGCGACCTCGCGGCTTTCCCGGCTCGGCATCGGCTGCCGCTGCTCCATGCGCCAATCCGGCGGGCTCGGTTCGCCGACGGTGGAGTTGAGCCAGTCGTTGAGCGACATGCCGGCGCGGCGCGCAGCCGCCTCGGCCCTTTCGCGGACGGAGGGATCGATGCCGTCAACACTCCACGATACGCGCGAATTCATGATTCCGTCCGGTCCCGACTCCGGCGCTACATCCTGCGCCCGCAGCCTCCCCGCGCATTCCCGTTAAGAGACAATCGAATTCTGCGCTGGGCGTCTGCCTCAGCTGCTGACTTTTTCCCGTCACGGTAAATAACGGGTTAAGGAATGCGGCCGACGGGCTCTAAAGTTAGGGAATCCGGGAACCTGTTGCGCCGGATCAGGACAGCGACAGCGACTTGTGTTGCCGCCGAACTTCTCCTTCCCCCTGAAAGGGGGAAGGTCGGGATGGGGGTTTGCCGCACACACTGCGTGTGGAGAGAGATGATCCCCACCCGCTTTGCTCTTCGAGCAAAGCGACTCCCCTTTTCAAGGAGAGGTTGGAGATTTGTTTCTAGCCGTTGCTCTCGCGCTTGCCGTCGTCGAGCGGCAGTACATTGCCGCGGCCCGACATCGCCGACAGCGCGTCGAGCGCCTCCTCGCACCATTCCACCACCATGCGCTCATGGCGCATCCCGAGGCGCAGGCTGAGCATCTTGCCGACATCGGCCGGCGGCGCGGTGCCGTCCGGAAAGCGCTTGTTGAGCAGGCGCTCGTAGCGCTCATAGCGGTCGCGGTGATGCTCCAGCCGCGCCATCAGGTCGGTGCGCAGCGGCTCGATGTCGACGCAGTCGAGCGCATAGAGCCGGACCAAGAGGTCATCCTTGATCGAGGGCGGAACGCTCGGCCGCGCCGCCCAGTGCTTCAGCGCCGCGCGGCCTTCGGCGGTCAGGGTATAGACCAGCTTGTTGGGCTTGCCGGACTGCACCACCTCGCGGCCCTGGACGTGACCCTTGTCGCGCAGCCGCGAGAGCTCGCGGTAGATCTGCTGGTGGTCGGCCTTCCAGAAGAAGCCGATCGAGGCGTCGAACGTCTTGGCGAGCTCATAGCCCGTCATCGGACGTTCCGTGAGGCATGCGAGGATTGCGTCACCGAGTGCCAACGCCCACCTCCATCTCAGTTCCCCAAAAGGCCATTCTGAAGTTCGCTTGACTTTATGCGTTACTGTGCATATGCGTCAATATGCATATGGTGATCGGCGTGCCGCTCTGTCGCGCGCGCCGGTGGTTCAGGCTTTTCTTAAACCCCGCCGCAGGAGACGTCCGAATGAGCAAGCCGGGCCTCGACAAGTGGTACGCCTACATGAAGTCCCACGACACCGCCGCTCTGTGGGATCTGCTGCATCCCGACGCGGTGTTCGAAAGCCCGGTCGTGCACACGCCGCAGCGCGGCCGTGACATCACCTTCAAATATCTCACCAGCGCCGCCAAGGTGCTCGGCGGTCCGACCTTCAAATATCTCGGCGAATGGAAGAACGACACCGGCGCGGTGCTCGAATTCGAGAACGAGATCGACGGCATCAAGCTCAACGGCGTCGATATCATCACGTTCGATGGTGACGGCCGGATCACGCATTTCAAGGTGATGGTGCGTCCGCTCAAGGCGATCAACCTGCTGCATCGGATGATGGGCGAGGAGTTGATGAAGCAAAGCGGCGCAACGTCGCAATCACAGTCGCGATAGCATCTGCCGCGGACCTCCGGAACCGGATAAGGTCCGCTCCAACAAACCAAGGGACACGCTGCGCAGCGTCCGTCGCACATGCGGCCACGTGCCAGCCGGGAGACCAGCATGCCAACCTACAAAGCCCCCGTCGAAGACGTCAGCTTCCTGCTCAACGACGTTTTCCAGATCGACCGCTACGGCAATCTTCCCGGCTTCACCGATGCGTCGGCCGATGTGCGCGAGGCGATCCTCGGCGAGGCCGCCAAGCTCAGCGAAGAGGTACTGCAGCCGCTCAATCGCACAGGCGATCTCGAAGGCTGCAAGCGCAGTGACGACGGCAGCGTCACCACGCCGAAGGGCTTCAAGGACGCCTTCAAGCAGGTCGCCGAAGGCGGCTGGCTCGGCCTGTCGGCGCCGACGGAATTCGGCGGCCAGGGCCTGCCGGTGACGCTGTCGCAGGCGGTCAACGAATTCCAGATCTCCGCCAACATGGCGTTCTCGATGTATGGCGGGCTGACCATGGGCGCGACCGCGGCGCTGCTGGTGCACGGCACGCCCGAGCAGAAGCAGACCTATGTGCCGAAGATGGTCGCCGGCCAGTGGACCGGCACCATGAACCTGACCGAGCCGCAGTGCGGCACCGATCTCGGCCTGCTCCGCACCAAGGCGGTGCGCCAGGCCGACGGCAGCTTCAAGATCACGGGCACCAAGATCTTCATCTCCGCCGGCGAGCACGACCTCACTGAGAACATCATCCATCTCGTGCTGGCGCGCATCGAAGGCGCGCCGGCCGGCATCAAGGGCGTCTCGCTGTTCGTCGTGCCGAAGGTGCTGGTCAATGCCGACGGCTCACTCGGGGCGCGCAACGGCGTCAGCTGCGGCTCGATCGAGCACAAGATGGGCATCCACGGCAATTCCACCTGTGTGATGAACTACGACAACGCCACCGGCTGGCTGATCGGCGAAGAGAACAAGGGCATGCAGGGCATGTTCGTGATGATGAACGAGGCTCGCCTCGGCGTCGCCGTGCAGGGCCTCGCGCAGTCCGAGGTCGCCTATCAGAACGCGGTCGCCTATGCGCGCGAGCGCCTGCAGGGCCGCTCGCTGACCGGCGTGAAGGAACCCGAGAAGCCGGCCGATCCGATCATCGTGCACCCCGACGTGCGCCGCACGCTGCTCACCATCCGCGCCTTCAACGAGGCGGCGCGCGCCATGGTGGTATGGACCGCGCTGAAGAGCGACGTCGCGCACCGCTCCAACGACCCGAAGGATCGTCAGGCCGCCGACGATCACATGGGCCTGATGACGCCGGTGCTGAAGGGCGTGTTGACCGACACCGGGTTCGCCAACACGGTCTCGGCGCAGCAGATGTTCGGCGGCCACGGCTACATCGCCGAGCACGGCATGGAGCAGTTCGTGCGCGATGCGCGCATCGCGATGATCTACGAGGGCGCCAACGGCATCCAGGCACTCGACCTGGTCGGCCGCAAGCTGCCGCGCGACGGCGGCCGCGCCGCGATGGCGTTTTTCGGCGAGGTCGGCGCTTTCGCCAAGGAGCATGGGGCCGACGAGGCGATGAAGCCGTTCATCACCCCGCTCTCCACCGCGCTCGGCCATCTGCAGCAGGCCACCGGCTGGCTGATGCAGAACGCGCTGACCAAGCCCGACAATGCCGGCGCCGCGGCGACCGACTACATGAAATTGTTCGGCCTCGTCGCGCTCGGCTACATGTGGGCGAAGATGGCCAAGGTGGCGCAAGACAAGGCCGCCGCCGGTACTACGCCGTACCTCAACACCAAGCTCGTGACCGGGCGCTTCTTCATGGAGAAGCTGCTGCCGGAGACCGCCGTGCATCTGGCCCGGATCCAGAGCGGCAGCGCCACCACGATGGAATTGGCCGCGGAAGCGTTCTGAAGCGTTTTCCAGCGAAGTGGAGACCGGTTCGCGTGAAGAAAACGCGTCAAACAAGAAAGCCTTGAAAAATTGCCGCCGCACCGCTGCGGCGGCGGGTTCTACCGTATATATTATGATCCTCATATCAAGGAGGGCGTCATGCCTGAGGCATACATCTACGATCACGTTCGTACCCCGCGCGGCCGCGGCAAGGCCGACGGCGCACTGCACGAGGTCACCGCGCTGGCGCTCGCGACGGTGCCGCTGAAGTCGCTCAAGGAGCGCAACAATCTTCCCGAGGACTCCGTCGACGACGTCGTGCTCGGCGTGGTCGACCCGGTCGGCGAGGCCGGCTCCGACATCGCCCGCTTCGCGGCGCTGAACGCCGGCCTCGGCGAGAAGGTGCCGGGCGTGCAGATCAGCCGCTTCTGCGCCTCCGGCCTCGACGCCGTGAACTTCGCCGCGGCCCAGATCATGAGCGGTCAGCATGAGCTCGTGATCGGTGGCGGCGCGGAATCGATGAGCCGCGTCGGCATCGGCGCCTCCGGCGGCGCCTGGCCGATGGATCCCTCGATGGCGGTGCCGGCCTATTTCATGCCGCAGGGCATCTCGGCCGACCTGATCGCGACCAAATACGGTTTCTCGCGCGATGACGTCGACGCCTACGCGGTGCAGAGCCAGCAGCGCGCGGCCAAGGCCTGGGACGAGGGCCGCTTCAGCAAGTCGGTGGTGCCCGTCAAGGACGTCAACGGCCTGACCATTCTCGCCAAGGACGAGCACATGCGCCCGACCACGACGATGCAGTCGCTGGCGCAGCTGCAGCCGTCATTCGCGGCGATGGCGGCGATGGCCGGCTTCGACGCGGTGGCGATCCAGTCGCATCCCGAGGTCGAGAAGGTCAATTACGTGCATCATGCCGGCAATTCCTCCGGCATCGTCGACGGCGCCGGCGCCGTGCTGCTCGGCAGCAAGGAGGCGGGCGCCAAGCACGGGTTGAAGCCGCGGGCGAAAATCCGCGCCTTCGCCAATATCGGCTCGGAGCCCGCGATGATGCTGACCGGCCCGGTCGACGTCACCGAAAAGCTGTTCGAGCGCTCCGGCATGAAGAAGTCGGACATCGACCTGTTCGAGCTCAACGAGGCGTTCGCCTCGGTGGTGCTGCGCTACATCCAGGCGTTCGACATCGACAACGCCAAGATCAACGTCAATGGCGGCGCGATCGCGCTCGGCCATCCGTTAGGGGCGACCGGCGCGATGATCCTCGGCACCGTGCTCGACGAGCTCGAGCGCACCAACAAGGAAACCGCCCTGGTGACGCTGTGCATCGGCGGCGGCATGGGCACCGCCACCATCATCGAGCGCGTCTGAGACGAGGGGAGCGAGCAACATGGCTTACAAGAATTTCAAGTTCGACGTCGACGCCGACGGCATTGCGCTCGTCACCTGGGACATCCCGAATCGTTCGATGAACGTGTTCGACGAGATCTCGACCCAGGAGATCGACGAGATCATCAAGCAGACGACCGGCGATGCCGCGATCAAGGGCGTCGTGATCACCTCCGCCAAGGAAGCATTCTGCGCCGGCGCCGACCTCTCGATGCTCGAGGGCATGAACCGCTCTTACGCGCAGCTCTTCAAGGAGAAGGGCGAGGAAGCCGCGAACCAGATGCTGTTCGAGCAGAGCCGCCGGATGTCGCAATCGTTCCGCGCGATCGAGACCTCGGGCAAGCCGTGGGTCGCCGCGATCAACGGGCTTGCGCTCGGCGGTGGCTTCGAGATCACGCTGGCTTGCCATTACCGCGTCGCGGCCGAGAACCCGAAGACCCGGCTCGGCCTGCCCGAGATCAAGGTCGGCCTGTTCCCCGGCGCCGGCGGCACCCAGCGCGTGCCGCGTCTTGTGCAGCCGGCGGACGCGATGCAATTGCTGCTCAAGGGTGAGGCGGTCAATCTCACCCGCGCCAAGGCACTCAACCTGATTCACGCGGTGGTGCCGGCAGCCGATTTGATCAAGGCCGCGAAGGACTGGATCAAGGGCGGCGGCAAGGCGGTCGCGCCGTGGGATGAGAAGGGCTTCAAGTTGCCCGGCGGCCCCGTCTTCTCCAAGATGGGCATGCAGATGTTCCCGGCCGGCAATGCGATTTATCGCCGCGAGACCTACGACAACTATCCGGCCGCGCGCGCCATCATGAGCTGCGTCTATGAAGGCCTGCAGTTGCCGATCGACGCTGCGCTGCGGGTCGAGTCGCGCTACTTCACCAAGGTGCTGCGCTCGAAGGAAGCGGCGGCGATGATCCGCTCGCTGTTCCTGTCGATGCAGGAACTGAACAAGGGCGCCCGCCGCCCGGCGGGCGTGCCGCCGACCAAGGTCAAGAAGCTCGCCGTGATCGGCGCCGGCTTCATGGGCGCCAGCGTCGGCTATGTGTCAGCGCAGGCCGGCATCGACGTCGTGCTGGTCGATCGCGACCTGGAGAGCGCCGACAAGGGCAAGGGCCACGCCAAGACCGTGGTCGACGGCCTGATCGCCAAGGGGCGGATGAAGCAGGACGCGGCCGACGCCATCCTGGCGCGGATTTCGGCAACGGCCGACTACAACGTGATCTCGGACTGCGACCTCGTCATCGAGGCCGTGTTCGAGGACCGCAAGGTCAAGGCGGACACCTATGCCAAGGCGCAGCCGCTGCTGAAGCCGGGCGCGATCTTCGCCTCCAACACCTCGACCTTGCCGATCAATTCGCTGGCCGAGGAGTTCAAGGACCAGGGCAAGTTCATCGGCATCCACTTCTTCTCGCCGGTCGAGAAGATGATGCTGGTCGAGATCATCCTCGGCAAGAACACCGGCGACGTCGCGCTGGCGACCGCGCTCGACTATGTCCGCGCGATCGGCAAGACGCCCATCGTCGTCAACGACAGCAGGGGCTTCTTCGCCAACCGCTGCGTGATGCGCTACATCTCCGAGGGCAACGAGATGCTGCTCGAAGGCGTGCCGCCGGCGATGATCGAGAACACCGCCAAGATGGCCGGCATGCCGGTCGGGCCGCTGTCGCTGCAGGACGAGGTCGCGCTCGATCTTGGTCTGAAGATCACCAAGGCGACCGAGGCCGATCTCGGCCCCAACGCGATCGACCAGGCGCAGAAGAAGCTGATGGTCGAGATGGTCGAGAAACAGGGCCGCTTCGGCCGCAAGAACGGCAAGGGCTTCTACGACTATCCCGAGAAGGGCAAGGGCCAGAAGAGCCTGTGGCCGGGGCTCGCCAATCTGCAGCCGAAGCAGCTCGATCCCGACACGCTCAGCGTCGAGGAATTGAAGCAGCGCTTCCTGGTGGTGCAGGCGGTGGAGGCCGCGCGCACCGTCGAGGATCACGTCATCACCGACGTGCGCGAGGCCGATGTCGGCTCGATCCTCGGCTTCGGCTTCGCGCCGTTCACCGGCGGTGCGTTGTCCTACATCGACTTCATGGGCACCAAGAACTTCGTCGCGCTCTGCCACAGCTTCGAGAAGAAGTACGGCTCGCGCTTCACGCCGCCAAAGCTGCTCGAGGAGATGGCCGCCAAGGGCGAAACCTTCTACGGCCGCTTCCCGCCAAAGAAACAGGCGGCGTAAAGTCGCCGCCTTTCAAAATCGCGATGAGATGGCGAGTTCTCTCCGCTCCCTCTCCCCGTTCTTACGGGGTCGAGACGAGCGAAGCTCGCTCTTAGAGGGTTGGGGTGAGGGGCCATCTCCGCGAGTTAGATGCAGCGAGTTCGCGGCGACTCCCCCTCACCCGGATTGCATCTGTCGATGCAATCCGACCTCTCCCCGCACGCGGGGCGAGGTGATGCGGAGTCCGCTGCTGCGACCTGAGGTACAGTCATCGATCCGACTTGATCCTGTTGTGCGACGGTCATGCCGGTCAAAGTCCCGCCACGCTCGTTCCCCACTGGCACCACGCTGCTGGCATCACTTTTGCTGGTCGATCGCCGGGGCGACGATCAGCGTGAGGGTGTCGTGCGATGAGTTCTGCGCTCAGGGAAAATGCCGCGGAGGTCGTGGCGAAGGATCCGTTGCCTTCGTTGCCGCCGTCGCGGCGGTGGAAGTCGCTGCGTTTGCGGGGCAAGGGCCCGTCATGGACCGGCCTCGCGCTACTCGTTCTGGCCGCGGATATTGTGCTCGCCGCGGCGGTCTGGCAGGCCGTCAATTTCTTCAGCCATTGAGCCGTCGGTCCCCGGCGAGAGCAAGGCGCCGGCGAGATAGGCGAACTGGTTGAAGGCGAGGCAGGCGACGACGATCGGAGCGCCGGTGGCAAAGGAAAAGCCGTCGGATTGGAGCACGATCGCCGCGAGCACCGCGATCAGCGGCGACTCCAGCATCAATGTCCAAACCCGAAAGTACAAACTGGTTGCCAGCCCAACCAGGGTGCTGGTCAATAAAAGGGTAAAGGCGATCGTCACATTTTTAGACCAGTTGGAGCGGAGGGCGCCGCAGGTCATAGTCGGTCAGTTGGATCGCTCGAACAAGGACGGCCACGCCCTCAGCCGGAACTACACCGACTTAGTATTAATCGCTATAATGCAGGTTAAAGTGAGACTTTCCGCCTCCGGTGTCGAGAAAGGGGATCGGCGAATCCACAACAAAAAAGAGCCGGATCGATCGACCCGGCTCTATCGCGGTCGTGGTGAGCGAACTCAGGCCGCCTTGAGCAGGCCTTCCTTCTTCATCGCCTCCTGCACCTTCGGGCGCGCCGCAACGCGAGCCTTGTAGGCGGTCACGTTCGGCAGGCCGGAGAGATCGAAGCCGAGCCGGTCCTGCGCCCACATGATCATGGTGAAGAGGTAGCCGTCGGCGACCGTGAACTGGTTGCCCATCAGATAGTCGCGTCCGGCGAGCTGGCTCTCGACATATTTGAACTTGCCCATGGCGCGGTCCTTGAAGAAGGCCTTGGCGTCGTCGGCGAGCACGGGCGAGAACATCGGGCCGAGATTCTTGTGCAGCTCGGTCGTGGTGTAGTTCAGCCATTCGAGCAGCTTGTAGCGCTCGTTGGAGTCCCTCGCCGGCGCCAGCTTCTTGTCGGCGGCCTTGTCGGCGATCATCTGGATGATGATCGGCCCCTCGGTGACCATCTCGCCGGTATCCAGCGCCAGCGCCGGCACCTGGCCCTTAGGGTTCACCTGGAGGAAATCGTCGCCGTTTTCGAGCTTCTTGGCGCGCAGATCGACCTTGACCAGGTCGTAGGGGAGCCCGGCCTCGAGCAGGGCGATATGGGGGGAGAGGGAGCAGGCACCGGGGGTGTAATAAAGCTTCATAGGGGTATTCCTTCCCTTGTTCTTGGCGTCCGGAGAGGGATTGCCTACATGCGCCTGCATGAAATAGTCAAGATTGATGCAGATGCATTCAGTGCGGTACACTCGGTTCCGGGACCTTTTGGGCTAGACCATGAAACGCAAGCTATCGAGCGAGGCGACGGCCGCCTGGATCCGCCTGATGCGGGTGCCGAGCCGGGTGCTGGACTGCGTCGAGCAGGATTTGAAGAAGGCCGGTTTTCCGCCGCTCGCCTGGTATGATGCCTTGCTCGAGCTGTCGCGCGCGCCGTCGGGCGAACTGCGCCCGGTCGAGCTCGAGCGCCAGATGCTGATCCCGCAATATTCGACCTCGCGGCTGATCGACAAGCTGGTCGACGAGGGGCTCGCCGCCCGGCGCGAATGCAAGATCGACAAGCGCGGCCAGTTCGTCGAGATCACCGAGGCCGGGCGCGAGCTGCAGAAGAAGATGTGGAACGCCTATTCCGCCGCGATCGACAAGCATGTCGGCTCCAAATTGTCCGACGCCGACGCGACCAGGCTGTGCGGTCTGCTCGACCGGCTCGGCTGCGCCTGCGGCGACGCCAAAGGCGACGTCAAGAACGAGACCAAGGCTGATAGCAAGGCTGCGCCTGCGCGAGACGGCGTGCCCGCCCGATGATATTGCTGATTCCATCATCCGCGGCCGTTGTGGCTCGCGGATGTCCCTGCCACCGCGCGCCTTCGATCGAAGCGCCCTTGAGTTGGATTATCTATGGCGCGTGACCAGATCGACATGACGCCGCTGCAGTCGCGCGACGAACTCGTGGCGTGGCTTGAAGCCGGCGTGAAGCCTGAGTCCGAATTCCGGATCGGCACCGAGCACGAGAAGACTCCGTTCACGCTCGAGGGCCATCAGCCCGTGCCCTATGAAGGCGCCAAGGGCATCGGCGCGTTGCTCGAGGGCATGAAGCTCTTGCTCGGCTGGGAGCCGATCATGGAGCGCGGCAACATCATCGGCCTGTATGACGTCACCGGCGGCGGCGCGATTTCGCTCGAGCCGGGCGGGCAGTTCGAACTGTCGGGCGCGCCGGTCGAAACCGTGCATCAGACGCAGTCGGAATTGATGGCGCATCTGGCGCAGGTGCGGGAGATCGCAACCCCGCTCGGCATCGGCTTCCTCGGCCTCGGCATGACGCCGTCCTGGTCGCGCGCGCAGATCCCCGTGATGCCCAAGGGGCGTTACAAGATCATGCGAAACTACATGCCGAAGGTCGGCAAATACGGCCTCGACATGATGTTCCGGACCTGCACGGTGCAGACCAATCTCGACTTCTCCTCCGAAGCCGACATGGTGAAGAAGCTGCGCGTGTCGCTGGCGTTGCAGCCGATCGCGACCGCATTGTTCGCCAACTCGCCGTTCACCGAAGGCAAGCCCAACGGCTTCCTGTCGTTCCGTTCCGAGATCTGGCGCGACACCGACAATGCACGCAGCGGCATGGTGCCGTTCGCGTTCGAGGACGGCATGGGATTCGAGCGCTATGTCGATTACGCGCTCGACGTTCCGATGTATTTCGTCAAGCGCGACGAGGAATATATCGACGTCTCCGGCTCCTCGTTCCGGGATTTCTTCGCCGGCAAGAATGCCGCCCTCCCGGGCGAGCGGCCGACCCTGTCGGACTGGGCCAATCACCTCTCGACGATCTTCCCCGAGGTGCGGCTGAAACGTTACCTCGAAATGCGCGGCGCCGACGGCGTGCCGTGGGGCCGGCTGCCGGCGCTGCCGGCGTTCTGGGTCGGACTGCTCTACGACAATGACAGCCTCGATGCCGCCTGGGACATCGTCCGCCACTGGACCGCGCCGGAGCGGCAGGCACTGCGTGACGACGTGCCGCGTTTCGGCTTCAAGTCGCGGATCAAGGACCGCTATCTGTTCGAAATCGCCAAGGAGTGCCTGATCCTGTCGCATGCCGGATTGCGACGGCGCGGCCGGATCGATCATCTCGGACGCGACGAGAGCCGCTTCCTCGAGCCGCTCGAGCGCATCATCGAGGCCGGCCGCTCGCCGGCGGAGGAGATGCTGGAGAAGTTTAACGGTCCCTGGAAGGGCTCGGTGGAACCGGCCTATCAGGAGTATGCGTTTTAATCCCCGCTTGGCCCCAATCCGGGCCCGAAACGCGCGCGAACGGCGGTGGTGTCGCACCCGCCGTTCATCCGCCGTACAGGTTGATGGCGTTCAAATGACGACCCGCTAAACGCGCGGGGCTGCGCGAATTTGAAAGCAATCTCATGGGGATAGGCCGCCACTTTAGGGCGTGTGTCATGATGTTTGCGGTCCTTGCGGCCGCTGTCGTCGCGCGCCCGGCATTGGCGCAAACCAATTTCGACCGTCCCGGCGGCGACTATCTCAACGCGCCGGTGACGACGGGCGATCCGGCCGATTGCGCGCTGACCTGCGAGCGCGACCGCCGCTGCCGCGCCTGGAGCTTCAACTATCCGACCGATGCAAACAACGGCGCGGTGTGCTGGCTGAAGAACACGGTGCCGCCGCGGGTGCAGGACGTCTGCTGCGTCTCCGGGGTGCGCGGCGCGGGCGTGGTCGAACCGCGCAACGGCGCCATCGAAACCTCGATCGACCGCCTCGGCGGCGACTACAAGAATTTCGAACTGAAGAGCAGCGACGGCGACGAGGCCTGCCAGGCCGCCTGCACCGCCGACAACAAGTGCCGCGCCTGGACCTACGCCCGGCCCGGCTATGCCGGCCGCGACGCGCATTGCTTCCTGAAGAAGGAGATCAAGCCGCCGCGGCGGAAGGCGGGGTTCACGTCGGGCGTGGTGCGGTGAGTCCGGTCCCGGATTACGCTTCGCTCCATCCGGGCTACGAAGCTATGACAGGCTACTCCGCCGCCAGCACCGTGAGCTCCGGCCCCAGCGCCTGCCACCGCTCAGCCTTCCTCGCATAGTTCGCGGCCGAAAAATTCGCGGTCCGGTTTGGCCGCACGATCATGCCGGCGACATCGTCGAAACCGTTCGGCGCATAGACGTCGTAGCCGCGCGTGGTGCGGCGGATGCCGATCTGCGTGTTTTCGGTGAGGAAGCGATCGATGCCGTCGGTCGAACGCGACAGCGCCGGGTAGGGCAGGCCGTGCTTGTCGGGATACCAGAGATGGACGCGGGCCTGGTTGCGCACCTCGGTCGCGACACCGAGATACGCAAGCCGCGCCTTGAGCTCACGGATCACCGCATCCTCGGCCTCCCATGAGGTATCCGGATCGAAATAGAAGATGTCGTGGTCGCTGATGCCGTGATCGAGCGGCCGGCTGGTCAGCACGTTCCACACGGTCTGCACCAGACAGCCGGCCACCAGCCATGCATCGGGCAAGCCGAGGCGGTACAGCTCGTCGGTGACGGCTTGATTGGCCGGGTTGCGCAGCGCGGCTGTGAGGAATTCGTCCTGCGTCACGACGAGGCGGTCGCATCGTAGTCCCTGACCGCCTTCTTCGATGCCAGCGTGCGCCAGTGCCGGCGCAGCAAGGGCTCGACGGTGACGCGTTTGGCCTTCGACAGGCGGATCAGGACCATCGGGTAGTCGCGGTAGTGATCGGTGAAGTAGAACACTTTGGGCTGATGCTCGATCAGCATGTCGCGCTCATCCGGCGGCACGCCCGGCATCACCAGGCTGTCGCCGTCCTCCTTGAGCCGCACCAGCATCTTGTTGCGCACCTTCAGCGCCGGCGTGCCGTAGGACGAGCCGTCCTCGACCTCCGGCCACGCCAGCGCGATGCGCCTGATGTCGTCGAAGGTCACGGCTGACCTCTCGCGGGGAATGTAGCCCGGATGAGCGAAGCGATATCCGGGACGGCCTCGACACATGCCCCGGATGTCGCTGCGCTCATCCGGGCTACGCGCTACGCGTCTACTGCACCGAGGTGAAGAAGCGCGCGAGGCGGAAGCCTGAGAGCCAGGTCCAGACCGGCTGGCTGCGGATGCCGAGGTCCCAGGAGCCGACCACGGCGTCGGCGCGGCCGATCAGATTGTCGATCGGCAACAGGCCGACGCCGCCGTCGCGCACCGGCACGCGGCTATCGGCGGAATTGTCCCGGTTGTCGCCGAGCACGAACAGTTTGCCCGGCGGCACCGTCACCTCTTGGGTGTTGTCGAGCCGGCCGTTGTCGCGGATCTTGAAGATCGCGTGGTTGACGCCGTTCGGCAGCGTCTCGATATAGCGATACGCCTCCTCGCCGCCGCCGCGATCGTCTTCGGCGAAGCCGGTGCCGTCGGGCTTCAGCGTCGCCGCATGATCGTTGATGAAAAGCTGACCCTGCCGCATCTGGATGCGGTCGCCGGGCAGCCCGACCACGCGCTTGACCCAGGCCTGCGAGCGGTCGCCCGGCCAGCGGAACACGACGACGTCGCCGCGCTTCGGCGTCTCGCCGAACACGCGGCCGGTTTCCGGCAGCGTGATCTGGATCGGCAGCGAAGCCGCGCCGTAGCCATAGGGATATTTCGAGGCGACCAGCGCGTCGCCGATCAGCAGCGTCGGCTCCATCGATCCCGACGGCACGTAGAACGGCTCGGCGATCGCGCCCTTGGCGAGGAAAACGACGGCCACGATCGCGGCCAGTTGCACGGCCTGCCCGCGCCAGCTGGTCGGCTTGGCCGTCACGACTTCGTTTCCGCTGCTCACTAGCCCGTTCCTCCGACCGTAATCCGTTCCATCCTGAGCGTCGGCTGGCCGACGCCGACCGGCACGCCCTGGCCGTTCTTGCCGCAGGTGCCGATTCCCGTATCCAGCGCAAGATCGTTGCCGATCATGGTGATCCTGTGGAGATCGGTCGGTCCGTTGCCGATCAGCATGGCGCCCTTCACCGGCGCACCGAGCTTGCCGTTCTCGATCTTGTAGGCCTCGGTGCACTGGAACACGTATTTGCCCGAGGTGATGTCGACCTGGCCGCCGCCGAAATTGGCGGCGTACATGCCGTTCTTCACCGAGGCGATGATCTCGGCCGGGTCGCGGTCGCCCGACAGCATGTAGGTGTTGGTCATGCGCGGCATCGGCACATGGGCATAGCTCTGCCGCCGTCCGTTGCCGGTCGGCTTCATGCCCATCAGCCGGGCGTTCTGGCGGTCCTGCATGTAGCCGACAAGAATGCCGTCCTCGATCAGCACGGTGCGGTTAGTCGGCGTGCCCTCGTCGTCGATCGAGAGCGAGCCGCGGCGCGAGGCCATGGTGCCGTCATCCACCACGGTGACGCCCTTGGCGGCGACCTGCTGGCCCATCAGGCCGGCAAAGGCGGAGGTCTGCTTGCGGTTGAAATCGCCCTCGAGCCCATGGCCGACGGCCTCATGCAGCATCACGCCGGGCCAGCCGGCGCCGAGCACCACGTCCATCTCGCCGGCAGGCGCCGGCACCGATTCGAGATTGACCAGCGCCTCGCGCAGCGCGCCGTCGGCGGCATCGCGCCAGGCCTTGGTCTCGATGAAACGCGCATAGCCCTCGCGGCCGCCATAGCCCTTGCTGCCGCTCTCCTGCCGGTCGCCCTGGCCGGCGACCACGGAGATGTTGACGCGCACCAGCGGGCGGATGTCGCGATAGCTCTCGCCGTCGGGCCGCAGGATCTCGACCACTTGCCAGGTCGCGGTGAGGCTGGCGGAAACCTGCCGCACCCGCGGGTCCTTGTCCCTGACATAGGCGTCGATCTCGCCGAGCAGTTTTACTTTTGCCTCGAACGCGGGGCCATCCAGCGGGTTCTCGTCGCCATAGAGCTTGATGTTGGTGTGGGCCGGCGCTGCGGCGAAAGTGCCGGCATAGCCACCGCGCACGGCCGCGACCGCATCGGCGGCGCGGATCAGCGCCGGGATCGAGACGTCGGAGGAATGCGCATAGCCGACCGCGTCGTCCTTGACCGCGCGCAGGCCGAAGCCCTGCGAGGTGTCATAGGTCGCTTGCTTCAGCCTTCCATTGTCGAACACCAGCGCCTCGGTCTGCCCGAACTCCAGGAACAGCTCGCCGTCGTCGGCGCCTTCAAGGCCGCGGGACACCTCGCGGCGGACGGCATCGCGGTCCAGATTGGCGCGGTCGAGCAGGGAGGTCGTGGCGGGATTGGTCATGGTCACTCCGACGCAATGCGATTGCTTGGCGATTCCTCGTCATCCTTGCCTGAAGTGCAACTGATTGCCAGTGGGGAACCCGCAGCAGGGATTTCGGGGGGATTGAAGCAGAGACGAGCGGAAAACTCATCTTACAACCCGGAAACCTGTACCGGTCCCGGTTCAGGCCCGGACGGCGATCACCAAAGATAGTGGTTGAGGTGGCAAATCGGGAGTGCCTGCGGCTATGCGGTCGATCACAGTGCCCCGTCGGGGTCCTCACCTTGTCGTCATCACCTTGAGCGCCGATGCGCCTTCCGCGGCTGGCTTTCGCGCTCGGCTGCATCGCCCGATTGCGGCTTCGGCTGCGCGGTGCCCTGCGCCGAGGTCGGAAAGCCATGCTCCTGCGCCCAGCGGTACAGTTCGTCGAACACCGGCTTGAGCGCCTTGGCCGACGGCGTCATCTCGTACTCAACCCGTGGCGGCACCTCGGGATAGACGGTGCGCTTGACGAGGCCGTTGGCCTCGAGATCGCGCAGCTGCATGGTCAGCATGTGCTGGGTCACGCCGGGGATCGATTGGCGCAGCTCGCCGAACCGCCGCTTGCGCTCGACCAGTTGCCAGAGGATGTCGCCCTTCCATTTCCCGGCCAGCACCGACAGCGCGCGATGAAATTGCGCCGACAGGTCGCCGTTGCACGGTTCGGACGCCGCCGGAGGCTCGGCAGGCCCATTGGTCAGTTTTTTCATACTACCTCACAAAAAGCATCCTACTTGTTCTTTTCATCTTACTCCCGAATTTAGACCACCGAAAGCCGCGGGCCAGCCGCCTATCGGTCGGGTGGCCGCGCGGACCGGCCTTACGAACAACTCGGGAGTCATCAATGTCAGTTGCAGTTGCCGCGGCGCCGTCGCGCTGGAAATCCGTCAGCCTCTGGGTCGTCAGGGGACTGCTTGCGTTAGCCTTTGCCGCCGCGGGCGCCGCAAAGCTCTACGGCGTGCCGATGCTGGTCGAGGAATTCGAGCATATCGGGCTCGGTCAGTGGTTCCGCTATTTCACCGGATCGCTGGAGCTGCTCGGCGCGATCCTGATCCTGCTGCCCCCGGTCGCAGCGTTCGGCGGCGTGCTGCTCAGCTGCATCATGGTCGGTGCCACCATCACGCATCTGTTCGTGATCGGCGGCTCGCCGGTGCCCGCCCTGGTGCTGCTGACATTGAGCGCAATCGTCGCCTACGCCAAGCGCAGCCAGTTCGCCCTGCTCGCGAGCGCGCCGTGAGGTGAGCGCGATGCGCGTCTCTCGCCGCAAGCTGGCGGTCGTGACCGGGCTGGTGCTGGCCTTCGCGGTGCCGTTCGCCGCGACATTGCTGCTCACTGGTTCGGTCGCGGCGGTCTCGAAGCCCGAGCCCAAGAAACTTGAGTCCAGGAAGCCCGAGCCGCGCGTGCACCACCTGGTGCTGCCGATCAACAGCGACGACCCGACCACGATGCGGGCGCTGATCTCGACTGCGCTCAACCTCCCGAAATATTATCGGGAGCGCAATGAGCCGTTCGAGATCGAGGTCGTCGCCTACAATGCCGGCGTCCATATGCTGCGGGCCGATACCTCGCCGGTGAAGGACCTGCTCCGGGTGGTGAGGGGGCTCGCGCCGGACATCCGCTTCGTGGTCTGCGAGGCCACCAAGCTCGGCATGGAGCGCGCCGAGGGACATCCGCTGGTCCTGCTCGACAATGTCGTCCTGGTGCCGAACGGGCCCGGGCGCATCATCGAATTGCAGGAAGCCGGCTGGTCCTACATCCGCTCCTGAGCGATGCAGCGATCAAGCCAAGTGGAGAACCCATCATGACGTCAGCTCACGCACCGCCGCGCCGCGCCGTCGTCGCCGGTATGATCGGCGCCGGCGCCTCGCTCGTGATGCCCGCCGGAGCCGTGCGCGCAGCGTCGGGGCCGCCGCAATTCGGCACCATCCGGCACCAGTTCACGCAGGTCGAAGGCGCCCGCCCGGTGCCGCAGGTTGCGATCCCCGTGCTCGCCGGCGGCGCGCTCGATCTCACCGCGTTCAAAGGCAGGATGGTGCTGGTGAACTTCTGGGCCACCTGGTGCGCGGCGTGCCGGACCGAGCTACCGATGCTGGACCGCCTTGCCGCGAGCGGCCGCAGCGATCTCGTCGTCGTCGCTGTCAGCACCGATCGCAACCGCGCGCCGGTCGCGCCCTACGTCAAGCAGCTCAAGCTCCGCCACCTCGCGATCGGCTTCGATCCGGGCGGTCTCGTCTCGCGTGTCGACGCCGCCGAGGCCGATACGCCGTTCGCGCTCTACGGCATGCCGATCACATTCTTGATCGGCGTCACCGGACAGGTCGAAGGCTACATGACGGGCGAGGCGGACTGGCTGTCCACGGAGGCGAGCGGGTTGTTCGACTATTATGCGGCGGGTGGGCGGTAAGCTGATCTGCTTGGCGTAGCCCGGATGAAGCGCAGCGAAATCCGGGAAGGCACTCTCTGCTGACGCCGGTCCCGGATTGCGCTGCGCTTCATCCGGGCTACGGCCTCTGCATTTGCGACGCCGGCCTAACCCCTAGGGCAATTTGTCATACCCCTCCGCCAAGCCGTTCAGGCTGAGCGGAAAGCCGATCCCTTCTTCCGGGGTCTCGAAGATGATGAAGGTCGCGGTCTTGGCGTTCTTGAGCTGGCCGAGCAGCTTGTCGTCCATCACGACCTCGGCGACGCAGCCATTGGGCAGGCAGCGGACAAAACCGGCGCGGCCGACGTCCTGATTGTCGAGCTTGAGGCCGAGGCCGGAGGGCAGCAGCACGCCGAGCGGCGCGACCACGCGCATCAGGCGGCTCTTCTGGTCGGCGGTCTTCAGCACGATCACGGTCAGGCCGGCGTTGGAGCGGTCTTCCGCTACCACGCTCTGGATCAGCGCGCATTGCTCGGCCTGGGCGCCGGGCGGGGTGTCGCAGCGGATCTGCCAGTCGCCGTGAACCGAGCGCACCGCGCCTTGCGCGTTTGCCGGCTGGGTCAGGTCAAGAGAAAAGCCAAGCCAGAGGGCCAGAATCGCGAGGCCGCCGAGCCGGCTGGCCATCGTCAAACGAATGTTCGAAGCGCCCATCCGGGTCGATCCTTATAGATGTTCGGTCGGTCCGGCCGTCCGGCCGCCGGTAGCATGCGCGCCACGATGCGCTTCCCGGAAGCGAATCATGATCTCATCTTCTTGTTTGAGCATGATCTTTCGGAAAACCGGTCTCCACTTTTCCGGATCATGCTCAGGCGTCGACTGATACCGCAATGACGGCGCCTTGAAGGCGATCTTGAAGCCATTCTCGCGCCGGATTGGGGCAGCCCGCAGCGAATCAGGTTCCTGTGCGCTGCCCTGTCTGTGGGTACATCCGGTAATCCCCCTGTCAACTGCATGCGGCGTCGTTTCGGCGACTTTCGCTTGATTTTGCGGGAAAAATCGCAAGCGGCAGCTTCATTGCAGGCGCATGGCTTTCGGCCCCACTACTGCATTGCGAGCGCCGGAGAATTATGGTTTGAGAGGCTGGATTTCGACGCGTTCTAGCGATCTGGCTCCCGTACCCACCTTGACTCAGAGACGGGTATGTCCGGAAGGCCGTTTGTCAGGGCGGATCGTGCTGCATTTTCGGCCACATGCCGGGGGTGCTTTGGGGAATAATGCAAGGGAGCGCGAGCGGCATGAAGATGTCGATTGGCCGGTTGGGCAGGCAATTGCTGGGGTTGGCGGTAGCGGGTGTGGCGTCGATCGCCGCGGGATCGGCCTTCGCCGAGATGGGGCAGCCGGCTCCGTGGGAGCACACGCTGCAGGAAGCCGCGACCCCGGTGATGGAAAACATCATCTGGTTTCACAATTTCCTGCTGGTGCTGATCACCGTCATCACCCTGTTCGTGCTGGCGCTGCTCATCATCGTGGTGGTGAAGTTCAACGCCCGGGCCAACCCGGTCCCCTCCAGGACCACCCACAACACGCTGATCGAAGTGGCCTGGACGCTGATCCCGGTCCTGATCCTGGTCGGCATCGCGGTGCCGTCGTTCCGCCTGCTGTTCCTGGAGCTCGACGTGCCGAAGCCGGACCTCACGGTGAAGGTCACCGGCAAGCAGTGGTACTGGTCCTACGCCTACCCGGATAACGGCAAGTTCGAGTTCGACTCGCTGCTCGACAAGGACAAGCAGCCGCGTCTGCTCGGCGTCGACAACGAGATGGTGGTCCCGGTCAACAAGGTGGTGCGGATCCAGACCACCGGCGCCGACGTGATCCACTCCTTCGCGGTGCCGGCCTTCGGCGTGAAGATCGACTCGGTCCCCGGCCGCCTCAACGAGAGCTGGTTCAAGGCCACCAAGACCGGCGTGTTCTACGGCCAGTGCTCGGAACTGTGCGGCAAGGACCATGCCTTCATGCCGATCGCGGTGCGGGTCGTCAGCGACCAGGAATTCGCGACCTGGGTTGAAGGCGCGAAGAAGAAGTTTGCGACCAACCCGGCGAATTCCTACGCCTCGGCTGGTCAGGCGGCGCAGTAAGCCTCACGGCTTACGGCGCGGATGGAATAAGGGCGACGGGACCGCAAGGTCCAAGAGGGACTGCAAGGCAGGATTTTGAACATGGCGACAGGCGCAGCGACACACGACGATCACGCCCATGATGATCACGCCCACCATCCGACCGGATGGCGGCGTTATCTCTACTCCACGAACCACAAGGACATCGGTACGATGTACCTGGTCTTTGCGGTGATCGCGGGCATCATCGGCGCGGCGATGTCGATCGCGATCCGTGCCGAGTTGATGTATCCGGGCGTCCAGATATTCCACGAGACGCACACCTATAACGTGTTCGTGACCTCGCACGGTCTGATCATGATCTTCTTCATGGTCATGCCGGCGATGATCGGCGGCTTCGGCAACTGGATGGTGCCGCTGATGATCGGCGCGCCGGACATGGCGTTCCCGCGCATGAACAACATCTCGTTCTGGCTGCTGCCGGCCTCGTTCGCGCTGCTGCTGATGTCCACCTTCGTCGAGGGTGAGCCGGGCGCAAACGGCGTCGGCGCGGGCTGGACCATGTACGCGCCGCTGTCGACCTCCGGCCATCCGGGTCCTGCGGTCGATTTCGCGATTCTCTCGCTCCATCTCGCGGGTGCCTCGTCGATCCTCGGCGCCATCAACTTCATCACCACGATCTTCAACATGCGCGCGCCGGGCATGACCCTGCACAAGATGCCGCTGTTCGTGTGGTCGATCCTGGTCACCGTGTTCCTGCTGCTGTTGTCGCTGCCGGTGCTCGCCGGTGCGATCACCATGCTGCTGACCGACCGCAACTTCGGCACCACGTTCTTTGCGGCTGACGGCGGCGGCGACCCGGTGCTGTTCCAGCATCTGTTCTGGTTCTTCGGCCACCCCGAAGTGTACATCCTGATCCTGCCCGCCTTCGGCATGGTCAGCCAGATCGTCTCCACCTTCTCGCGCAAGCCGGTGTTCGGCTATCTCGGCATGGCCTACGCCATGGTCGCGATCGGCGGCATCGGTTTCGTGGTGTGGGCGCACCACATGTACACCGTCGGCATGTCCTCGGCGACGCAGGCCTATTTCGTCGCCGCCACGATGGTGATCGCGGTGCCGACCGGCGTGAAGATCTTCTCTTGGATCGCCACGATGTGGGGCGGCTCGATCGAGTTCAAGGCGCCGATGATCTGGGCGATCGGCTTCATCTTCCTGTTCACCGTCGGCGGCGTCACCGGCGTCGTGCTGGCCAATGCCGGTGTCGATCGCGTGCTGCAGGACACCTATTACGTGGTGGCGCACTTCCACTACGTGCTGTCGCTTGGCGCCGTGTTCGGCATCTTCGCCGGCTGGTACTACTGGTTCCCGAAGATGTTCGGCTACATGTACTCGGAGACCATCGCCAAGGCGCACTTCTGGTTTACCTTCATCGGCGTCAACCTGGTATTCTTCCCGCAGCACTTCCTCGGCCTGTCGGGCATGCCGCGCCGCTATGTCGACTATCCGGATGCGTTCGCGGGCTGGAACCTGATCTCGTCCTGGGGCTCCTACATCTCGGGCATCGGCGTTCTGATCTTCATCTACGGCGTGATCGATGCCTTCGTCCGCAAGGAGCAGGCCGCGAACAATCCGTGGGGTGCGGGTGCGACCACGCTGGAGTGGACGCTGACCTCGCCGCCGCCGTTCCACCAGTTCGAAGTGCTGCCCCGCGTGCAGTAAGTCCAGGACAACGCGGCGCACCCTGGGTGCGCCGCGCCTTTTGAGAGAAGCGAGACCTGATCTTGTCGGTTGTCGATCACAACGCCATCGAACTGCCCCGGATCTCCGAGGCCGAAGTGGGCGACTACATCGCGCTGTTGAAGCCGCGCGTGATGTCGCTGGTGATCTTCACCGCGCTGGTCGGGCTGATGATCGCACCGGTGCACGTGCATCCGGTGCTGGCGTTCACCTCGATCCTGTGCATCGCGGTCGGCGCCGGCGCTTCCGGCGCGCTCAACATGGCCTATGAGGGCGACGTCGACGCGCTGATGACGCGCACCGCCAACCGGCCGATCCCGCGCGGCCGTATCACGCCGACCGAGGCGGCCGCGTTCGGCATCACGCTCGCTTTCTTCTCGGTGATGACGCTCGGCATCCTCGTCAACTGGGTGGCGGGCGCGCTGCTTGCCTTCACCATCTTCTTCTACGCCGTGATCTACACGATGTGGCTGAAGCGCTGGACCGCGCAGAACATCGTGATCGGCGGCGCCGCCGGTGCCTTGCCGCCGGTGGTCGCGTGGGCCGCCGCGACCGGCTCGCTCTCGGTCGAGCCGATCCTCCTGTTCCTGATCATCTTCTTCTGGACCCCGCCGCATTTCTGGGCGCTGGCGCTGTTCCGCAGCGACGATTATGCGCGCGCCGGCATCCCGATGCTGCCGGTCGTCGCCGGACCCGACGCGACCCGGCTGCAGATCCTGCTCTACACCATCGTGCTGGTCGCGATCGCGCTGGCGCCGTGGCCGCTCGGCTATTTCGACGCGATCTACGGCGTCACCTCGCTGGTGCTTGGCGCCGGCATGCTGTGGCTCGCCGTCGAGGTCTATCGCCGCCGCGAGGGCACTGCTGCCAATCGCGCCACGCGCCGGCTGTTCGCCTTCTCGATCCTCTATCTGTTCGCGCTGTTTGCCGTCCTCCTCGCCGAGGTCGTGGTCCGCGCGATTGCGCCTGTCTTCATCGGATAGGGAGCCGGGGGGCGAGATGGGGGCGCATGGGATATCAATGGACGAGAAACGCGAACCAGAAGGAATCGTTCTCACCGAGGCACAGCTCAGGAGCCGCCGCCAGCGCTCGATCGCCATCGCGCTCGCGCTCGGCATCCTGGTCGTGCTGTTCTTCGCCGTCACCCTCGTCAAGGGGCCAGCCGTGCTGGTGCGGCCGCTGTGAGTGAGATGGCGAACCAGGAACCGCAGCAGGGTGAGGGCGCCAAGGTCACGCGCCGCACGCTGACGCGCGACGCCGTGGTCGCCTCGATCTGCGGCTTCGTCGTGGTGCTGATGGTCGGCGCGTCCTACGCGGCCGTGCCGTTCTACAACTGGTTCTGCCGCACCACCGGCTTCAACGGCACCACCCAGGTCGCGACCTCGGTGCCTTCGGATGCGCCGCTCGCGCGCACCATTTCGGTCAGCTTCGATTCCAACGTCGCGCCGGGCCTGCCCTGGAAGTTCGAGGCGGAGCAGAACACGATCGACGTCAAGATCGGCCAGGTGGTCACGGTCTAC
Organism: Bradyrhizobium sp. Mp19; assembly: GCF_029952935.1. Taxonomy (NCBI): domain Bacteria; kingdom Pseudomonadati; phylum Pseudomonadota; class Alphaproteobacteria; order Hyphomicrobiales; family Nitrobacteraceae; genus Bradyrhizobium; species Bradyrhizobium sp. Mp19. Next base: position 92,764 of record NZ_JASAUT010000005.1, on the reverse strand, counting down.
TACACGGTCACCAACCAGTCGGCGCGCACCACGACCGGCCAGGCGTCCTACAATGTCGCGCCGCTGACGGTCGGCGCCTATTTCCAGAAGATCAACTGCTTCTGCTTCACCGAACAGACCATGGCGCCGGGCGAAAAGCGCGAGATGGCCGTGGTGTTCTATGTCGATCCGGCGCTGGCCAAGGACAGCGAGAACGACACGCTGAAGACGATCACTTTGTCCTACACCTTCTTCCCCGTGCGCGACGCAACGCCGAAGCCCGTGGCGGCCGGCGAGGCGGAGCAGCGCAAGGGCGGCTAGTTCTGGAATTTGAGATTTAAGACGTGCCTTGCGGCACGCGAATGGAGAGACGGCAATGGCTGAGGCGCAAGTCAAGCATCACGACTATCATCTCGTCGACCCGAGCCCGTGGCCGGTGGTCGGCTCGATCTCGGCCTTCATCATGGCGTTCGGCGCGATCGGCTGGATGCATCACATGTTCTCCGCCGCCCCGATCGTGTTCGGCGTCGGCACCATCGGCGTGCTCTACACCATGGCGAGCTGGTGGGGCGACGTGATCAAGGAAGCCCAGTACAAGGGCGACCACACCCGCGTGGTGCAGATCAGCCACCGCTACGGCATGATCCTGTTCATTGCCTCCGAGGTGATGTTCTTCGTCGCCTGGTTCTGGGCCTTCTTCAACTCGGCGCTGTTCCCGGCCGACGCGGTGCACGCCACGCGCGATGCGGTGTTCGGCTGCGGCGCCGGCACGGCGATGGGCGCCTGCTCGGTCCCGGGCACCTGGCCGCCGAAGGGCATCGAGACCTTCGATCCCTGGCATCTGCCGCTGCTCAACACGCTGCTGCTCCTGACCTCGGGCACCACCGTCACCTGGGCGCACCATGCGCTGCTCGAGAACGACCGTCAGGGCCTCAAGCAGGGCCTGATCCTCACCGTGATCCTCGGCGCCCTTTTCACCTGCGTGCAGGCCTATGAGTACGCCCATGCGACGTTCTCGTTCGGCGGCAACGTCTATGGCGCGACCTTCTTCATGGCGACCGGGTTCCACGGTTTCCACGTGCTGGTCGGCACCATCTTCCTGCTGGTCTGCCTGATCCGCGCCTATGCCGGCCACTTCACGCCGAAGCAGCACCTCGGCTTCGAGTTTGCCGCCTGGTACTGGCACTTCGTCGACGTGGTCTGGCTGTTCCTGTTCATCTGCATCTACGTCTGGGGCCACGGCGCCGAGACGATGGCCCACGGCGCACACTAATTGCCGGCCGACGTGCTAAGAGGGGGCGGCCGAATGGCCGCCCCTTTGCTTTTGAAGAGAACCGATGACCGATACCCCGCCGACCGTCACTGAGAGCGCACTGCGCGGCATCGCCTGCCGCTGCCCGCGCTGCGGCAAGGGCAAGCTCTATTCCGGCTTCCTGACGCTGGCGCCGCGCTGCCAGGCCTGCGGCCTCGACTTCGCCTTCATCGATTCCGGCGACGGGCCGGCGCTCTTCGTCATCATGCTGGCCGGTGCCATCGTGGTCGCGGCGGCGCTGATCGTCGAGGTGAAGTACCAGCCGCCGTTCTGGGTGCACGCCGCGCTGTGGCTGCCGTTGATCCTGGTCACCACGATCCTGCCGCTACGATCGATGAAGGCACTTCTGATCGCGCTGCAATTCCACCACAAGGCCGCCGAAGGCCAATTGATCGAGCGCGACCCGAAATGAATGATACGACGACGCGCCGGCCGAGCGCGGCCGGCTTCGGCATTTTCACGTTGATCCTGATCGCGGTGTTTATCGCCCTCGGCTTTTGGCAATTGCAGCGCCGGGTCGAGAAGCACGCGCTGATCGCGGCGCTCGATGCGCGGCTGGCCGCCCCGATCGAGGCGCTGCCGCCGCCGTCGGCATGGCCGACGCTGACCTCCGCCAAGGATGAATTCCGCCGCGTCACCCTGACCGCGACCTATGCGAAGCAGCCCGACGCGATGGTGTTCAGCTCCGGCTCCGCGGTGCGCGACGACATTTCGGGTCCCGGCACCTGGGCGTTGCTGCCGGCGAAGCTCACGAGCGGCGAGACCGTCGTGATCAACACCGGCTTTGTCCAGAACACAATGCAGGATCGCGCCTTCGAGGACCGCGTCGTCGGCCGCCTCGTCACGGGTGCGCCGGTTGAACTTACCGGCTATATCCGCTTTCCCGAGCCACCGGGCCGGCTGACGCCGAAGGAAGATACGGCGAAGCGGCTGTGGTTCGTGCGCGATCATCGCGCAATGGCGCAGGCGCTCGGCTGGGGCCAGGTCGCACCGTTCTATATCGACCTCGAGGCGCCGGTGCCCGACAGCGGCACGCCGAAGCCCGGACCGCTCAAGGTGCGTCTCAAGGACGACCACATGCAGTACGCCATCACCTGGTTCTCGCTGGCCGCCGCGGTCACCATCGCCTTCGGCCTGTGGTGGCGCGGCCACCGGCGGCGCGCCTCTGGTCGAACCTAGTCTCATCATGGTTTGATTGACCCGCGAAGGAGACCTCGCGGCGAGCAAATCAGGGTGTGCCATGGAGAAATACGGCGCCGGGCCAATCGTTGTCCTGGACTATGACCCCAACTGGCCGGCCATGTTCGAGACGGAGCGCGCGAGGATCGAGCATGCGCTCGGCTCGTTGGCCCTGGCCATCGAGCATGTCGGAAGCACCGCAGTTCCGGGTTTGCCGTCGAAGCCGATCATCGACCTGATGGTCGGTGTCCCCAGCCTCGCGGAGGCACGGGAGCGTTGCATCGAGCCGATCGAGGCGCTCGGCTACAACTACATACCGGAATACGCGGCGTGGCTGCCTGGCGAGTTGTTCTTCCGCAAGGGCCCTCCGGGCCCGTGGACCCATCATCTGCATGTGATGGAGCCATCCAATCCGCGCTGGGAAACGCTGCTGGTGTTTCGCGACTATCTTCGCGCGCACCCCGAGGCGGCCCGCGCCTACGCGGATATCAAGCAGGCCCTTGCTGCCTCCTCAAGGGAGGACATCGCGGCCCATCGCAACGGCAAAACTCGTTTCGTCGAGGAGACGACCGCGAAGGCCCGCGCGTGGCGCGCGGACCCGTCCGGTCGATAGCGCGGCTTCGCCGGCCTGCATGCCGCCGTAGCTCATGCATGTCCGTGCCGGGATCAATGACCCATAGGGGCGGGGCCGCCGAGCCTGACCTTGCGCAAGGTCAGCGCCAGCGGGATCGCCGACAGCGCGATCAGCATCAGGACCCAGAACGCGTCCATGTAGGACAGGAACGAGGCCTGGGTCTGCACCTGCTGCCCGATCCACTGGATCGCCTGGCTGTGCGCCTGCGCCAGCGAACTGCCCTGGGCGACGAAGAAGTCGGTGATCTGGTGCAGCGTGTCCTGGTATTGCGGGCTCGACGGCGTCACCTGCTCGACCAGCCGGCTCTGGTGGAATTGCTGGCGATGCGTCAGCACGTTGGACACGATCGAGACGCCGATCGAGCCGCCGGTGTTGCGCGCCGCGTTGATCAGCGCGGAGGCCTGGTCGGTCTTGTCGGGCGGAATGCCGTCATAGGACGCCGCCATGATCGGCACGAAGATCAGCGGCAGGCCGACGCCGATCAGCATGCGCGAGCGCGCCATGAACCAGAAGCCGAGATCGCCATAGACGTTGGTCATGCTGTACATCGAGGCGGCGATCACCAGCGCGCCGGCAACGATCAGGTGTTTCGGCTGCACCCGGGCGGCGAGCCGGCCGACCGCGAACATCATCATCATGGTGACGACGCCGCCGGGCGAGAGCACGAGGCCGGCCCAGGTCGCGGTGTAGCCGAAATCCTGCTGCACCAGCTGCGGCAAGAATTGCGTGGTCGCGAGCAGGATGGCGCCGGTCGCCAGCATCACCAGGAAGCAGGCGCCGAACTGCCGGGTTGCGACCATGCGCAGGTCGATCATCGGATTGCGTCGGGTCATCTCCCACGGGATCATCAGCACGAACGCCGCGGCGCAGATCACCGCGAAGATGATGATGAAGGGCGAGGCGAACCAGTCGTCCTCGAGGCCGCGGTCGAGCACCACCTCGAGCGCGCCGAGGAAGGTCGCGACCAGTGCGAAGCCGATGAAGTCGAACGTGTTGCCCTGGGGCTGCGCCCCCTTGGCTTTTGCGGTCGCGGGCTCCTGCAGCACGGCCGCGATCAGCGCGATCGCGAACACGCCGACCGGCGCGTTGATCAGGAAGCACCAGTGCCAGGAGAGGTTGTCGGACAGCCAGCCGCCGAGGGTCGGCCCGACCACCGGCGCCACCACGACGGCAATGCCGAACACCGCGAACGCCTGCCCGCGCTTGGCCGGCGGGAAGGCGTCGGCGAGAATCGATTGCGCCACCGGCACCATGCCGCCGCCGCCGAGACCCTGCAGGATACGGAACAGCAGCAGCGCGTTCAGATTGGGCGCGAAGCCGCACAGGATCGAGCTGACGGTGAAGATGCCGAGGCAGATCAGGAAGAAGGTCTTGCGCCCGAGCGTGCGGGCGAGAAAGCCGGAGGCGGTCAGGATGATGGCGTTGGACACCAGATAGGTGGTGACCACCCAGGAGGCCTCGTCCTCGCTCACGCCCATGCCGCCGGCGATATAGGGCAGCGCTACGTTGGCAATGGTGGTGTCGAGCACCTCCATGAAGCTCGCGAGCGCAACCACGATGGCGATCAGCCAGGGATTGACGGTGGCGCGCGGCACCGGAACGCCTTTGGCGTCGATCGCGGCGGCACTCATCACAGCCTCCCAAGATTCAACTTCTCGAGGCGCTCGACGAGGGACGGCGCGGCATCGATCCGCACCGTCGGCACGACGGACATGCCCGGGCCGAGCGCGACGTCGGTCGGCGGGTTGTCCATCACGATCTTCACCGGCACGCGCTGCACGATCTTGACGTAGTTGCCGGTGGCGTTCTGCGCCGGCAGCAGTGAGAACGCGGTGCCGGAGCCCGGCTGCACGCTCTCCACATGGCCCTGGATGGTGCGTCCGGGATAGGCATCGATCTTCAACGTCACCTTCTCGCCGGGGCGCATCTTGTCGAGCTGGATCTCCTTGAAGTTTGCGGTGACCCAGGTCTGGTCGGGCACGAACATCGTCAGATTGGTGCCCGCCTGCGCGAACTGGCCGACTGCGGCCGAGAGGTTGACGACGCGGCCCGGCTGCGCGGCGGTGACCGTCGTATAGGACAGATTGAGCTCGGCCTGGTCGCGCTGTGCCTCGGCCTGGGCGAGGTTCGCGACCGCGCTCTTGCGCTGCGCCTTCAGCGATTCGACCTGACGCTTTGCGAGGTTGAACGTCGCCTGCGCGCTCAGCAGCGCAGCCTGCTGCTGATGCAGCTGCGAGGTGAACTGCTCGGAATTCTGCACCGTGCCGTAGCCGGATTGCTCCAGATGCTGGTAGCGCGTCGCCTGCTGCTGGGCGAACACCAGCGCCGCCTGCGCCTGATCCACTTGGGCCTGATTGGCTGATATCTGCGCCTGCTGCACGTCGAGCTGCGCATCGACATTCTCGATGTTGGCGCGGGCGGCCGCGACCTGCGCCTCGGCCTGCGCCAGCGCGACGCGATAATCGCGGTCGTCGAGCCGGGCGATCACGTCTCCGGCCGCGACATGCTGGTTGTCGGTGACCGGGACGGCGGTGATGTAGCCGGAGATCTTCGGCGCGAGCGCGGACTGCCGTGCGGCGATGAAGGCGTCGTCGGTGGATTCGAAATGCCCGCTATAGTCCATGTAGAGATAGCCGCCGCCGATTGCCGCCGCGAGCAGCACGACGCCGATCGCGGAGACGACCGGACGGCGGCGCAGGAAGCCGCGCTTCGGCGCCGTGCCGGTCACCTCGGGCGGGACGGTTGCCGGCGGGGCGGGCTGCTTGCCCGCGGGACGCTCCTGCGCCGGAGCCCGTGTCGTGATCTCCGGCCGCTCCGATGTGACATTGGGCTCATGCGAGGCCGGCGCCGAGGACGCCGCCTCGATGCCCTCGTGGCCCGGTTGGTGGCGCTCCAAAACAGTGTCTTCGAACATGATGGCTGCTCCTGGCTGATGAGCGAGGTCCGCCGGGCCTTCGCAAAAGGGAACGATACCGTTCCGTTCTATGCGACAAATAGTCCCGCTGCGACGCAGCGTCAATAAGAACGGAACTGTATCGTTCTATTTACAACTAGATGTGATAAGGCTATATTGCTTGATATTGCCGGCCTGACCGGCCCATCGAACCCGGGTCGATGCGATGACCACCAGTACCCTGAAGAAGCCGCGGGCCGCCAAAGCCAGGCCGGTCGAGGTGCGCGCCGGGCGGCCGCCGAAGGAACTCGCCGGCGAGGTCGATGCGCGGATTCTCGAGGCCGCGCGCAAAGTCTTCCTGCAGCGCGGGTTCGAGGGCGCGAGCATCGACGAGATCGCGGAGGCCGCGCGCTCCGGCAAGCGGACGATCTATGCGCGCTTCCGCGACAAGCGGGCGCTGTTCACCGAAGTGGTGACGCGGGACATCCTGTCACGCATCGCCGAGTTCAAGGCCGATCCGCCGGTCGGCGCGACCATCGAGGAGCGCCTCACCAGCGTTGCCTCGACCCTGCTGCATTGGGGCTTCGACGCCGACCGGATCGGCCTGATGCGGCTCGCCATCGCGGAGGCGCACCGCTTTCCGGATCTCGCCGCCAACGTCAACCGCAGGGCGCGCGCGCTCAGCACCGAGCTCGGCATTCACCTGCTGCGCGAGCTGACGCAATCCGACGAGCTCGGCAAGCTGCCGGCCTTCGCGCCCGAACAGCTGCCGACCACGGCGCGGATGTTCCTCGATATCATCGCCGTGCCGATGCTGCTTCGGGCGTTGTTCGAGGTCGACCTGAAGGCGCTCGATCCCGAGATCGACGCCCATGTCGCGCGCGGCGTCTCGTTTTTCGTTGCTGCGTGCCGGACCGGCTGGGTTGAGAATCCCAAGCCATAGGCATGCTCAGTCCGGCGCGCGCTCCACGGCGTGACGCAGCCAGACCATGCCGCCTTCCAGCGTCTCGCAATGGGTGAGCCGCAGCGACTGTCCGGCGCCGGGGCGGTCGCCGTCCGGACCGTGATAGTCGACGATGCTTTGCGATCCGGCGACGCCGTCGACCGCCGGAAAGATCAATGTACTGAACTCGTCGATCAGCCCGTGCTTGAGGAATGCGCCGTTGATCCCGCCGCCGCCCTCGAGCAGCAGCGTCTTGGCGCCGAACAGGGTGGCGAGCTGCGCCATCGCGCCCGGCAGATCGTCGCCCTTCGCGCCGGCAAACAGATAGGACGCACCGTCCTCGCGCAGTTCGGCGAGATGCGCGTCGGACACCTGTTCGCCCAGCACCGCGACGGCATGATCGCCGCCGACATTGTCCTTGCCGAAATGCACGCGGCCCGACGGATCGATGCCAACAGCAAGCTTGCGGCCGTTACGGTTGCCGAGATGCGCCTCGCGCGGCAGCCTCAGTGGGTTGGCGATATGCCGCTCCGTTCCCTTGGCCATCTCGTTCATGGTGACGCGGCCGATGATCCATCCATCGGCATTGAAGCCGTCATGAATCCGTTCGTAGTGCGAGCGCAGCACGTCGGCCGGAATCCCGGCGGCCGCCTTGGTGAAGCGGCTGGGATGAAGCCGGCCGTCGATCGACGTGCCCATGTGGCAGATGATGTGGGGGCGCATAGGCTGGACTCTTCGATGGGGGATGACCGCGCCACAGGGGCGGGTGGGGCAGCTTCAGATTTATAGACGCGCAGGCAGGTTCTCAACGCGGATAACGCCGCGGCGTTTCAACTTCGCTTGTTTAATCGAACCAGCCGTGCCGCTTGAACCAGAGCACCGGCAGGATGCCGCTGGCGATGATCGCGGCCCAGGCCAAGGGATACCCAAACGTCCAGCTCAGCTCCGGCATCGCCTTGAAGTTCATGCCCCAGACCCCGACTAGGATGGTCGGGGGAACGCCGACCACCGACACGATGGTCAGGATCTTGAACAGGTCGTTCTGCTGGATGTTGATGAAGCCGAGCACGGCGTCCAGCAGCAGCTGGATCTTGTCCGACAGCCGGGTCTCGTAGTCACCCAGCGAAGCCACATCCTTGGAGACGGCCTCCAGCCGGCGCTTCGATGCCGATGTGATCCATTCATTGCCGACGTCGTCGGCGAAGCTCGCGACCCGGCCGACGCCGAGCAGCACGTCGCGCGCCTTCGCCAGGCGATCGGCGAGCTCGCCGATGTTTTCCAGCGCCTCGCGCAGCCTGCGGCTGGAACGCACCGGACGCTTGCTCCGCACCAGGCCGCCCTTGAAGACGCCCCGCGACAACCTGTCGGTCTTGGCGCCGAGATGCTCCAGCACGTCGGCGCCGCGATCGATCATGGCCTCGAGCAGCGCGGTGAACACGCACATGCCGTTCTGCAGGCTCTTGTCGGTGCCGATCCGCTTCATGACGTCGTCGAACGTGGTCAGCTGCGCGAACCGCACGGTGACCAGCACCTTTGGGCCGATCACGAAGCCGATATTGGTGATCTCGGCTTCGTTGTTGTCGTCGAGCCGCACCGCCGGCGAGCTCAGATAGAGCCGGTCATGGTCGGTGATCAGGCGGCTCGACGCTTCGATCTCGCTCAACGATCGCTCGGACGGTACGCGGATGTCGAGCACGCGCTCGACGAACTGCTTTTCGTCCTCGGTGGGATCGAGCAGATCGATCCAGATGATCTCGGACGGCAATTCCGCGCCGATCCTTCGCCAATCGGAGGTCGCCGACCTGTACAGCTTCAGCAATGATCGGGCTCCATGCATGGTAGGTCGTGCGTCCCACGACAATCGCGAGGGCCGCAGGGCCGTTCCATGCATTTGGAAGCTTGCCGGCACTCACTTCAGTCGATGAGAGGTTCCGCCGAGCTTTCTAAGCCGGCGCAGGTCGCTTGCGGCCTCCGAGAGCAACCAATCGCGAAACGTCACGATCTTCGGCAGGTTTGCGGTCGCCTTCGGGCAGACGATCCAGTAGGTCTTCGACAACGGCAGCGACTGCGGAAACGGGCGCGCCAGATGGCCGTTGATGAGGTCCCATGCCGCCAGCGTGGTGCGCGCCAGCGCAATGCCTTGCCCATTGATGGCGGCATCAATCACCATGCTGGCGCGATTGAGGACCGGGCCATGCGTGGCGGCAGCATCGTCAAGTCCCGCTTCCTGAAGCCAGTTCTTCCAGTCGACGCGACTGTCCATATGGATCAGCGGAAATTTCAGGATGTCAGCGGGGTTGCTCAGGCGTCGCTTGCCGGACAATAGCTTTGGGCTGCACACGGCAAATAGCTGCTCCGGGCTCAGCCGCACCGCGTCAAGCCCCGGCCAGTTGCCGTCGCCATGGCGCACCGCCAGATCCACTTCCTCGCGCGCGAAGTCGACGTGGTGCAGCGTGGCGGAGACGCGCAGGTCGATGCCGCTATGCGCCTCAACAAAGTGGCCGAGCCGGTGCACCAGCCATTTCGCAGCAAAATCCGGCGAGGTCGAAACCGTGAGCACACCGGTATTCTGCCGCTGCAACAGCCGCTCGGTGCCGATGGCGATGCGGTCGAGCGCGTCGCGCACGACAGCGAGATAGTCGCGCCCGGCCTCGGTGATGATCAGGCGCTGGCGTTCGCGGTTGAAGAGCTTTATTGCGAGCTCCGCTTCCAGTGCTTTCACCTGATGGCTGACGGCACCCTGCGTGACACAAAGCTCTTCGGCCGCGCGCGTAAAACTCTCGTGGCGCGCGGCGGCCTCGAAGGATTTCAGGGCGTTCAGTTGCGGCAGGCGTGGGCGCATCGCAATACTTCATGAGAAAAATTAGGGCAGGCACGAGAAACGATGCTTTGCGGGAAACCGCCCCGCGCCATTATTGAACAGCTCCAGTGCAGCATTTTCAAGCAATTTGGAGCCCCATCATGTCCGTCCTATTAACCGATACATGGTCGATCCCGCCGGTGCCCGCCGCCGACCCGGCCACACCACTTCATCAATTCAGCTCAGGAACGTCGCCAGGCGCTCCGCGCCCCGGATGGTGGAGCTTGCTTGACCGGCCGTTTCAGCGCATGGCGCTACGCGCGATCGCCGACGACCCGCATCTGCTTCGCGATCTCGGCCTGACGCGCGAGCAGGCGCTGCGCGAGGCCTCCAAGCCGTTCTGGCGCTGAGACCAAATCAGAAGGGAGAAAACGGATGTCCGATCCGATCGTCTACGGTTTCCCACGCAGCACTTTTGTCAACATCGTCCGCTTGATCCTCACGCACAAGGACGTGGCTTACCAATTCCACGACCTTGAACCGGTCATGGGCAAGCCCGATCACCTGGCGCTGCACCCGTTTAACCGTGTCCCAATTCTGAAACACGGCGATCTCACCGTCTACGAGACGAGCGCGATTGCCGCCTATGTCGACGAGGCCTTTGGCGGCGTATCGCTGACACCGAAAGACATCAAGGCGCGGGCGCGTATGAACCAGTGGATCAGCGCTGTTAACAACTATTACTACCCCTACATGATCTATCACGTGACGCATGAGCGTCTGGTTTTCCCGGAGCTCGGCATTGCCCCGGACGAGAAGGTCGTGGCACATGCGCTGCCCAAGGTCGAGACCGGGTTTGCGGTGGCCGAGCGCCAGCTTGCGCACGACAAGGATTTTTTGCTCGGGGACGAGCTCTCGATTGCGGATTTCTATCTGCTGCCGAGCACGTTCGCCTTCAGCCTCACCGCCGAAGGGCAGTCGATGTATCCGAAATACCCGGCATTCTGCCGCTGGCGGGAACGCATGGACAATCTGCCCGCAACGCAAAAGGTTCGCGCCGCCGTGCAGCGCGTGCCGATCGAACACGCGCGCGAATGGGCTACTTCGCACCGGCCGAGATATTGACCGTCACGGTTCGCGTGCAGAGCGCCCGGTTCCGACCACCACGTGCAGCCAAAAGCCCGTTTGTTTCCGAACAAAGGCGATGACGGAGCGTTAGTGCTGCAGAGCAAGAGGAAGGGACAACACCATGAAGAATTCTATATCGGTTGCGTTCATCTCCGCGGTCGCAATGACCTTCGCATTCGCCGGAAGCGATGCAAAAGCACAGTCTACGCCTGTCCAACAGGCCCAGCCGCCCCAGCAGTCGGAGCAAACCCGCGAGCAGGATCGCAGTCGCGCCGAGGACGTCAAGATCGGGCGTGACTGGAAGGCTCAAGGCGGCGAGAAGGACCACGCCGGCCAGGCAACACCTGACGAGAACCATCAGACTGTCGGTCGAGACTGGCGAGCCCATCCAGAGAACCGGGACCGCCAGTAGCTATCGAGGCGGAATTGGCGACGCTTGGTGCGCGGCGTGGCCCTCGAAGAAGGAAAGCGGAAAGCCGAAGGTCAATCCCGCACGTATCTCGTTTACCGGATGGCCTCCTGTGAGCGCGTGCCGGACCGCGATGTCGAAGCTGAGGTCGTCGCGCACACGATAGATCAGCCCGACCAACCCCGAGAACGTCTCCTCTTTTCCAAACTCGTTCTCGTAGAAGATCTCGGCGACGGGGCGCACCGTCCAGGTCATCGGTCCTTCGACAATAGCACCCACGAACACGTCGCCATGATGGTCGCGGGTGATGGCAGTCTCGGCATTCAGGTGAATGGTGCCCCAATCCCAGCGCTGCGAGACGACGCCAACGCCCGAATTGCCGGTACTGTCAGGAAGCAGGACGCCAAATTCGGTCGCAATGCTCGGACCGGTCTTGTCCTGCAGGCTACCAGGTACGACCACGTGCTTGAGAAACGCTCCGGCTGCAGTCAGGCTGGTCGGCCCGGGCGGAGAGAGCGACGTTTGTCCCTGGCCTTCGAAGACGGCTTCCCAACTCTCGCTCAAACCGAAGTTGAGAACCCAGGCCGGCGCGATCAGGCTCGTTCCGCTCTCATCACGCAAACGTCCGGCCGGCTGCAGCTCGACCTCCATCTCCCCCTTCTTGGCAACGGCGGCATCGGTGCCATCGAAGGGGCGATAGGCCGAGGCGGGGTCAGACCAGGCGATCAGTCCAAGAGCGGCCATGAAGCGAGGCGCAAGGCGTCTCGAAAAGCTACGAAAGCCCCGGCTGCGTTTCCACATGCGCCGTCTCCCCACAAAGTCGATCTCAAGGCATTGGCTTGAATACCCAGATTGCCGCCGGTCCGGCAGGCCCCGCGCGGACCGCAACAAACAGACGGTCCATCTCCGGCACAAAGAGCGATGTTCGCGCGCCCGTCGCCGTCGGCAGACGCGCGATCAGTCGATAGGCCGCTCCATCAATCTCAAATACATCGACGTATCCACCGCCGCAGCTCACATAAATGCGTCCGCGCTTTGCATCTACAAAGAGGTCGTCGGCATCGCCGCAAGTGCCGGTGGCTGCAATCGCCTTGCCGTCGGTCGAAAAGGCTGCAAGCTCGGCTGGGCTGCGATACACCAGGAGAACGCGACTTCGTTCGTGATCGATGGCCATCGCGAAATTACCGCCCTTGTCCAACGGCCAGCTGGTGAGTTGTTTCCCGGAAGCAACGTCCACCACCGCGACGGCTCGTGCGTCAGGCAGATTCACGAAGATGCGCCCACTATCGGGCTGAAGCTGGAAGCTTTCCGGATGTGCCTTAAGGAGTAGGCGCCGAACCTTTGTCCGGGTGGATGGGTCGACGACTGCCAGACCACCATCGCCATAGCCGACGATGACGCGCTTGGCCGCCGCGTCGACCCGGATATTGTCGGCGTCGCTGCCGAGTTCGATTCGCCCGGTCGCCTTGTACTCGTTGGCTTCGTACAGCTGCACCGATCCGTCGCGGGCGTTGGCGACGTAGAGGGTGTCGGTCGATGGCTCATAGCCGACGCCCTGGGGGGCGCTCAATCCGGTAATGGTTCGAAGCAAGCTGCGCGCAGCCAGATCGACGACGCCGACGCTGTCATTGCCGAGCTCGGCCACGAACAGTCGCTGCCGCTTCAGGTCGATCGCCAGGTGATCAATCCGACCGCGCACATCGCCGAGCAGGATTTTCGTTTCGAGCTGAAGGGGCGTTTTGTCTCCCGCCGGTTCAGTTGCCGCCGCCAGCGTCGGAATGAGGGCGTCGATGCGCCGGACGATCTGATCCCGGGTCGACTCATAATCATCGATACCCAAGGGAATGCCGGACCAGTAGGTCACGTCGGCCCGTCCGTGCCGCTCGGCGGGGATCTGATCGAACGCCACCACCTGGTCCGCCGCGGCCATGTCGTCCACGGTCAGCTGTTGCGGCGTGTTGGCCGCCTCCAGACCATCGAGTGCAAGGCCATCCTGGACCCTGACCGGTACCGACCGATAAAGGTCAATGCCGCGTGAGACCGCCCTGAATCGCAATCCACGCTCCTGGGCAGCCTTGTTGAAATAGGCCGCCGCCATCTGGCTGTTCACCACGCCGTGCAGGCAGACAAAGACAACGATCTTGCCATCGTCCGCCGGCGCCGGCCGAGCCGATGTCAGCGCGATCGCAAGCAATATGGCGGCAACGCGCAGCGTCGCCTGGGCACTCCTGAGCAGCGTTCGCGTCGTCAGCATCTCACTTCAGCCCGGTTAGCACCCACGCCGGTTGCAAGAGCGCCCCTGTCATTTCTTGCAAGCTTTCTTGCACATCTGATACTCGGACTCGCAGGTCGGCCCGGCATAGTTCTTCATGCACGCTTTTTGCTGATCGGCGCAGACCCGACAGCTGGTCTGGCCGATCGCAGCGTCCATCCCCACAAGAACTCCGACGACAACCATGGACATGACCGTGAGGCTTCGCATCGTTGATCCCTCCAAGACCAGAGTCAGCTTTTTGTCGTGGCCGTCTTGTCCAGCGCGGCGCGCAGGCCCTTGGCGAGCTTGATGGCGTCGTCATTGGCCCAGAAATGCATGAAGAACAGGCGCGGCTGTTCATCCAGCATGTGGCTGTGCAGCGCGGTGACGTCGATGCCGTGCGTCCGCAGCGCCATGATGACGGGGTTGACCTCGTCGTTCGTCAGCACGAAATCGCCGGTGATCGCCGCCTTGCCGCCGCCGGTCGGCTGGAAGTTGATGCCGATGGCGACGCCCATCGGACCGACCGGGCTCAACGCCATGCCCTGTTCGGTGATCGGATCGCGGCGGGGCACGTTGAACTGATAGACGCCGCCATTGGCCTGGCCTTTGACGCCGATGATCTGGTCGAGCTGAGCGGTGTCGAGATCGATGGCCGGCGGCGGCGCGGCCGTCGCCGCTGCCGTGAGCGGCGTCTTGCTTTCCGCGAGGCCATCCCGGATCGCGGCGGCGATCTTAACCGGGTCGCCGTGGCCGGCGACGTGCATGTAGAAGGTGGCCGGGCTCGCGCCAAGCAAATGGTTGTGCACGGCCGTGATCTGCAGGCCGTTTCCGATCATCTTCAGCATCACAGGGTTGATCTCGGATTCGAGCAGCACCAGGTCGCCCATCGCCATGACGCCGTCGTGCATGGGCTTGAAGGCGACCCAGCCGCCGAGCGCCAGCGCCGGCTTGATGGTGACGCCGTCGAGCGTCACCGCAAGGTCGCTCCGCGGAAAGCCGTAGCGATGCACGTCGCCGGTGACGGCGGGTTTTCTGCCCAGCACGTCGTCGACCTTCTGCCAGTCGATCGCCTGCGCATGCGCCGACGAGACGAACGGCTCGGCAAACACCTGCCAGTCGATTTTTTGCGCGCTTCCGCCCGTGGCGAAGAGGCAGGCGCCGACGCCGATCAGCGCCGAAATCGTGTGTCGCATTGGATTGCTCCCTTGAACCTGGTTTTCGATGCGTCGGGGCCCGGCTCTATTGCTTCGAGAGCCCGACGATGGTTCGGAACCCGGCGATGTTCTGCACCGCGATTTCGACGGGATCGCCGAAGCGGACGGCATTGAAGATCAGGCCGTCCTGGACCTTGAACGATTCGATCCGGTCCGGAGACAGCCGGATCAGCAGCGTGTCGTTGCGTTCATCGACGCGATCGACGACGCCGCGCAGCGTCTCGCTCGCCTGCGGATGGACCGTCGCCGCCTGCAATGTGACGGCCGCGTCCTGCTGGTCGTCGAGGGCAGCCGGCACTGCCAGGGTTGCGCCCGGCCATAGCACCGCCATGCACATGGCCACAATAGCTCTCATCATGATTGTCACTCCATCGATTGGTTGGCGACTTTCGCGCCCGCAAGCTCAGTCCCGCTCCTTGACCTGGCCGCTGCTGTCGATCACGAGCCGCACCGGCTTGCCGTTCTTCATCGCCTTCGCCGTCGTGCCCTCGGCCGTCGACTTGACGTCGGTGATCTCGGCGTAACCGGCGGCGCGAAGCTTCGCGACGAGCTCGTCCTGCGTCAGGGCATGGGCCGGCATGGCCGCACCCGCGATCGTCAGTGCGAGAATCAAATGGGAGAGTCTTCGTTTCTGCATGGTTGTTCTCCTGGTGTGTTGTGCTGCCCCAGGTTCTTCCGATGCGTGCCGCTCCGCTCAGATGATGCCCGCGAGGCGCAGCAGCACGCCAGTGATGCAGGACGCAGCGAGGACACTAAGCATCCCGACATTGAAGCGGAAGATCGCGATCGCGGCGGCGATGGACAGCGCCAGCGCCGGCCAGTCGACGCTATCGGGCACCGGCGCGTCGAACGACAGGCCAAGCCCATGCACCGGCGAGGTTTGCCGAAACAGCGTGTGCAGCGCGAACCAGATCGACAAATTGAGGATCACGCCGACCACGGCGGCGGTGATCGCCGAAAGCGCGCCGGCCAGCGCCTTGTTGCCGCGCAGCGCCTCGATGTAGGGCGCCCCGACGAAGATCCACAGGAAGCACGGCGTGAACGTCACCCAGGTCGCGAGCAGCCCTCCGAGCGTGGCGGCAAGCATCGGCGACAGCCCGCTCGCCTCGCGGAACGCGGCCATGAAGCCCACGAACTGCACCACCATGATCAGCGGGCCGGGCGTGGTCTCGGCCATGCCGAGCCCGTCCAGCATCTCGCGCGGGCTGACCCAGTGATAATAGTCGGCGGCCTGTTGCGCGACATAGGCGAGCACGGCGTAGGCGCCGCCGAACGTCACCATCGCCATCTTGCTGAAGAAGATCGCGATCTGTGTGAACACGTCGCCGGGCCCGAGCGCAATGAGCAGGGCGAACACCGGCACCAGCCAGAGTGCGAGCCAGATCGCGCCGACCCGCAAGGAGCGCGATGCGTTGGGACGGACATGATCCGGCACCGCTTCACCGAGCATGCTGTCGATCACGGCGGAATTCTTGCCGCCATGCTCGATTGCCGCAAATTCGCTCCGGCCGAGGCGTGCGCCGACCAGCCCTGTGACCGCGGCGGCTCCGATGATCAGCGGAAACGGCACGGCGAAGAAGAAGATCGCGACAAAGGCGATCGCGGCGAGCGCGATCATCACCCGGTTGCGCAGCGCGCGCTTGCCGACCCGCACCACGGCCTGGATCACGATGGCCAGCACCGCGGCCTTCAGGCCGAAGAACAGCGCCTCGACAAACCCGACATTGCCGTATGCCGCGTAGATATAGCTGAGGCCCATGATGGCGAAGACGCCGGGCAGGATGAACAGCCCGCCCGCCACGATGCCGCCGAGCGTCCGGTGTAGCAGCCAGCCGATATAGGTCGCCAGCTGCTGCGCCTCCGGCCCCGGCAGCAGCATGCAGTAATTGAGGGCGTGCAGGAAACGCCCCTCCGATATCCAGTTCTTCTCCTCGACCAGGATGCGATGCATCACCGCGATCTGGCCGGCCGGTCCGCCAAAGCTCAGGATGGCGACGCGCATCCAGACCAGCAGCGCCTCGTTGAAAGAGATGCCGTGCGCGGGCTCATGCCCGCGCGCCTTCGCTGTCGTTGCGACGTCCGTCATGGCTTCACCTTGCTGGTCGGCCAGTTGTGCGTCTCCTTGGTCGCGTCGCGGCACCATCGGTAGAAGGCGTCGTAGAGCAGCAGCCCGGCGCTCAACTGTTCGAGGTCGTCGTCGAACATGCGCGACAGGCCGAGCGAGGCGGCGAGCAGCCCGGGCGCCTCCGGCGAAAGCTCGAGCCGCGCGGTGTCGGCCGCCCGCACCATCGTCGCGAGCCGCTCCAGCGCCGGCGTCGCGAGGCCGAATTCCTTGACCATCACGTCGAAGGTGCAGAGCTCGCCGCGATGGCTCCAGAACACGTTCTCGATGTCGAACGGCGTGGCGTCGAACCGTTCGGCGACCGCCTCGACCTCCGCCGATGTGACGAACAGGAACACCGCCGCGGGATCGACGAAGCGGCGGATCAGCCATGGACAGGCGATACGGTCGATCTTCGGCCGCGATCGCGTCACCCAGACGGTGCGGCCCCGCCCGTCGCGTTTCGGAATCTTGTCGGCGGGAACGGTCGGTAGCTCCGCTTCCCGCCAGCCGAGGTGGCCGCCCTCGAGAATCTCGGCCGTGATGTTGCTGCAGCGGAGCCAGGCGGCGGTGCCTTCGGCAAGCTTCTGCCCCTTCTGGCAGACCACCACCACGGACTGGCCGGTGAGGCGGGAAGCCCAGTCCTGGACATCGCGATCGGAGTAGCGGACCGCGCCCGGGATCAGGCGCGGATCGGCGGCGAAATCTTCATCGAGACGAACGTCGACGAGCGTCGGCGCCTTGGCGGTGCCGATGAGACGGGACAATTTTTCGGATGAGATCGATGTGTATGACGACATGGTGCGCCCTTGGTGACAGGACGCGATTCTTGGGCATGTCGCCTCGCGGGGAGATCGCACATCCCCGTAGCCGCATCAAAAACCCTGAGCTCCGGGCTGTCAACCAAATCCGCAGCAACCGCCGATCGACAGTCACGAAAACTTCATCGCGCAGCTTGGAACGAACATCCGCCGCAGGAGCGGCAGACTGTCCCCCTCAATCGCCGACCGAAGCTGGCTCGAGCCGATGGGTCACGTCTCCATCTCCGGCGAGTTGCGAATAGGAACATACAATTCGTTGCCGAGTTGCGCGGTGGCAGGGATCAGCTCAGGTAGATGCCGACACTGCGAACGTGTCGCGCTCCCGCCTGCATTCATTGGAGCAGTGCCGATTGATGGACAGTCATTATTGGCATGCGACGCCTGTTGCGCTGGTCGCCATGCTGCTCATCACAACAACCGGCGGCGCTCTCGCCCACGATCATCAGCAACCCGAATTGAACGGTTGGTATGAGGGCCTGCATAGCAGCAAGGGTCCCTGCTGCGATGGCACGGATGCGCAGCACATTGACGACGTCGACTGGGAAACCAGGAACGGCCATTATCGAGTGCGCATCGATGGTGAGTGGGTTGACGTTCCGAACGAAGCCGTCGTGCCCGGGCCGAACCTGTCCGGCCGACCCATCGTGTGGCCCTACTACATAGACGGTCACCCGAAGGCGCGTTGCTTCATGCCTGGAAGCATGGGCTGACGCCCGTCGGGGACGGGCCACTGTGTAAATCGGGTGAACCCGACTTCTCCGCGCTGGCAGCCGACTCACCGCGGTGATGGACCGCGACGGCCGTCCGATGCTGGCCAAGAGCGCTGCGTCCAAGCACCGACTTCTCACCCATGCACAGGAGGATTCGCGGATCAGCAAGGGTCTTTTGCCTGCGACAGGAACAATGTCGTGGCTGACATCTCAGCTCGCCTTTGCGGCGGTGCTCGGGGTAATTCCAGCCCGGATCATTCAGCGGCCCGTTGAACACCGCCTACCGAATTGAAAGAGTCGATCGTCGGCCGCTTCGCGAACCTCGCGTAAAGGGCAGGCAGCACGACCAGCGTCAGCACGGTTGCAGTCAGCAATCCGCCGATCACGACGGTGGCAAGCGGCTTCTGCACCTCGGCGCCAGTACCGGTCGCCAGCGCCATCGGCACGAAGCCGAGCGACGCCACCAGCGCGGTCATGACGACGGGTCGGAAACGCGTCAGGGCTCCGTCCCGGATCGCCTGAGCAAGCGGCGTGCCGCCGTCGATCAGCGACCGGATCTGGGTCAGCATCACCAGACCGTTCAGCACCGCCACACCCGACAAGGCGATGAAGCCGACCGCGGCCGAGATCGAGAACGGCATGCCGCGCAGCCAGAGCGCGGCGATGCCGCCGGTCAGCGCCAGCGGCACCGCGCTGAAGACCAGCACTGCGTCGCGCGCCGATCCCAAGGCTCCGAACAACAGCAGGAAGATCATCGCGAAGCACGCCGGAACAACGATAGCCAGGCGCTGCCGCGCGACCGAGAAGTTCTCGAACTGTCCGCCCCAGGCCAGATAGCTTCCGGGCGGCAGTTTCACCTGCTCGGCGACCTTGTCCTGCGCTTCGGTAACCAGCGATCCGATATCCCGTCCACGTACCTCGGCAGTGGCGACGACGCGCCGCTTGCCATTCTCGCGGCTGATCTGGTTGGCGCCTTCGGTCTGTTCGAACGAGGCGATCTCGCGCAGCGGAACGGTTGCCGCCGGTGCGTTGGCGCTCAGGTGAGGAAGCGGGACCGGAAGACTTTCCAGGGCGGAAATGTTTCCGCGCAGCGCGTCGTTGAGCCGAACCACGATCTGGAAGCGTCGATCGCCCTGGAACACCAGTCCGGCCTGGCGCCCGCCGACCGCGATCTCGATCATGTCCTGGACGGCGGTCAGGCTGAGGCCGCGGCGGGCGATCTCGGCCTTGTCGATCCGGATTTCGAGGAACGGCAGACCGCTGGTCTCTTCGACCTTCACGCTTTCGGCGCCTTCGATCGTCTTCAATACGTCCGCAATGCGGGTCGCCGTTCGCTGCATTTCGGAGAAATCGTCACCGAAGACCTTGACGCCAAGGTCCTCGCGCACGCCGGCGATGAGTTCGTTGAAGCGCATCTCGATCGGCTGCGAAAAGCCGACCTTGTTGCCGGGGAGCTTGGCTGCCTCTGCCTCGATCGCGCGGATCAGGTCGTCCTTCGTCATCGAAGGGTCCGGCCAATCGCTTTGCGGCTTGACGATGATGTAGGTGTCGGATGCGCTCGGCGGCATCGGATCGGCCGCCAGATCCGGCGTACCGGTGCGCGAGAACACGAAGGCGACTTGCGGAAACTTGCTGATCACCTTCTCGATGTCGAGCTGCATGGCCTGGGACTGCGAGAGCGCCGTGCTCGGCACGCGCTTCACCTCCATGACGATGTTCTTCTCGTCGAGTGTGGGGGTGAATTCCTGCCCCAGCCGGGACAACACGACGAGCGAGACTGCGAACAGAAGGGCTGCCGACGTCAGGACCAGGCCGGGGCTCGCGATGCTGCGTGACAGGATCGGCCGATAGGCGTCCTTCAGCCAGCGGACGAGGACGTTTTCGCTCTCCCGCACCGGCCGCGTCAGCGCGATCGCGGTCGCAGCGGGAATGAAGGTCAAGGAGACCACGAAGGCCGTGGCCAGCGCGATCATCACCGTCAACGCCATCGGCTCGAACGTCTTGCCCTCGACGCCGGTGAAGGCGAGCAGCGGGACGTAGACGAGGATGATGATGAGCTGGCCGTAGACCGTCGGCCGGATCATCTCGACGGCAGAATCGGTGATCGTCTTGAGGCGCTCGTCGCGTGTCAGGACCCGCCCGAGGGTGACCTGCCGTTCCGCGAGATGCCTCAGGCTGTTCTCGCAGATGATGACCGCGCCGTCGACGATCAGGCCGAAGTCGAGCGCGCCGAGGCTCATCAGGTTCGCACTGATGTGCCCGCGCAGCATGCCGGTCGCGGTCAGCAGCATCGTGATCGGAATGACGCAGGCGGTGATCAGCGCCGCGCGGAAGTTGCCGAGCATCAGGAACAGCACCGCGATCACGAGCAGCGCGCCCTCCGCGAGATTGGTGGCGACGGTATGGATGGTGGCGTCGACCAGCTGGGTCCGGTTCAGCACCGTTCGTGCCTGGATTCCGGGTGGCAGGGTCTTGCTGATGTCCTCGATCTTGGCCGCCGCCGCGGCGGCCACCGTTCGGCTGTTGCCGCCGATCAGCATCAACGCCGTACCGAGCACGACCTCGCGGCCGTTGACGCTGGCGCTGCCGGTTCTGAGCTCCTTGCCGATCGTGACGTCGGCGACGTCCTTGACGCGGACTGGCACGCCGTTTCGGGTCGAAACGACGATCTGTCCGATATCCTCGATGTTCTCGACGCGCCCGGCGGCGCGCACCACATAGCCTTCGCCGTTCTGCTCGATGTAGTTGGCGCCCCGGCTGGCGTTGTTGGCCTCGATCGCCGCGACCACCTGCTGCAGCGAGAGCCCGTAGGCGATCAGTTTCTGCGGGTCGGGCTGCACCTGGTATTGCTTGACGAAACCGCCGATGGCGTCGGCGCCGGCGACGCCGGGCACCGTCTTCATCTGCGGGCGGACGATCCAGTCCTGCACCGTCCGGAGATATACGGTGCGCTGGAAGTCGTCGGTCAGCCGCTCGCCTTGCGGCGTGAGATAGCTGCCGTCGGTCTGCCATCCGGGCGCGCCGTCACGCACTGGCGCCGTCGTGCCGGGCTTTTCGTATTCGACCGCCCACCAATAGATTTCGCCGAGGCCGGTCGACACCGGCCCCATCTTCACCTCGACCCCTGAGGGGAACGAGGATTTGGCATTGTTGATCCGTTCGGCGACCAGTTGCCGCGCGAAATAGATATTCGTGCCGTCGACGAAGACCACCGTCACCTGGGCGAAGCCGTTCCGCGAGAACGATCGCGTGGACTCCAGGCCGGGGATGCCCGCCAGCGCCGTCTCCAGCGTGACGGTCACCTGTTTCTCGATCTCGAGAGGGGTGAGGGCCGGCGCAGTCGCGTTGACCTGCACCTGAACGTTGGTCACGTCGGGAACCGCGTCGATCGGCAGTTTGGTCAATGACCAGAAGCCGGTTGCGGCGGCGACCAGCACCACCAGCAGAACAAGCCAGCGGCGCCTGACCGAGAAGTCGACGATACGCGCGATCATCTCAATCCTCGTCGCCTGGCTTGGACAGCTCGGCCTTCAGCGGAAACGTATTTGAGACCGCGATCGTCTCGCCTGCGGTGAGACCCGACGTCACCTCGACCAGATCGCCGTCGCGGCGACCGAGCACGATGTCGCGCTTCTCGAAACCCTCGGGCGTGCGCACGAACACAGCCTTGTGTCCCTCCACCGTTTGCACGGCGGTAGCCGGCACCGCGATGGGAGCCTGGCGCGACTCCACGGCAATCTCGGCCGTCACGAACGACCCCGGACGCCAGCGCCGGTCCGGATTGTCCAGCACCGCGACAGCGCGCGCGGCCCGCGTTTCCTTGTCGAGAAGCGGGCTGACGAAGATGATCTTGCCGGTTCCGGTCCCGCTTGAGCCACGGCTGGTGACGCTTACGCTCTGGCCTTCCCGGACCATCGGCAGATCGGAGGAATTGACCGCCATTTCGACCCAGACCCTGCTGAGGTCGACGATGACGAAGAGCTCGGTCTCGAGATTGTCCCTGCCGACCGCGGTCCCCAGCTCGACCTTGCGTTCGACCACGCGTCCAGAAATCGGTGACCGGACGTTCTGCAGGCGGAGCGTTCCCTCAGGCGCTTGCGGGATCGATACGATCTCGCTTTCGTCCATGCCGAGTGCAAGCAGCTTTTGCCGTGCGATGTCGAGGCGCATGGCCGTCTGCGCCGCAGCATTGCGCGACCGGATATATTGTTGCTCCGGGACCGCCTTGGTGTCCCAGGCAGCCTTGTCGCGGGCCGCGAGGTCCTGCTGGAGATCGTTGGACAACCGTGCGGCCATGTACTCGCTCTTGGCATCGGCGACCTCCCGGCTCTCCAGCGCGCCGAGAACCTGGCCCTTCTCGACCTCATCGCCGATGTTCTTGCGGAGCTCGGCAACGGTTCCCGACAGTTTCACCGAGACGTGGGCGACGCGGTCGGCGTCCGGGGCGATGACCGCCGGAACTGACAATCGCATAGCCATTGTCGCCGGACCTGCCTTGGCCTGTTCGATTTTGGCCAGCGCGATCCGCTCGTCGTCCATCCGGACGACGGGCTTCCGCTCCTCCGCTTGGGGCTTGAGGTGCGGCGATGGCACGGTCGCAGCCAGGCCCACCGTCCTGCGCAGGGCCGGCATGCCCGGTCCCCACGCCGCGAGCGCGGCTGCCGCGACGATCACGGCGAGGCCCAGCATCCAAACGGACGTTCGAGAGGGCATTCGCGGCTCCGCTCAAAGATACCGTGAAATCGCCTTGAACTCAGCCAGCACATGCTTCGTCGGCTTCGGGGAGCCGCCGTTGGCTGCGACGTCGAGACAGTTGTCGACATGATCGTGGATCAGCGTTCGCTTTGCCTCGGTGATCGCTTTCTCGACTGCGTAAAGCTGCTGGGCCAGGTCCAAGCACGAGCGGCCGTCGTCGAACATTTCGATGACCCGGTGAAGATGGCCCTCCGCGCGCTTCAAGCGCCGGACGATCTGGGCGTGGCTTTCGTGGACGTGTCGCTTGGTCATCTGATATCCTATCCCCGGGGAGGGGATACTATAATCCGAAATCGACTGGAAAAGCGATCCCGTAGGTTGACTAATATAGGGTACCCCCCTATCTTATGCTCCATGTCGCACACGATCAAACACAAGTCAAAGCTCCTTTCCCGGGTTCGGCGCATTAAGGGACAACTTGACGCGGTCGAGCGCGCCTTGGAGGCGGAACTCGGCTGCACCGACGTGCTCATGCTGGTCGCGTCGGTTCGGGGGGCCGTTGGCGGTCTGACTACCGAACTGCTCGAGGATCATATCCGTCATCACGTCGTGGATCCCGCTCACGAGAAGGATCCGGAGAAGGCCAAAGGGGCGGCCGACCTGATCGAAGTCGTCCGAACCTATTTGAAGTGAGTGCCATGACCGACCTGTCTCAGCTGCTGCAGCAGGGCAGCGCGCATGCATGGCTGTTCGTACCCAGCGCGATCCTGCTCGGCGCGTTGCACGGGCTCGAGCCCGGCCACTCCAAGACGATGATGGCGGCCTTCATCATCGCGATCCGCGGCACCGTGGTGCAGGCGGTGCTGCTCGGCCTGGCGGCGACGATCTCGCACACCGCCATCGTCTGGATTGTCGCGCTCGCAGGGCTTCATTTCGGCCAGCAATGGTCCGGAGAACGCAGCGAAGCCTGGCTGCAACTGGCGTCGGCGGTGATTATCATCGCGATCGCGGCCTGGATGGCCTGGCGCACCTGGCGCGAGCAGGCTGCCGAACACGATCACGATCGTCACCATCATCACGACGAAACGCGCCGGCTGGTCCTGGCCGGACAATCGCTGTCGCTCGGGGTCTTCGAGGACGGCGTGCCGCCGCGCTGGCGGTTGCGGAGCGAGGCCGGGGCGCTGCCGGTGGCCGGCGACGTTGCCGTCGTGACGATCCGTCCCGACGGCAGCGAGCAACGCTTTCGCTTCGCCGGCCACGATGGCTATCTGGAAAGCATCGACGAAATTCCGGAGCCGCATGCCTTCAATGCGCGCGTCTCGGTGCGCGCGGACATGGCGGAAGTCCTGTTCGAGGAGCATGACCATGCGCATATGAATCTCGGCGACGAGGACGACGCGCATGCGCGCGCGCACGCGGCCGACATCCGCAAGCGCTTTGCCGGACGCACCGTCACGACGTGGCAGATCATCCTGTTCGGCCTGACCGGCGGGCTGATCCCGTGTCCGGCGGCAATCACCGTGCTGCTGCTCTGTCTCCAGCTCAAGCAGTTCAGCCTCGGCTTCGTGCTGGTGCTTTGCTTCGGCATCGGGCTTGCGATCACCATGGTCTCCGCCGGTGTTGCGGCCGCGCTCAGCCTGCGTCATGTCGAGCGCCATTGGGCCGGCTTCAGCCGCTTTGCCCATCGCGCCCCCTACGTGTCGGCCGCGCTGATCGTGCTGGTCGGCCTCTACACGGGCTGGCTTGGGTTGCACGGGATCACGGCCTGATCCGGGATCACGGCGTGATCCGCTTCGCCCCACTTCGACCTTGAAACCTGCGCGAGGTGGTCTAGATTTGCCTCAAGGGGACAAGGCAGACTCCCCGTGAGACCTCGGTCCAAGCTCTGCGCGACATTCACCGTCGTGGAGCTTTCACATGGACACCGAACCACACACACTTCTTCGTTCCGAAGATCGTCGTCGCAAAATCGCTATCCTGTCGCGTGGCGACGCCGCGTCGCGACGGGAGGCGACGGCGCAAAACAGCCGCTTCGTCCGCGTCTTCGAAGCGCTCGCCGCCTCCGGCATCGAGGCCGTTCCCGTCGTCTATGACGAGACATTCGCCGATGCCGTTCGCGACCAATTGCTGACGATGGACGGCGTTCTCGTCTGGGTCGATCCGATCCATCAGGGCAAGACGCGCGCCGCCCTCGATCCGCTGCTGCGCGAGGTCGCGGCGAAGGGACCGTGGGTCAGCGCGCATCCCGAAGTCATCCTCAAGATGGGCGTCAAGGACGTGCTGTACCGGACGCGTCGCCTGGGCTGGGGCGCCGACACCCATCGATACGCCACGGTCGATACGTTCCGCGCCGAATTCCCCTCGCGCTTGCGCGCGGGCGGTCCGCGCGTGCTCAAGCAGAACCGCGGCAATGGCGGCCGGGGCGTCTGGAAGGTGGAAACCGTGCCGAACACCGACACGACGATTCGCGTGCTTCATGCGCTGCGCGGCAGCCGGCCGGAGGAGTTGCCGCTGGAGGACTTCATGGCGCGCTGCGAGCCGTATTTCGGCTGGGGCGGCTGCATCATCGATCAGGCGTTCCAGCCGCGTCTGCCCGAGGGCATGATCCGTTGCTATGTCAGCGGAGCGAAGGTCGCGGGCTTTGGGCACCAATTGATCAAGGCCTTGATCCCGCCGCCCCCGCAAGGCCCGGATTCTCCGGAAGCTCAACCTGGACCGCGCATCATGCACGGCCCCGATGCCCCGCAATTGCAGAGGCTGCGAAGGTTGATGGAGGACGAATGGATTCCGCAAATGATGGCGGCGCTGGCGATCGACGAAGCGTCGCTGCCGGTGATCTGGGATGCGGATTTCCTCTACGGTCCGCGCGACGCTGATGGCGCCGACACCTATGTGCTCTGCGAGATCAACGCGAGCTCGTGCTTTGCGATCCCCGACGAAGCGCCGGCGGCGATCGCGCAAACGGTCGGGAATCGCATCGGTCGGAACATGGCGAGCGTGAGGTGAGCACGCCCTCCCTCTCCCGCATTCGCCAAGAGGCGTCGGCGGATAGCAGGGGGAGGGAGCCTGCCGCCGATGCTTGACGCACGCGTGGGTCGTCAATCAATTTGTTCTGATTTTCGGAATTCAACTTGACGGGTACCCCAACTCAGATGTTCAATACACCCGTCTCACCCGATCGAGGGGCTCGCGGTCGTCACGAACGCGGCGTGGGATGCGGTGGACGCCGAGCGTGGTGCTGACGAGCGCGTGCAAAGCGGACGGTGAAGTCGTGTGGTCCTGACGCCCTAGCGGCAGGTGTCCTCTCGCAAAGCGCGCAAGCGTTTTGCGAAGGCGGTGACAAACAAGCCAAGTCTCGCCGGGGAGAGCACGTATAAGCCGTAGCCCATCGCGCAGGGAAAGCCGGATTGCTCCGGTTACACCTGTGGTCCTACCCCCGTGCTTTCTACCTTTTGCACGGGGCCCATGGGTGCGATCGGCACCCGGCTTTCCCTGCGCCCTCTGTTCAAGAGAGGGCGAAACGAAGAGCAAAGCTCGGACAATTCATGTCGCGAGAATGCGAATGTATGGCTCACAGATCGTGCAACACACTCGGCGTCGTCCCGGCGAAGGCCGGGACCCATTACCCCAAATGCCAATGATCGCGCGACGCTGGGGCCACAGCCTTCTTCAACTACTCGACCCTGTGGTTATGGGTCCTGGCTTTCGCCAGGACGACAATGATGAGTCCCCTCCACAACAACCGCCGCGGAGTATGGGTCCCTGCTCCCGTGCGCAATTGCGCACTAGGCAGGGACGACGGTTGTGTTTGCGGCGCGCCCGTCAATCTCCCTCAGCAGCGCCGCTCACCACTCGTCCCGCGACCCCGAAGCGCGTGCTTCGGGCTACCCATTGCCAGTCCGATCTTCTATGGTGAACCGTTCGGGTCGCATGAGGCGAACTCGATAAATCCATGATATCAAAGGCTTAAGGCTCTAATCGAAGCCTTTGGAGGGCGGTTTGACGCGGTATATCTCGACCAGGGGTGAGGCCCCGGTGCTTGGCTTCTGCGACGTGATGCTGACCGGGCTTGCCCGCGACGGCGGGCTCTACGTGCCCGAGACCTGGCCGCAGCTGTCGCCCGAGACCATCGCCACCTTCTTCGGCCGTCCCTATTGGGAGGTCGCGGTCGAGATCATCCGTCCGTTTGTCGCCGGCGAGATTTCCGACGCCGAGCTCGGCCGCATGGCCAACGAGGCCTATGCCACGTTCCGTCATCCCGCGGTGGTGCCGCTCGATCAGGCCGGGCCGAACCAGTTCCTGCTCGAGCTGTTCCACGGGCCGACCCTGGCGTTCAAGGACGTCGCGATGCAGCTGATCTCGCGGCTGATGGATCACGTGCTGGCCAAGCGCGCGCAGCGCACCACCATCGTGGTCGCGACCTCGGGCGATACCGGCGGCGCCGCGGTCGAGGCATTTGCCAATCTCGACAATGTCGACCTCGTGGTGCTGTTCCCGAACGGCCGCATCTCCGAGGTGCAGCGCCGCATGATGACGACGACCGGCGCCGCCAACGTCCACGCGCTGGCGATCGAAGGCACCTTCGACGATTGCCAGGCGCTGGTGAAGGCGATGTTCAACAACCATCGCTTCCGCGACACGGTGGCGCTGTCGGGCGTCAACTCGATCAACTGGGCGCGCATCGTCGCGCAAGTGGTCTATTACTTCACCTCGGCGGTCGCGCTCGGCTCGCCGCAGCGCACCGTCGACTTCACGGTGCCGACCGGCAATTTCGGCGACATCTTCGCGGGCTATGTCGCCAAGCGGATGGGGCTGCCGATCCGGAACTTGCGCATTGCCGCCAACGTCAACGACATCCTGGCGCGCACGCTGAAGACCGGCATCTACGAGGTGCGCGAGGTGCACGCCACGGCGTCGCCGTCGATGGACATCCAGGTGTCGTCGAACTTCGAGCGGCTGCTGTTCGAGGCGAGCGGCCGCGACGCCGATCAGGTCCGCCGCCTGATGGCCTCGCTGAAGCAGTCCGGCCGCTTCGTGCTGCCGGATGCGACACTTGCCGCCGTGCGCCGTGATTTCGACGCCGGCCGCGCCGACGAGACCGAGACGGCGGCGGCGATCCGCGCCGCCTGGCGCGAGGCCGGTGATCTCGTCGACCCCCACACCGCGGTGGCGCTCGCGGTCGCCGACCGCGACACCTCCGATTCCAGGATTCCGAACATCGTGCTGTCGACCGCGCACGCGGCCAAATTCCCCGACGCGGTGGAAGCCGCCTGCGGGGTGCGTCCGCAGCTGCCGGTCTGGCTCGGAGGCCTGATGAGCAAATCCGAACACATCACGGTCATGAAGAATGATTCTGCCGAGGTCGAGCGCTTCGTGCTGTCGGTCAGCCGTGCTGCCAAGCAGGGAGTTGCCTGATGGGCGTTGAAATCACCAAGCTGCCGAGCGGCCTGACAATCGTCACCGACACCATGCCGCATCTGGAAACCGCGGCGCTCGGGGTCTGGGCTGGCGTTGGCGGGCGCGACGAGAAGCCGAACGAGCACGGCATCTCGCATCTGCTCGAACACATGGCGTTCAAGGGCACGGCGCGGCGCTCCTCGCGCGAGATCGTCGAGGAGATCGAGGCGGTCGGCGGCGACCTCAATGCCGGGACCTCGACCGAGACCACGGCCTATTATGCGCGGGTGATGAAGGCGGATGTGCCGCTGGCACTCGACGTGCTGTCGGACATCCTCGCCAATCCCTCCTTCGTGCCGGACGAGCTGGAGCGCGAGAAGAGCGTCATCGTACAGGAGATCGGCGCGGCGCAGGATACGCCCGACGACGTCGTGTTCGAGCATCTCAACGAACTCTGCTATCCGGAGCAGCCGATGGGCCGCTCGCTGCTCGGCACCGCCAAGACGCTGAAGGCCTTCGACCGCGACATGCTGCGCGGCTATCTCTCGACGCATTACCGCGCCCCCGACATGGTGGTCGCGGCCGCCGGCGCGGTCGATCACGCGCGCATCGTCGAGGACGTCACGCAGAAATTCGCAAGCTTCGAGGCCACGCCGGCGCCGAAGCCGCAGGCCGCGATGTTCGGCAAGGGCGGTTCGCGGGTGGTGCATCGCGATCTCGAGCAGGCGCATCTGACGCTGGCGCTCGAAGGCGTGCCGCAGACCGACCCGTCGCTGTTCTCGCTGCAGGTCTTCACCAACACGCTCGGCGGCGGGATGTCGTCGCGGCTGTTCCAGGAGGTGCGCGAGAAGCGCGGGCTGTGCTACTCGATCTATACCTTCCACGCGCCCTACACCGACACCGGCTTCTTCGGCCTCTACACCGGGACCGATCCGGCCGATGCGCCGGAAATGATGGAAGTCATCGTCGACGTCATCAACGACGCGGTCGAAACCCTGACCGAGGCCGAGGTCGCCCGCGCCAAGGCGCAGATGAAGGCCGGCCTGTTGATGGCGCTGGAAAGCTGTTCATCCCGGGCCGAACAATTGGCACGCCATGTGCTAGCCTATGGCCGGCCGCAGACGGTGGAAGAACTGGTGGCGCGGATCGACGCGGTCAGCGTCGAATCGAGCCGCAACGCCGCCCGTGCCCTGCTGGCGCGCAGCCGGCCCGCCGTTGTCGCGCTCGGCAGCGGCAGGGGTCTGGACACGGCGGTGGCTTTTGCGGAAGGATTGACGACGTCGAAGGCAAAGACGCTGCTGCATTAAGAATTCTGCTTACCTCGCCCCGCGCTTGCGGGGAGAGCATAGGCCGCCTACCGGCGGCCGTTGACGGACATACGCCGAGGCCGAGCCTTGGCTATGGCCGAAGGCTTCGGGTGAGGGGTAGAGCCGCAAAACCGAATCTGCGGCGAGACCCTCACCCCGACCCTCTCCCCGCAAGGGCGGGGCGAGGGAGAAGTGGCGGGGAGTGTTGGGCCATGGCCCTGTTTCGTTTGCCGTCCAATGGACCCGCTGCACTGATGCCGCGCGGTCACGGGCTCTTGCTGCGCGCGCCGCAGATGTCGGATTTCCCCCAATGGGCGCAGTTGCGCGAATTCAGCCGCGCCTATCTCACGCCGTGGGAACCGATCTGGCCCTCCGACGACCTGACCCGCGCCGGCTTCCGCCGCAGGTTGCGCCGCTACACCGAGGATATCGCCGCCGACCGCTCCTATCCGTTCATCATCTTCCGCGAATCGGACGGTGTGATGATCGGCGGGATCACGCTCGCCAATGTGCGGCGCGGCATCGTGCAGGCCGGCACCATCGGCTATTGGGTCGGCCTGCCGCACGCCCATCGCGGCTACATGACGACGGCGCTGCGGGTGCTGCTGCCCTCGCTGTTCGGCGAGCTCAATCTGCATCGCATCGAGGCGGCCTGCATTCCCTCCAATGCCTCGTCGATCCGGGTGCTGGAGAAGTGCGGCTTCACCCGCGAGGGCCTGGCGCGGCGCTATCTCTGCATCAACGGGATCTGGCAGGACCACCTGCTGTTCGGCCTGCTGCACGAGGATTTCCGCGGCTGAATCATAAGCCTATTGGCTGATGGCGATGTCGATTCCATGCCTTGGGTTCGCCGCCATTGCCTTGCTATAACGCCCGCGAAACGGGGAACCGGGCTTGGAGATTTGAGGATATTGATGGGTGACAGGGTGATCAGGTTCGCGCTCGCGGCGGCGGTATCGATCGGTCTCGGTGCCACCCTGCTGCCGTCGGCAGCTTCCGCGCAGTCGCTGAGCGACCGTTTCAAGAGCCTGTTCGGCGGCGGCGGCTCGTCCGACCAGGACAAGCCGGCGACGCCCGCAGCGCCGCAGCAGCTCAACGACGCCGATGCCGAGCTGACCTGCCCGCCGGTGCAGATCCGCTCCGGGGCCTCGACCTATTCCGTGGCCGCGAACGGCAAGGAAGCGGTCGGCAACGACGTCAAGTTCCTGGCCTCGATCACGCGCACGGCGCGGCAATGCAATCTGAACAGCGGCCAGATCACGGCCAAGATCGGTATTCAGGGGCGGATCATTGTCGGTCCCCAGGGCGCGCCACCGAGCATTCAGGTGCCGCTTCGCGTCGCCGTAGTGCAGGGCGGCGTCGGCGAGAAGACCATCATGACCAAGGCCTACACCACCACGGTGCAGATGGACGAGAGCGGCAGCGTGCCGTTCAGCCTGGTCGCCGAGGACGTCGTGTATCCGGCGCCGTCGCCGGCCGACAACGACAATTACATCTTCTATATCGGCTTCGATCCGCAGGCCCTGAAGCCGGAGCCCAAGCCCCGCGCGCCGCACAAGAAGAAGTAGTACCAGAGCGTTTTCGAGCGAAGTGGGTACCGGTTCGCGTGAAGAAAACGCGTCAAAACAAAAACACCCCGCATCATGCGGACAGATACGGGCAAAGAAAAAGGCCGGCGCGATCAGCTCGCGCCGGCCTTTTGTCGAAGGAGTTGAGATCGCGTCAGTTCAGCTTGGAGCGGACTTCGGCGATGCCCTTGCCGACGAGATCGTCGGCAACCGAGCCCTTGACCGATTGCGACAGGATGGTCGAGGCGGCGGTCACGGCGGCGTTGGCCGCGGCGGCGCGGACATCGGCCACGGCCTGCGCCTCGGCCTGGGCGATCTTGCTCTCGGCGGTCTTGGTCCGCCGGGCGACAAAATCTTCCATCTTGGTCTTGGCCTCGGCCGCGATCCGCTCGGCTTCGGCCTTGGCGTTGGAGATGATCTCCTCGGCCTCGCGCTCCGCGCTGGCGCGGCGCGCCTTGTACTCGCCGAGCAGCTTGGCGGCCTCGTCCTTCAGACGGCGGGCGTCTTCCAGCTCGGCCTTGATGCGCTCGGCACGGTGGTCCAGCGCCGTCAGCAGGGTGCGGTGGACGCCGAGATAGCCGAACACGACCAGCAGAATGACGAAGGCGATCGCAACCCAGGTTTCCGGTTCGTAAAACATCGTCTATCCCTTCAGCGACGCGTCGACGGCGCTGTTGACCGCATTGGCGTCCGGCGTGACGCCGGCGAGTTGCTGGACGATGGCGCCGGCCGCATCCGCCGCGATGCCGCGGACGTTGCTCATGGCGTTGGTCCGGGTTGTTGCGATCTGCTTCTCGGCGTCGGCGAGCTTTGCCGCCAGCTTCTCTTCCAGCGCCTTGCGCTCGGCTTCCGAGGCCGCGTTCAGCTTCTCGCGGGTCTCGTTGCCGATCGCCTGCGCGTTGGCACGCGCATTCGCCAGCTCGGTCTCGTAGGCCTTCAGCGCCGCGTCGGACTCGTCCTTCAGCTTCTGCGCTTCGGCCAGATCGCCCTCGATCTTGTTCTGACGTGCGTCGATCGTCCCACCAACGCGCGGCAGGGCGAAACGCGACACGATCAGGTAGAGCGCGACAAATGCAATCGCCAGCGACACCAGCTGCGAGGCGAAATTGGACGAATCGAACGGCGGAAAGGCTCCGCCGTGATGTCCGCCGTCGGTCTCGGTGTGGGCGCCGGCTTTCTGGCCTTTTGCCTCGCCATGACTCTCAGCCATGGTGTTCTCCTGTTGCTGTCATGCGCGCCGCCCTCCGGATGGTCTTTGGGACGACCTTTGGGCGGCGCGAAGGGGTTACCGCTAATGCGGAACCGGGTTACCGCAGAGCGGAACCGGGGTGCCGCTCAGAGCGGAACGAACAGCAGGAGCAGCGCGATCAGCAGCGAGAAGATGCCGAGCGCTTCGGTCACGGCGAAGCCGAAGATCAGGTTGCCGAACTGGCCCTGAGCGGCCGACGGGTTACGCACCGCAGCGGCGAGGTAGTTGCCGAAGATGATGCCCACGCCGACGCCCGCGCCGCCCATGCCGATGCACGCGATGCCCGCGCCAATAAGTTTTGCTGCTGCCGGTTCCATATGTAGCTCCTTGAGAAAGATAGACAGATTGGTGGGTGGAGATTCCCCGGACCGCTTAGTGTCCCGGATGAATGGCGTCGTTGAGGTAGATGCAGGTCAGGATCGCGAACACGTAGGCCTGCAGGAACGCGACCAGCAGTTCGAGGGCGTACAGCGCAATCGTAAGCGCCAGCGGCAGCACGCCGCCGACCCAGCCGAGCGCGCCCAGCGAGAAGCCGAGCATCGCGACGAAGCCCGCGAACACCTTCAGCGCGATGTGGCCGGCCAGCATGTTGGCGAACAGACGAACGCTGTGCGAGACCGGCCGCAGGAAGAACGACAGGATCTCGATGAACATGACCAGCGGCAGGATGTAGATCGGAACGCCGTGGGGGACGAAGATGCTGAAGAATTTCAGGCCGTTCTTGTAGACGCCGTAGATCAGGACGGTGAAGAACACCAGAAGCGCGAGCGCCGCGGTGACGATCAGGTGACTCGCGATCGTGAAGGTGTAGGGAATGACGCCGACGAGGTTCGAGACGCAGAGGAACATGAAGAGCGAGAAGATCAGCGGGAAGAACTTCATGCCTTCCGCGCCGGCCGTGCTGCGAATCGTGGTGGCGACGAACTCGTAGGAGATTTCGGCGACCGACTGCAGCCGTCCCGGAACCAGTTCGCGGCCGCTCGCCAGCATCAGCAGCGCGATCAGCAGCACCGCGATGAACATGAAGAGCGACGAATTGGTGAAGGCGATCGTGTGATTGCCGATGTGGCCGAGCGTGAAGAGGGGCTCGATATTGAACTGGTGGATCGGGTCGATTTTCATCCGCGCGGCTCTTGGTCCACCGGCTATCGTGCCGGTAATCGAATTTCAAATGTCGTGACTTCCCGCCAGCGCTCAGCGCTTGCCCGAGGCCACGCCCGCGGACCTCACCACGTTGACCACCCCGGCGACGAAGCCGAGCAGCGTTAACACGATGAAGCCGAATGGCGACGTCGACAGCAAACGGTCGAACCCCCAGCCAATCGCCGCTCCGACGGCAACGCCCGCGATCAGCTCCGAGGAAAGACGAAAACCGAGCGCCATCGCCGAAGCTCTGGCGGCACTGTCCCCGCTTTCATTACCGGATTGATCAGTCTTGCTCCTGCGGCTGTCGCGAATTTCTGACAACCGATGATCGAGACTTCCGAGCCTTGCGGAAAGCGCAGCTTCGTCAGGAGGCGATTGATCGCGACTTCCATTTGCGCCGTCGTTGGTGTTCTCAGCCATGCTGCAAACACTAACCGATGCCGCGGATGATGGAAATTGCGCCCGTCCCCGTCAAAAGCCGCGCGGACCATACTTACCGCGTCTAATCAAGTCAAGATTGCGTCGTCACCAGTTATTGCTTTGATTCTGCTGGTTTTATTTGGAGATATTCAAGGTCAGAGTGACGCAGTGATCGCAGTGCAACAGCTTGCGTGGCATTGAGCGATATTGCGTGGCTTTTCCCGCTCTGCTGGGATCGCCGAAAGTCCCGTCCTCTCATGCAGTCAGGTTCCGCATGCCGCGCCAGATCGATTACTACTTCTCGCTGCAATCCCCCTGGGCCTATATTGGCCACAAGCCCTTCGTTCGACTCGTAAGCACTTACGATCTCAAGGTAAATTACCGGCCTGTGCTGCTGGTCGATCTGTTCTCGGAAACGGGCGGGCTGCCGCTCGCCAAGCGCCATCCGGTGCGGCAGCGCTATCGGATGATCGAGTTGCAGCGCTGGCGCGACAAGCGCGGGCTGAATTTTCATCTGCAGCCGGCCAACTGGCCGTTCAACGGGCGCCTTGCCGATGGCGTCGTGATCGCGGTGCTCGAGGCCGGCCTCGACCCCGAGCCCTTCCTGCAACGGGCCTATCCTGCGGTCTGGGAGCAACAGCTCAACCTTGCCGATCCCGCGACACTGGTGAAGCTCGCCGATGATGCAGGTTTGCCCGGCCGGCAGCTGGTGGAGCGCTCCGGCACTGAAGCGATCAGCGCGACCTATGAGCAGAATCGCCAGAATGCACTGGACGCCGACGTGTTCGGTTCGCCCGGATATGTGCTCGATGGCGAGGTGTTCTGGGGCCAGGACCGGATCGAATTGCTTGAAGACGCGTTGAAGTCGGGCCGCAAGCCCTATAGCTCTGTCGTATAGGGGCAGGAATCAGGTTGAGGCGGAGCAAGCCATGCCCATCGCGATGTCGCCGTCGAAGTTGTCCATCGCAATTGCTGCCATCCTGATCGCAAGCGGCGGCGCGGCGATCGCGCAAACCGCACCGGACACCGAGAATGGCCGCTACGCATTGTCTCCGGCCGGCGACGGTTTCCTGCGGCTCGACACGCGCACCGGCGCGGTGTCGACCTGCACCAATTCCAGCGCCGGCTGGGCCTGTTACATGGTGCCGGACGAGCGGGCGGCGCTGGATGCCGAGATCGGGCGTCTGCAGGCCGACAATGACAAGCTCAAGGGCGAGCTCGCCGCGCACGCACCGTCGGCCAAGACCGACGAAGCGTTGCCGAAATCGGATTCGTTGAAGAAGCCAGAGCCGAAGAGCGCCGAGGGCGAGCGCAAGATCGAGATCCCGCTGCCGAGCGACCGCGACATGGATCGCATGATGTCGTTCGTGGAGCGGGCCTGGCGGCGGCTGATCGAGATGGCCAACCGCGTGCAGCGCGACGTCAATGGCGGCAAGATTTGATACGGCGTTTGCAACATCCACGGTGTCGTCCCGGCGAAAGCCGGGACCCATAACCACCGGAGCGTATGGTTACAAAGAATATCCACTCCGAGTCTTTGAACATGAGGGGCCGCGGAGTATGGGTCCCGGCTTTCGCCGGGACGACGAGTTGAGAGGCTGCAGATGAGTTCGGCGAAAATGATCACGCACTCGGCGCCGTCCTCCGTCGCGGCAACCAGCATCGTGTCGTCGCGATTGACGGTCGAAACGTCGGGCGCCGGATTCACCGACATCACGCGCGAGGTCGTCAAATTCCTGCGCGAGGTGCGCGCCGGCGAGGGCGCGGTGACGCTGTTCATCCGTCACACCTCGGCCTCGCTGACGATCCAGGAGAATGCCGATCCGACCGTGCTGCTCGACCTGATGATGGCGCTCGATCGCGCGGCGCCTGAAGACGGCGGCTGGCGTCACGACGCCGAAGGTCCCGACGACATGCCGGCGCACATCAAGACCATGCTGACGTCGACCTCGCTGCAGGTCCCCGTGCTCGACGGCGAGATGGCGCTCGGCACCTGGCAAGGCATCTATCTGATCGAGCATCGCGCCCGGGCGCACCGGCGCGAGATCGTGCTGCAATTCATCGGCGCCACGCGCTGACGGGCGCATGTCATCCGGCTTCGGCTCCTAAAACGACATCGGCCGCGGATCGCTCCGCGGCCGATGCATTTTGACTGGGATGTCGACCGGTCAGGTCTTGGTGATGTCGACGTCCTTGGTTTCCGGGATGAACAGCGCGCCGACCACGACGGTGATTGCGGCGAAGATGACCGGATACCAGAGACCGGAGTAGATATCGCCGGTCGATGCGGTGATCGCGAACGCGGTCGCCGGGAGCAGGCCGCCGAACCAGCCGTTGCCGATGTGATAGGGCAGCGACATCGAGGTGTAGCGGATGCGGGTCGGGAACAGTTCGACCAGCATGGCGGCAATCGGGCCGTAGACCATGGTGACGTAGAGCACCAGGATGAATAGCAGGCCGATGACCGCGGCCACCTGCGGACGGAAGACGTCGAACGGGTGCGACATCTTCACGATGCCGGCGTCACCCGGCTTCGGATAGCCCGCCGCCTGCACCGCCGCGAGGATTGCGGGGTTCGACGTCTTGGCGTCCGTATACGGCACTTCCTTGTCGTTGATCAGGATCTTCACCGGCGAGCCGGCCGGACCCGGCACCGTCGAGTATTTCACCGACGATTGGGCAAGGAAGGCGCGGGCGGTGTCGCAGGGCGCGCTGAAGACGCGGGTGCCAACCGGGTTGAACAGATCGCCGCAGCCCGCGGGATCCGCAACCACCTGCACCTTGACCGTCTCATAGGCCTTCTCCAGCGCCGGATTGGCGTTGGTCGTGATCATCTTGAAGATCGGGAACAGCGTGAGTGCGCCGATCAGGCAGCCCGCCAGGATGATCGGCTTGCGGCCGATCTTGTCCGACAGCGCGCCGAACACCAGGAAGAAGCCGGTGCCGAGCAACAGGGACCAGGCGATCAAGAGGTTGGCGGTATAGCCGTCGACCTTCAGGATCGATTGCAGGAAGAACAGCGCGTAGAACTGGCCCGTGTACCAGATCACCGCCTGGCCCATGGTCAGGCCGAGCAGCGCGAGGATCACGATCTTGGCGTTGCTCCAGGTCGCGAAGGCCTCGGTCAGCGGCGCCTTGGAGGTCTTGCCCTCCTCCTTCATCCGCTGGAACACCGGCGATTCGTTCAGCCGCAGCCGGATCCAGACCGAGATGCCGAGCAGCAGCACAGACACCAGGAACGGAATGCGCCAGCCCCAGTCGGCGAAGTCCTTTTCGCCGGTGAGGGTTCGGGTGAACAGGATCACCAGCAGCGACAGGAACAGGCCGAGCGTTGCCGTGGTCTGGATGAAGGAGGTGTAGTAGCCGCGCTTGCCGGGTGGGGCATGCTCGGCGACGTAGGTCGCGGCACCGCCATATTCGCCGCCGAGCGCGAGGCCCTGCAGCAGGCGCAGCGAGATCAGGATGATCGGCGCCGCGATGCCGATGGTCTTGGCGTTGGGCAACAGGCCGACGATGAAGGTCGACAGACCCATGATCAGGATGGTGACGAGGAAGGTGTATTTGCGGCCGACGATGTCGCCGACCCGGCCGAACACGATCGCGCCGAACGGGCGCACCAGGAAGCCCGCGGCGAATGCCAGCAACGCGAAGATGTCGCGGGTCGCCGGCGGATAGTCGGAGAAGAACTGCGCGCCGATGATGCCGGCCAGCGAACCGTAGAGATAGAAGTCGTACCACTCGAACACGGTACCGAGCGACGACGCGAGGATGACGAAACGCTCATCCTTTGTCATGCCGGCGGGCCGCGCCGAAGTTGCAGTCATAGTGGACATCTGGATTGCTCCCCCCGAAATATTGCTGCCATGCTCGCCCCCGGCTGGCGGGTGAGGCCCGAATAGGCCTTCGGCTTGAGATGAAGGTAACATCGCAGTGAAACCCGCCCCAATAAGACTTTTGGCCTTTTCAGGATCGAACCTATCTTCAGAAGGAAGAGCAGGATGGAACGCCTCCGCATGCGTCTATTGCGGCGCACAAGCTGCGCGGGTTAACCGCGTTGGCATCTGGTATTATCAACCGCTTGCGTGATACTGCCGCGCGGGCGAAAACCGAGCGACGCGGGTTTGCCTAAAGCCCGCTTGTGGGACTGAGATGACTGCTGCTGCCAATACTCATCTTGTCATCGCCGACGACCATCCGCTGTTCCGCGATGCGTTGCGTCAGGCGGTGTCGAGCGTCGTGAGATCGGCCACGATCAGCGAGGCCGGATCGTTCGAGGACCTGACCGCGCTGTTGGAGCGGGACTCCGAGGTCGACCTGATCCTGCTCGATCTGAGCATGCCGGGGATCAGCGGCTTCTCCGGCCTGATCTATCTGCGGGCGCAATACCCTGCGATCCCCGTCGTCATCGTCTCCGCCAGCGACGATGCCGGAACCATCCGCC
The DNA here is from genome assembly GCF_029952935.1 of Bradyrhizobium sp. Mp19. Taxonomy (NCBI): domain Bacteria; kingdom Pseudomonadati; phylum Pseudomonadota; class Alphaproteobacteria; order Hyphomicrobiales; family Nitrobacteraceae; genus Bradyrhizobium; species Bradyrhizobium sp. Mp19. Next base: position 54,161 of record NZ_JASAUT010000005.1, on the reverse strand, counting down.
GCTCGCTCGACTTCGGCGCCTCCGGCTTCATCCCCAAGCGCTTCGGCGTCGAGACGTTGCGGGATGCCATCATGAAGGTGATGGAGGGTGACGTCTGGGTGCCGCCGGACACCGATCTGTCGGCGGCCGGCGATCCCGACATGACGCGGCTGCGCGACCGGCTGGTCACGCTGACCCCGCAGCAGGTGCGGGTGCTGATGATGCTGTCCGAGGGGTTGCTCAACAAGCAGATCGCCTATGAGCTCGGCGTCTCCGAAGCCACCATCAAGGCCCATGTCTCGGCGATCCTGCAGAAGCTCGGCGTCGAAAGCCGCACCCAAGCCGTGATCGCCGCCGCCAAGATCGCCGGCGGCCAGTGGCGCCAGGGCACGCCGCCGACATAGTCCCGAGCAACTCCAGCTGTGATTGCCGGGCTCGGGCCACGGCATTGCGAGACGACGGGTGGCGCGAAAGCGCGCCCGATGGCACGCTTCCGCGCAGCCATCCAGATCCCATTCAAACTGCGCGTCGGTCGAAAAACGAGTATCCTGTCCGGCATCGGCCCGTGAGAGGCCGCGTGCTTTTGGGGAGAACGCCATGATTTCCGTCACTCGCGTCGCCGGACTATCTCTGGCTGCGGCAATCCTTCTCGGTACCAGCTCTTTCAATTGCGCTCAGGCCAAGCCCCTGATGATCGTCGGCCTGGACGAGAAGCTGTTGTGGGACGACGACGGCAAGCCGGTGCTGTCAGCGCCCGGCAAGGATCAAGTGCTGATCGTCGATCTCGCCGATCCCGAGAACCCGAAGATTGCGGCTTCTCTCCCATTGAAGAACTCGGTAGTCGGCCCCCCGGTCAACGTCGCGATCGATCCGACCGGAACGGTGGCGCTGGTCGCGGATTCGGTCGACGTGGTGAAGGAAGGCGACGCTCTGAAGCAGGTGCCGGATAACAAGATCTATGTGATCGATCTCAAGGCGACCCCGCCCAAGCTGGCAGCGACCATTGCCGGCGGAAAGCAGCCATCAGGCTTGAGCTTCAGTCCCGATGGCAAGATGGCGTTGGTTGCCAACCGCGGGGACAATTCGATCAGCGTACTTTCGGTCAACGGCACTGACGTCAAGATCACCGACACGATATCGATGCCTGACAGTGTCGCACATGTCGCGTTCGCGCCAGACGGCAAGCACGCGCTGGTCGCGCGTTTTCCCGGGCACAAGATATCGGTGCTCGATATCGCCGGCGACAAAGTCACCTACAACAAGATAGACCTGCCGGTCGGCCAATGGCCTTACAATGTCGCAGTGACCCCGAACAGCAAGATCGCGTTGACGTCGGACAATGGCAACTCAGGCGCGTCGGACGGCAGCGTCGACACGGCCAGCGTCATCGATCTCGAAGCGAAGCCGCCGCGCATCATCGATCGCGTGGTGGTCGGCGATGGACCGGAGGGGCTTGGCGTCAGTCCGAAGGGGGATCTCGCAGTCTCAGTGATCCTGCGCGGCTCGAACATGAAGAATGCGTTCTTCCATGAGAAGAACGGCAGCGTCTCGGTCCTGAAGATCGACGGCAAGAAAGTGACCAAGACCGGAGATATCGAAGTCGGCGGACTGCCTGAGGCGGCGGTCTTCACGCCTGACGGAAAATACATCCTGGTCGGGAACTACCTTAGCCAGGATTTTTCGATCCTCAAGGTCGACGGAACCAACGTTACCGACACAGGCAAGCGCTTTCAGGTGCCAGGGCACCCGGCGTCGGCCGGAATAGGGCCGAACTAGGCCGACACTTGGCGATCTTGGAGCATGTGATTTTCGGTTGAGGCCACTCTGCAGGCTCGCTTCACCTCTCGCGCTTGCGGGAGGGAACGCCGTGTCTTTGCGGCGCCTTCATGATGCGATTCGATCCAATCGCATCATGATCCAAAGCAAGATGCGCGCCCGGATTGCGCCGCCGCGCGCTATTCCGCCGCCACCATCTGCTGGGTGCGCCATTGTCCGAGCAGGGCGCGCAGCGAGGCGGGTTTGACCGGCTTGTTCAGCACGGCGATGTTCTCCTCGCGCGCGGCGGCGCGCACCGCGGGGCTGCGGTCGGCGGTGATCAGGATCGCCGGAATGCCGTCACCGAAGCGGCGGCGGATCTCGCGGATCGCTGCAACGCCGTTGCCGCGGTCGAGATGGTAGTCGACCAGCACGCCGGTGACGCGGCCGCCGGCGGCCTCGATCGCGCTGATCGCGCCGTCGGCGTCGAGCACCGCGATCACCTCCGCGTCCCACGCCGTCAGCAGCGTCTTCATGCCGTCGAGAATGGCGGGATCGTTCTCGATGCAGACGATCAGCGAGCCGCTCATCGGCGTCTTCGACAGCGGCGTCGCGGTGGTGACCGCCGCGGTATGGTTGACCGCGGTCGCGACCGGCACGGTGACCGAGAACGCCGAGCCGCCGCTGACATTGGCCGAGATCGCGATGCGGTGGTTGAGCACGCGCGCCAGCCGCTCGACGATCGACAGGCCGAGGCCGAGGCCGCGGGCGATCCGGGCGCCCTGCTCGAGGCGATGAAACTCCTTGAAGATCTCGCCGCGCTTCTGCACGGGAATGCCGACGCCGGTGTCGAAGATGCTGATCTGGAGCGTGGCGCCGCGGCGGCGGCAGCCGATCAGCACGCGGCCGCGCGGGGTATATTTGATCGCGTTGGAGATGAAGTTCTGCAGCAGCCGGCGCAGCAGCGAGCGGTCGGATTCGACCGGCAGCGAGCAGGCCACGAAGCGCAGGTCGAGGCCCTTGTCGCGGGCGATCGGCATGAACTCGATCTCCAGCGAGCGCATCAGGTCGGCCATTCGGAAGCTCGTGATCGCCGGCGTCATGGCGCCGGCGTCGAGCCTGGAAATGTCGAGCAGCGCGCCCAGGATGTCCTCGATCGCCTCGAGCGAGTCGTCGATGTTCTCGACCAGGCGCGAATCCTCGCCGCCGTTCTGGCGCTCGACCAGGCTCGTGACATAGAGGCGCGCCGCGTTGAGCGGCTGCAGGATGTCGTGGCTGGCGGCCGCCAGGAAGCGCGTCTTGGAGGCGTTGGCGTCTTCCGCGATGCCCTTGGCGAGCGCGAGCTCCGAGTTCAGCTGCGTCAGCTCCTCGGTGCGGTCGCGCACCCGCTTTTCCAGGGTCGCATTGGCGCGCTCCAGCGCCTCCGCCGCCTCGAAGCTCGGCGTGACGTCGGAGAAGGTGATGACGAGCCCGCCGCCCGGCATGCGGTTGGCACGCACCTCGATCACCAGATGACGGTCGGTGAAGCGTTCCAGATAGGGCTCGCCCTCGGTGGTGTAGGCACGCAGGCGGGCCTGCAGCAGGCTGTCGCCGTCGCCGGACGCGGGCGGACTGATCGCGCCCATGAATTCGAGGATCTCGGACAGCGGGATGCCGAGCTGCACCAGATGCTGCGGCAGCCCCAGCAATTCGGAGAACTGGCGGTTGGAACAGATCAGCTGCAGATCGGCGTCGAACACCGCGATGCCCTGGCGCACGTGATTGAGCGCGGTCTGCAGGATCTCGCGGTTGAAGTGCAGGGCGGCGTGGGAGTCGTCGAGCAGTTTCAGCGCGGCCTTGGCCGACACCGTGCGCCGTTGCAGCAGCAGCGACATCACGAGGCGCGAGGACGCCGCCCCGATCGAGGAGGCGATCAACCGCTCGGCATGCTGCAGCAGCTCGAAATCGGCCGGTGCCGACGCCAGCAGCATGATGTTGCGGTCGACGGCGAAGGCGGCGAAGGCCTCGCGGGTCCGGTCGGGGCCGAGATATTGCGTCACCGTGCTCTGGATGTCCTCCACCGTCACTGTGGTGCGCCAGCGCCGGAAGCTGGGCGCGATCGGCGCCAGCGCGTTGGGCACGAACACGTCGGCCTGCAACAGCTCGATCGAGGACGGCGCACGCGCCAGCGAGAACAGCACATAGGTGAGGATGTTGAGCGCAAGGCTCCACAGCACGCCGTGCAGCAGCGGCGGCAGGTCCGCGCCGAACAGCGCCTGCGGCCGCAACGCCTCGATCCCGAACGGTCCGTGCTGCAGCAGCATCAGGCCGGTGGTCGAGGTTTCCAGGAAGCTCGGGATGAACAGCGTGTAGAGCCACGTCGCGAAGCCGATCAGCATGCCCGCCATGGCGCCGCGTGCGGTGGCCCTGCGCCAGAACAGGCCGCCGAAGAACGCCGGCGCCAGCTGGCTGATCGCGGCAAACGACAACAGGCCGATCGCGACCAGCTGGGTGTTGCCGAGCGCGCGATAGTAGAAATACGCCAGCACCATGATGGCGAAGATCGAGAAGCGGCGCGCCTTCAGCAGGAAATCGCCAAAGTCCTTCTGGCCGGCGCTGGCATCGTCGCTGCGCGGCAAGACCAGCGGCAGCACGATGTCGTTGGAGACCATGATCGACAGCGCGACGCATTCGACGATCACCATCGCGGTCGCCGCCGACAGCCCGCCGACGAACACGGCGAGGCTGAGCAATTGCGAATTGCCCTCGATCGGCAGCGCCAGCACGAACATGTCGGCATCGACCGCGCCGAACGGGAAGATGACGAGGCCGGCGATCGCGATCGGAATCACGAACAGGTTGATGGCGATGAGGTAGAGCGGGAACAGCCAGCGCGCCCGGGTGACTTCGGCGGGCGTCGAATTCTCCACCACGCTGACATGGAACTGGCGCGGCAGCAGCATGACCGCGCAGAACGACAGCAGCGTCATGATCAGGAAATTGCCGATCGACGGCACATATTCGATCGCGCGCACCGCCTCCGGCGTCTTCAGGGCGCGCTCGTAGAGCTCGACCGGAGAGAACATCCAGAAGGTGACGAAGGCGCCGGCGGCGATGAAGGCGACCAACTTGACGATGGACTCGGCCGCGATCGCCAGGATCAGGCCGTGCTGGTGCTCGGTCGCGTCGGTGTGGCGGGTGCCGAACAGCACCGCGAACACCGCCATCGCCAGCGTCACCATCAGCGCGATGTCACCGATAACGGGAATTTTCGAGAACGCCTGGTCCTCGCTCAGGATGGTCTCCAGCGACGCCGCCACCGCCTTCAGCTGCAGCGCGATGTAGGGCACCGAGCCGATGATCGCGATCAGCGCCACGGTCGCCGCCACCGCCTGGCTCTTGCCGTAGCGCGCGGCGATGAAGTCGGCGATCGAGGTGATGTTCTGCGACTTGGCGAGCGCGATCACCCGGCGCAGCAGCGGCGTGCACAGTCCGACCATCACGATCGGGCCGACATAGATCGCCAGGAAGTCGATGCTGGTGCGGGTGGCGAAGCCGACCGAGCCGAAGAAGGTCCAGGAGGTGCAGTAGATCGCCAGCGACAGCGGAAAGATCCACTGGCTGGCACGGCCGCGCTCGCCCGGCGACGTGCGGTCGCCGCGGCTGGCGATGAAGAACAACAATCCGATGTAGGCGAACGCCGTGGCGATTACGCCCCAGTCGTGCAGCATCGCTGCTTATCTCCGTCCAGGCCGGGGAAGGGGCCGGATACCGGATTATATAACGCAAAGGGCCGGCCGCGCGATGCACGGCCGGCCCAAATTCGGGGTCGGAAACGAATAGGGTTACTCGGCGGCAAGCGACTTCTGGCGCAGCGGCAGGCCGAGCCGGTCCCAGACCTGGAGCAGCGCCTCGGCCAGCGCGTCGATCAGGCCGTCGTCATGGTAGGGCGAGGGCGTGATGCGCAGCCGCTCGGTGCCCTTGGCGACCGTCGGATAGTTGATCGGCTGGATGTAGATGCCGTGGTCCTCGAGCAGCAGGTCGGAGGCGCGCTTGCACTTCTCGGGATCGCCGACGAACAGCGGCACGATATGGGTGTCGCTCGACATGACCGGCAGGCCGGCGGCGGTCAGGATCGCCTTGGTGCGGGCGGCACGGTCCTGGTGGCGCTCGCGCTCCCAGTTCGAGGTCTTCAGGTGCCGGATCGCAGCCGTCGCGGCCGAGCAGATCGCCGGCGGCAGCGCGGTGGTGAAGATGAAGCCCGGCGCATAGGAGCGCACCGCGTCGATAACCTCGGCGCGGCCTGCAATGTAGCCGCCGAGGCAGCCGAACGCTTTTGCCAGCGTGCCCTCGACGATATCGATCCGGTGCATCACGCCGTCGCGCTCGGCGATGCCGCCGCCGCGCGGGCCGTACATGCCGACCGCATGCACTTCGTCGAGATAGGTCATGGCGCCGTATTGCTCGGCGAGATCGCAGATCTTGCCGAGCGGCGCGACGTCGCCGTCCATCGAATAAAGGCTCTCGCAGACGATCAGCTTCGGCCGGTCGGGACCGGCGGCGATCAAGAGCTCCTCGAGATGCGCGACGTCGTTGTGGCGGAAGATCTGGCGTTCGCAGCCGGCCTGGCGCACGCCCTCGATCATCGAATTGTGGTTCAGCGCGTCCGAAAGGATCAGGCAGTTCGGGATCAGCTTGGCGAGCGTCGAGATGCCGGTCTGGTTCGAGACATAGCCCGAGGTGAACAGCAGCGAGGCTTCCTTGCCGTGGAGATCGGCGAGTTCGGCCTCGAGCTGCACCAGCGGATGATGGGTGCCCGCGATGTTGCGGGTGCCGCCGGCGCCGGTGCCGACCCGGGTCGCGGTCTCGACCATCGCGCCGACCACCTTGGGGTGCTGGCCCATGCCGAGATAGTCGTTGGAGCACCAGATCACGACGTTGCGGCTGCCCTTCGGCGAATGCCAGGTCGCGTGCGGGAAGCGTCCCGCGATCCGCTCGAGGTCGGCGAACACCCGGTAGCGCCGCTCGTCGTGCAGGCGGTTGAGGGCGGCATTGAAGAACTGGCTGTAATCCATCGGCAAACCCAGAAAGCGGAACCTGACCGGAATGATTGCTTCTTCTTAGAGCTTTTCCAGCTCTAATGTCCATGCATTGACCCACATCTGGGCATGCGCCGCAGTTGGGCAAATTGCCCTAGCCGGGGCCGTTCGGCTTGATTTCGGTCAAATCGCCGGGCGATGCCTTGCCGCCCGGCCGGGTTCAGGTCGTCTTGAAGCGCAGCATGCCGTCGGCGTGCATCTCGGCCGTCAGGCGGCCCTCGACCAGCATGTAGTTGACATGGGCGACCAGCTCGCCGGCGGCAAAACCCATCTGGTGCTCGTCCAGCACGTGCTTATGGAACACCACCGGCACCAGCTCCTTGGAGGTCTGCGGCACCTCGCGGCAGGCCTCGGCGATCAGCCGGCAGCGCTCCTCGTGGTGATCGGCGAGCTGCTTGATCCGGGTCTTCAGCCCGTAGAACGGCACGCCGTGGCCGGGCAGCACCATCACGTCATAGGGCAGGGTGGTGGTCAGGCTCGCCAGCGACGCCAGATATTCGCCGAGCGAGTTCTGCTCGGGCTCGACCGCCCAGACGCTGACATTGGGCGAGATCTTGCTCAGCACCTGGTCGGCGGACAGGAACAGCTTGTCGGCCGCGCAATACAGCATCACCTGGTCGAGCGCGTGGCCGCCGCCGGTAATCACCTTGAAGCGCCGCGTGCCGATCACGACCTCGTCGCCATGGGTGAGGCGGTGATAGGACGGCGGCAGCACCGACACGCGCTTCAAATAGTCCTGGCCGCGGCCGAGCAGCTTCTCGGTCAGGTCCTCGTCCATACCGTGGCGGCGGAAGAACAGCCGCTGCGCGTTGCGCCGCTCCTCGGTGCCGCGATTCTGGTGATAGACCGACTGCAGATATTCCACCTGCGACATGAACAGCGGGCAGCCGAAGCGCTCGGTGATCCAGCCGGCGAGACCGACATGGTCGGGATGCGAATGCGTCACGATCAGGCGGGTGACCTTGACGTGCTTCAGCGGTCCCTCGAACAGCGTGGTCCAGGCCGCGATCGATTCCTCGTTGCCGAAGCCGGCATCCACCATGGTCCAGCCGTCGCCATCGGCGAGCAGATAGATGTTCACATGGTTGAGGCGGAACGGCAGCTTCAGCCGCGCCCACAGCACGCCGGGAGCCACCTCCACGACCTGGTCGGGGCCGGGATGGTTCTCCCAGGGGTATCGCAGTGCCTCCGCCGAGGAGTGCACGGGGTCGGTCTTCGTATGCATGCTACCGGCTTAGCGGCACACGGCCCGCCGCGCCAGCCGAAAAATCAGATAGTCGTCCGGAGAATACGCTAGGAAGTCGCCGGAATTCCGTAGCCCGGATGAAGCGAAGCGCAATCCGGACAAACCTCCCCTTGAAAAGGGGAGGTCGCTTTGCTCGCAGAGCAAAGCGGGTGGGGATCTGCTCTCTCCACATGGAGCGTCGCCTGCGGCTGAACCCCCATCCCGACCTTCCCCCTTTCAGGGGGAAGGGGAAGACAAATCGTGGTCCCGGATTTCGCGGAGCCTGTCATCGGGCGCGCGTTCGCGCGACCCGTTGGCTTCTCCGGGTTACGGGATATCGTTGCTACGCCGCGCGGATGTTCGACAGGAAGCCGTCGATCTCCGAGCGCAGCACGTCGGCCTCGCGGCGCAGCGCGTCGGAGGCGCTCAGCACCTCGCCGGCGGCAGAGCCCGCCTCGGCCGAGGCGGTGGAGACGCCGACGATGTTGCTCGACACCTCGCTGGTGCCACCCGCCGCATGCTGGATGTTGCGGGCGATCTCGCGGGTCGCCGCGCCCTGCTGCTCGACCGCGGCGGCGATCGCGGTGGTGACGTCGTTGATCTCGCCGATCGTGCTCGAGATGTTGCGGATGGCGGAGACGGCCGTCGTCGTCACCTCCTGCATGCTGACGATCTGCTGGCGGATTTCCTCGGTCGCCTTTGCGGTCTGGCTCGCGAGGTTCTTCACCTCGGAGGCGACCACGGCAAAGCCGCGGCCAGCCTCGCCGGCGCGCGCCGCCTCGATGGTGGCGTTGAGCGCGAGCAGATTGGTTTGCGAGGCGATGGTCTGGATCAGGTCGACCACGACGCTGATGCGTGCGGCATTGTCGGCAAGCCCCTGCATGGTGCTGTCGGTGGCGCTGGCTTCCTCCACCGCCTTGCGGGCGATCTCCGCCGAGGTGACGACCTGGCGGCCGATCTCCTGGATCGAGGACGACAGCTCCTCGGTGCCGGCCGACACCGTCTGCACGTTCACCGAGGTTTCCTCGGCGGCCGACGCGACGGCGTTGACCAGCGCGCTCGACTGGTCGGCGGTCGCCGACATGCTCTGCGCGGTCGACTGCATCGAGTTCGCCGCGGTCTGCAGGCTGCCGAGCGCGCTGCGGACGTTGGATTCGAACGTGACGATCTGCGCTTCCATGCGCGAGGCGCGCTCCGCCTTTGCGCTGCGGTCCTTGTTCTGGTTTTCCGTAAGCTCGCGGCTCTCGACCATGCTCTCGCGGAACACCTGCAGCGCGTCGGCCATGACGGCGATCTCGTCGCGCTGGCGGCTCTGCGGGATCTCGGTGTCGAGGTCGCCGTCGGACAGCAGCTGCATCGAGCGCTGCAGGCCGCGGATGCGGCGCAGGATGTTGCGCCCGACATAGAGCCAGACGAACAGGAACGAGCCGACCAGCGTCAGCGCGCCGAGGCCGATCATCACCATGGTGGCGAGCGAGATCTGCTGCCGCGCCTGGAAGGTCGAACTGTCGGTCTCCTTCTGCACCGCGTCGACCAGCTGCTGGACGCTGATGCCGAGCCCGACATTGAGCTTGCGCGTCTCTTCCAGGATGGTCTGGCCGTAGTCGATCGCGTCGAGCTCCTTCTGGCGGATCTTGAACACGCCGGTCTTGCCTTCGCCGAGCACGAGCAGCCTCGAGGCGGTATCGCGCACCGCGACGATCGCGGGATTGTTCGGCAGGTCCTCGAGGTTGGACTTGACGCGTTCGCGCCCGGCCTTGAACTCGGCCTCGATCGCATCGAGGGTTTCGCTGGAATTGGCCGACAGCGCCGCGGTCATGTCGGCGGCCATCAGATTGCCGGCGGCGAGCACGTTGCTGATCTGGCCGACGGTGCGGGCAGCTTCAGTGGCGTCGTCCGCGGACACCTCGGCCGCGGCGAGGATGGCGTTGAGGCGGGTCTGCGCGTCGAGCATCGCGGGACTTGCGGCGGAGACGAACGCCGCCTGCGCCTTGCGCAGCGCATTGTACTGCTTGTCGCGCAGCGCGCCGACCTCGAGCCGCTCGCGCGCCGCCGAGATCAGGCTTTTGGTCGCCTCGTCGGTGTTCTTGACGTTCTCCTGCAGCGCGCTGACCACGGATTTGTCGGCGCCGAGCTCGATGATCTCGCCAAGCTTGGCGTTGGTGAGCCGCGCGACGTCCTGCACCTTCTTGGTGCGATCGTTCAGCGCGTCGTCGCTCTGCACGGCGAGCAGGCCGGGACCTTGCGCCGCGAGCGAAGCGCTTTGCGCGGCAAGTTGCAGGCTCGCGGCAAGCCGCGGAATATCACGGCCGGAGAGATCGGTCATGGTGCCGCCGAGCTGATGCAGCACGATGCCGGCGCCTGCGCTGATCACCAGCGCCATGCCTGCGATCACCGCGAACGCCGCGAACAGGCTGCCCCTGACGCCCATCTGCGGCAGATGGATACGCTTGAGATTTGGTTTGCCGAGCTTGAACCGAAACGCCATTGCCCCTGTGCCCCCTGGCCCACTACGCTTGGCCACTATCCTTGGCCACTACTCTTGGATGTTTCCCCGGCGCGGGAGTATCGGTGCGGCCGGTTAACAAAATCGGGAAAATTGCGACGATCTGCGGGATTTTTCAGGGCGGCCACGCCGTAGCGCCGTCCTGGTTCGCTGTGCGGAATCGATGCACGTGATCGGACGCAAAAAAGGCCGGCGTGAGCCGGCCTTTTCCACTATCGGTTGTGGGCAGTATTCTCAGTAGCGGCCGTAGGCGGGGCCGCCGAGGTTGCCGAGATTGAAGCGGTAGTTGAGGCCCGCCTTCACCGTATGCTCGTCATTGTGGAAGCTGCCGACCGGCACCAGCGCACCCGGCGCGGTGAAGCGGCTGTCGCCGAAGTCGTAGTATTGGTACTCGACCTTGGCCGACCAGTTCGGCGCGAACATGTATTCGGCGCCGCCGCCGATGGTCCAGCCGTTGCTGTGGTTGTCGCTGAGCGTGAAGCCGACCGGCGCGCCGCCGAGCGTCACCGTTTCGTTGTTGTCGGAATAGGCGTAACCGCCCTTCACATAGATCAGGCCCGGGCCCCAGGTGTAGCCGACGCGGCCGGTGATCGAGCCGATGCCGCGCTGGTTGTTGTTGTAGACGTAGCCGCCCGGGAAGATCGCATTGAGCTGATGGCCGCCGACCCAGGAATACTGGCCTTCGACGCCGATCACCCACATCGGCGACAGCTGCCAGTCGTAGCCGGCCTGCACGCCGCCCATGAAGCGGGCGTCGGAGTCCGACAGCGCGAGGCCGTTGAAGTTGTTGTTCTGGGAGAACACGCCGCCGAGATGGCCGCCGAGATAGAAGCCGGTCCAGTTGTAGAGCGGCGCGGCGTAAACAGGCGCGGGCGCCTTCTGATAGTAGCCACGGTTGAAATCGGCGGCGTTGGCGGTCGCGCCAAAGGCAGCGACGGCAGCCGCGGCGGCTGCGGTTGCGAGCAGGAACGTCTTCATGGGGGCAGTCTCCGGGCAAGTCATGAGGCGCAGCGTGAATGGCGCCATCCATCGCGGATGGGTTAGACCGCATTTGAATAAAATGCAGTCACCCGAACGCTGCTCGGAGCGTTAAGTCGCAGCCTTTGCGGCGAAACGTTTTGTTGTGCCTAACGAACGCTTAAGGTGGAATGAAGCAAGGCTTAACGCGGTGCGCGCGGCGCGCATTTCCCGTTAACCAAGCCGTCGGCTAGGCCAGTCGCTTGCGCACATCGTCGCGCATCTGCTCGCGGAACGCCTGGCGGCGCGCGGCGCGATCCCTGACCGGAACGTCGTGGCGATCGAACACGTCGAACTTCTCCAGGATCGGATAGTGCTCGCTCGCCATCGCCAGCACGCGCAGCAGGGCGGCAACCTTCGGGGTCGGGCCGGTGACTTCCCACCTGCGCAGCTTCTCGGCGCCGCCGGCGGCCGACAGCCCGCACAGCTTCGCCATGTCAGCCGCCGTCAGCTCGCGGCCGAGCGCCTCACCGAGATGTTCGCGCAATTTCTTCAGTTCTGGGCCGGTCACGCTGGGTCCGCTCCGCGATGGCAAATGTGAAGTGAGTCACATGACGTGCTCGAGGTGCGGGCTATACACCGCGCATGCGACTTCTAGAGCTTTTTCCGTTCCGATTGAATCGGAACGGGGCCCTGGATTCTTGTTTTGACGCGTTTTCATCACGCGAACCGGTACCCGCTTCGCTCGAAAACGCTTCTGAAGGAAACCATCATGCACGGCATCATCGAAGGCCTCAGCCCCGAACACGATCAGATCGATTGGAAATGGGTCGGCAGTGTGTTCGCGTTCTACGTCGTGCTGACGATCGGCGGGGCGGGCGTGCTGCTGGCGCATTGATCCAGCGCACGCGGGTGCACCGCGTGCCTACGACTGCCATCGTTTGCGAAGATCCTGGTGCTGCCAGACAGGATTGAACTGTCGACCTCTCCATTACCAATGGAGTGCTCTACCACTGAGCTACGGCAGCATGCCCGGGAAAAATTGAATCGGCCCCAAGGGCCCGTCCAAGCGGGCGGTTCTTGCCACAGGCCTCCCTTTCGCGCAAGCGAAACAGCGTCCCTGTCGCCCTCGAAATCGGCAGAAATCGACGGCCTCGCCGATGATTTCGGCCAATTCGGCCGATTTCGGCCGGATTGGGTTCCCGATCTCTCCGAAACTATCCCGATCCGCGCTTGCCGCCGAATCATATCGCCGCAACTGGCCGACCGGGCAGGGTGCGCGGGCATCCGCCATTGGCTATGCTCGCCTCGCGCCCGGGCGGCGGCGGTTCGAGAGTTTTGCAATGACAGGCGATCAGGACAAGGGCAGCGGGCAGGCCGGAGCCCGCGCGAAGGATTCACGACAGGATCGTCTCAAGCTGGCGCTGCGCGAAAATCTGAAGCGACGGAAATCGCAGGCGCGCGGTCGCGAGGATGTGGCTTCCGAACCAGCCGATGGCTCGCTAGATGACGCCGGCGGAAACGAGCCGCGCCGTTAACCCGGTTCGTGCGCATTGTTATTAGGAAGCGGGTCGCCGATATGGCTGTAGATGAGACGACGATCGATCGGCTGAGCGCAACCGCCTACGCCTTCCCGCGCCATGAGCAGACTTTTCCGACCCTGACCGCGCACGAGATCGAACGGATGCGCCGCTTCGGCGAGCCGCGCGCATACCAGGACGGCGAGGCACTGTTCGAGACCGGCAAGCCCGGGCCCGGCATGTTCGTGGTGCTGTCGGGCAATGTGTCGATCACCCAGCGCGACGGCCTCGGCCATGTCGCGCCGATCATCGACCAGGGACCGGGCCAGTTTCTCGCCGAGATCGGCCAGCTCTCCGGCCGCCCGGCGCTGGTCGACGGCCATGCCGATGGGGTGGTCGAGACGCTGCTGCTGCCGCCCGACCGGCTGCGCGCGCTTTTGGTTGCGGAGGCCGATCTCGGCGAACGCATCATGCGCGCGCTGATCCTGCGCCGCGTCAGCCTGATCCAGGGCGGCGCCGGCGGGCCGGTGCTGATCGGCCCCGCCTCGGTCGGCAACATGGCGTCGCTGCAGAATTTCTTGGCGCGCAATGGCCAGCCGCACCACTTCCTCGACCCCGAGACCGACAAGGATGCCGCCGACCTCGTCGCGCGCTATTCGCCGACGCGCGCCGAGCTGCCGCTGGTGGTCTGTCCCAACGGCACGGTGCTGCGCAATCCGTCCGAGACGGCGCTTGCGATGGCGCTCGGCATGATCGGCAACAGCGCGCATGAAAAACTCTACGATGTCGCCGTGGTCGGCAGCGGCCCGGCCGGGCTTGCCACCGCGGTCTATGCGGCGTCGGAAGGCCTGTCGGTCGCGGTGTTCGATTCCCGCGCCTTCGGCGGCCAGGCCGGCGCCAGCATGCGCATCGAAAACTATCTGGGCTTTCCCACCGGGATCTCCGGCCAGGCGCTGGCCGGACGGGCCTTCAACCAGGCGCAGAAATTCGGCGCCGAAATGCTGATCCCGGTCTCGATCAAATCGCTCGACTGCACGAAAGCGTCCGGCGCATTCGTGCTCGACACCGCGTGCGGGCATACGCTGCGCGCGAAATCCGTGGTGGTCGCCAGCGGGGCGCGCTATCGACGGCCCGAGATCGACAATCTCGATGCCTTTGAAGGCCGCGGCGTCTGGTACTGGGCATCGCCGATCGAGGCGCGGCTCTGCGCCAACCAGGATGTCGTGCTGGTCGGCGGCGGCAACTCCGCGGGGCAGGCGGCGGTGTACTTGTCGGCGCATGCCCGCAGGGTCAACATGATGATCCGCGGCGGCGGGCTCGGGGCCAGCATGTCGCGCTATTTGATCGAGCGCATCGAGGCGACGCCGAACATCGAATTGATGTTCAATACCGAGGTGATCGGACTCGACGGCGCGGAGACGCTGCAGCGGGTGCGCTGGCGCAGCCGGCTCGCGCCGGACGAGTTCACCATGGATATCCGCAATCTCTTTTTGTTTGTCGGCGCCGATCCGGCGACCGGCTGGCTCGAGGGCTGCGGGGTGCAGGTCGACCGCGGCGGCTTCGTGATGACCGGCGTGCAGACCGGCGAGGGCGCGCGCGCCGTGCCGCTGCTGGAGACCACGGTGCCCGGCGTGTTCGCGGTCGGCGACGTCCGCTCCGGATCGGTCAAGCGCGTCGGCGGCGCGATCGGCGAGGGCGCGCAGGTCGTCGCCGCCCTGCACGGCTATCTCGCCGACGCGGGCAGTCCGTCGCTGTAAGTACGATTGATGCGGCAAACGCAAACGTTTCCCCGTCATCCCCGCGCAAAGGCTTCGCCTTTGTCGCTGGGATGACGGGTTGAAGAGGCGCACAAGGTAAGAGGTCGCGAATGACAAAAGGCTGCACCCATATCGCCGGCATTCAGGACGTCATGCCGAGCGCGCTCGGCTGCGAGGAATGCCTGAAGAGCGGCAGCCGCTGGCTGCATTTGCGCATCTGCCGCACTTGCGGCCATGTCGGCTGCTGCGACGACTCGCCGAACCGGCATGCGACGGCGCATTTCCACGCCACCGGCCATCCCGTGATCGAGGGCTACGATCCGCCGGAAGGCTGGGGCTGGTGCTATGTCGACGAGGTGCTCTTCGACCTGTCGAAGCGCAAGACGCCGCATAACGGACCGATCCCGCGCTATGATTGATGAGGCTTCTCGCACGGCGCACGTGCCGCATCGTGTGACAGATGTGCGAAAATTTTCAGCAGTCACCGGCGCCGGCAATTTTTGATGAGATGTCGGCCGTCCTGCCATCGAAGCATGTAGCAATTTTCCGTCACGCATCGTAACCTCGCACGCGGGTCTCAACGGGGAGTGCGCCACATGACGACATTGGTGCTCGTGCACGTCATTATCAGCCTGATTGCAATCGTCGCCGGCGTGCTCGTGATGTTCGGGCTGCTCGGCTCGCGCGCGATGCCGGGGCTGACCGCGATCTTCCTCGCGCTCACGATCCTCACCAGCGCCACCGGATTCGTGATCCCGCCTTTGGTGACCGAGAAGCTGCTGCCGTCGCATATCATCGGCGGGCTTTCGCTGGTGCTGCTCGCGATCGCCTGCATTGCGCTCTATGCGATGCAGCTCAAGGGCGCCTGGCGTCCGATCTATATCGTGACTGCGATGGTCTCGCTCTATCTCAACGTCTTCGTGCTGGTCATCCAGAGCTTCCTCAAGGTGCCGGCGCTGCAGGCGCTGGCGCCGGCCGTGCCGCCGAACCCGCCGTC
The DNA here is from genome assembly GCF_029952935.1 of Bradyrhizobium sp. Mp19. Classification (NCBI taxonomy): domain Bacteria; kingdom Pseudomonadati; phylum Pseudomonadota; class Alphaproteobacteria; order Hyphomicrobiales; family Nitrobacteraceae; genus Bradyrhizobium; species Bradyrhizobium sp. Mp19. Next base: position 38,387 of record NZ_JASAUT010000005.1, on the reverse strand, counting down.
CGGGCCGGTGTTTGCGGCGGTGCAGGGCATCGTGCTGGTGTTCTTCGCCGTGGTGATCATCGGCGCCTGGCGCCGCTTCAGGCCGGTCACGTTCGCCTGATCCGGGGCGAATGACCTCATTTCGAGGCGACGCGCAGCATAGAAGATGAGGTGCGGTGGCGTGTCCGCGATGTGCCGTCGCCCAAGGTTCGTTCACGCCTGGCGTGTCCGGAATGACGATCAGCTGAAGGAGTGCTTCCAATGCCCACCATCACCACCAAAGACGGCGTCGAGATCTTCTACAAGGATTGGGGTTCGGGGCAGCCGATCGTGTTCAGCCATGGCTGGCCGCTGTCGTCGGACGACTGGGACGCGCAGATGCTGTTCTTCGTGGGGCGCGGCTTTCGCGTCGTCGCCCACGACCGCCGCGGCCACGGCCGCTCCGCCCAGGTCGCCGACGGTCATGACATGGATCACTACGCCGACGACCTCGCTTCCGTCACCGCGCATCTCGACCTGAAGAACGCCGTCCATGTCGGCCATTCCACCGGCGGCGGCGAGGTGGTGCACTACATTGCGCGCCACGGCGAGAGCCGGGTGGCGAAGGCGGCGATCCTGAGCGCGGTGCCGCCGTTGATGGTGCAGACGGCGAACAATCCCGGCGGCCTGCCGAAGTCGGTGTTCGACGGCTTGCAGGCCCAGCTCGCCGCCAATCGCTCGCAATTCTACCGCGACCTGCCGGCCGGGCCGTTCTACGGCTACAACCGGCCCGGCGCAAAATCGTCGGAAGCCGTGATCCAGAACTGGTGGCGGCAGGGCATGATGGGCGGCGCCAAGGCGCATTACGACGGCATCGTCGCGTTCTCGCAGACCGACTTCACCGAGGATCTGAAGAAGATCAACGTGCCGGTACTGGTGATGCATGGCGACGACGACCAGATCGTGCCCTACGCCGACTCCGCCCCGCTCTCGGCCAAGCTTCTGAAGAACGGCACGCTGAAGACCTATAAGGGTTTTCCGCACGGCATGCCGACCACCGAAGCCGAGACGATCAACGCCGACCTGCTGGCGTTCATCAAGGGCTGAAGGTGAGAGAGGCTGTGCTCTGCGCCGCGCGTCTCAACATTGCGCAGCCTCAATCCACCTCGCCCGGTGGCTTACTCCTCTCCCCACAAGGGGGAGGAGTCCGAAGCATGCGCTCGCCTTACGAGGACTATGTTTCAGAAGCGCCGTGATCGGCTGGCTCACTCGAAAATCGCGCGGATCGCTGCGAACAGGCGCTTGGCGACCAGGTCCGGCTTCTCGCGGGCGCCATCGTCGGCCCAGAGCTCGCTGCCGACGCGCATCGCGCCGGTCGTGATCATCGCGACCAGCCGGGCTTTCATCCGGTCGTTCTTGTGGTTGGCGCGCTTGAGCAACGCGTTGGCGAGCTCACGCTCAAGCCTTTCATATTTGGCCTGATCGCGCGCTTGCAGCGCTGGATTGTCGCGCTTCAGCCGCGCTAGCGCGACCGCCTCGCGCGGGTCGATCTGCTTGACCATGTCGGCGATGGCGTTCTCGGCGGCCTGCAGCATGGATTCAGTGGCCGGGCGCGCCGCAACGGCTGCGATCAGTGCCGCGGTACCGTCCTCCTGCCAGGCCAGCACCACGTCTTCCTTCGAGGCGAAATAGTGAAAGAAAGTGCGGCGCGAGACGTCGGCGGCGGCGACGATGTCGTCGAGCGTGGTCGCCTCGAAGCCGCGCTCGAGAAACAGCATCATCGCCGCCTTGGTCAGCCGCTCCCGGGTCTCCTGCCGCTTGCGTGCACGCAGGCCCGCCGCCGGCGGCGGGCGATTCGCTTTGGATTGCATCGACTTGACCGGTTTCTTGGCCGATTTCCTGGCCGGTTTGCGCGCGGGCGCCGGACGTTGCAATTTTTCACCCATTGCAAAAATGCACTTAGTGCACATTTCGTCGGATGCGGCTGGACCCGCAAGAACCCGACGAGAAACCCGAATCGTGTCGCAAGGAGATATAAGCATGACCGGCTGGAGCACTGCAGACATTCCGCGGCAGGGCGGCAGGATCGCCGTGATCACGGGCGCTACCGGCGGACTCGGCTACGAGACCGCGCTGGAACTGGCGCGCGCAGGCGCCAATGTCGCGCTCACCGGCCGCAACGGCGCCAAGGGGCAGGACGCGCTGGCGCGGATCCGCGCGCAGCTTCCCGATGCCGCGGTGACCTATGAAACGCTCGACCTCGCGAACCTCGCATCGGTTGCCGATTTCGCCGGGCGCTTCGCCGCCACGCATAACGCGCTCGATCTCCTGATCAACAATGCCGCGGTGATGTTGCTGCCGAAGCGGCAGGTCACCGCTGACGAGTTCGAGATGCAGTTCGGCACCAACTATCTCGGCCACTATGCATTGACCGCGCTGCTGTTGCCGCAGCTCCGCCGCGGCCACCAGACCCGCGTCGTCAATCTTTCCAGCCTTGCGCATCGCTCCGGCGTCATCAATTTCGACGATCTGCAGGCCCGCCGTTCCTACGCGCCATGGCGCGCCTACTGTCAGTCGAAGCTTGCGATGCTGATGTTCGCGCTCGAATTGCAGCGTCGCAGTGCGATCAACGGCTGGGGACTGATGAGCAATGCCGCGCATCCCGGCTACGCGCGCACCGAGTTGATCCCGAACGGTCCCGGCACCGACAGCCTGTCGTGGCGGTTCGGTCGATATTTGCAGCCGATCATGAGCCACTCCGCGGCGGCGGGCGCATTGCCGACGCTGTTCGCGGCGACCTCAGCCGCGGCCCAGCCGGGCGGCTATTACGGCCCCAACGGGTTCTACGAGTTGAAGGGCCCACCTGCGCCGGCGCGCATCATGCCGCAGGCCAGGGACACCGCGGTAGGGCAGCGGCTATGGGATATCTCGGTGGCGCTGACCGGTGTATCGTTTGATCAGGTCGCAACCGCCGCCTGAACGGATCGGGCGGCAGCGGGGCAATCGAGATGAAGGTCATCCTGTTCGGCGCGACCGGCATGGTCGGGCAGGGCGTGCTGCGCGAATGCCTGCTCGATCCCGGTGTCGAGCGCGTGCTCGCGGTTGGGCGCAGTCCGACCGGGCAGCGCGATGCCAAGCTTGTCGAGTTGATCCACGACGATTTCGTCGATTACAGCGCGATCGAACCGCAGCTTGCCGGCTACGACGCCTGCTTCTTCTGCCTCGGCGTCTCCTCGATCGGCATGGACGAGGCACGCTACCGCCATCTCACCTACGACATCACGCTGGCCGCGGCGACGGTGCTGGCGCGGCTCAATGCCGGCATGGTGTTCACCTATGTCACGGGGCGCAGCACCGATTCCACCGAGCGCGGCCCGTTGATGTGGGCGCGCGTGAAGGGCAAGACCGAGAACGATTTGCTCAAGCTGCCGTTCAAGGCCGCCTACATGTTCCGGCCCGCCGGGATCCAGCCGCTGCATGGCGTCCGCTCCAAGACCGGCTGGGTGCAGGCGATCTATGTCGCGACCTCGCCGCTGCTTTCCTTTCTGGTGCGGGTCGCCCCGAGCTACATGACGACATCGGAACAGCTCGGCCGCGCCATGCGGAAGGTCGCCCGCGACGGCTACCCCAGGCCGGTGCTGGAGAGCGAGGACATCAATCGCCTCTGAAGCGCGGTGGCCGGTTCCCTCGAGCGGCGATTTCGCCAGGTCTCTTGGTACCTCCCGGGCCGCGAGGCGTTATAACCACCGTCATGTCCCCTCCCGCGCCGCTGAAACTGATCGCCCTCGATGCTGATGACCTCGCGGTTATCTCGGCCCATGTGCAGGACGCCCGCGTCCAGCCCTCCGACATCGTCTGGCGCCAGGACGAGAAACGCCTCGTGGTCGGCCTGAACCGGCTGGACTGGGAGCAGACCCTGTCGGGCGGCACCTGCTCGCGCCGGCTGATCGCCGCGCTGAGGTTCGACCGGGTGCTGGCATGCAAGTCGCGCAATATCGACCTGGAGGCCCCGGAAGCCACCCTGGAACTGCTCGGGATCGAGTTCTATGCCTCCGACCCGCCGGGCGGCAGTGCGCTCCTGATGTTCGGCCATGGCGGGGCGCTGCGGCTGGATGTCGAGTGCCTGGAGTGCGAATTGACCGATCTTGGGGCAGACGACCTCGGGATGGCGCCGGGGTAATTGGGCAGGTCATTCCGGGGCGTTCCCAACGGGTCCGCGCAAAGCGCGGCCCGATGACAGGCTCCGGACCGAGCCCGGAATCTCGAGATTCCGGGTCCGGTCCTTCGGACCATCCCGGAATGACTTCCCCCAAGGGTTGACGGCCATTATCCGCCGCGCCATTGAGCAGGGACCCGAATTCCTCCTAAGAAAGCCGTCATGCCCGTTCGCCTGGACCGACAGAGCGCCGATTTCGAGCAGCGATTCCGCGATTTCCTGGCGGCCAAGCGCGAGGTGTCGGCCGACGTCGAGCGCGCCACCCGCGCGATCGTCGACGACGTGGCGGCCCGCGGCGATGCGGCGCTGCTCGAGGCGACCAAAAAGTTCGACCGGCTCGATATCGACGCGGCAGGCCTGCGCATTACGGCAGCCGAGATCGACGCCGCGGTTGCGGCCTGCGACCCCAAGACCGTCGACGCCCTGAGGTTCGCGCGCGACCGGATCGAGACCTTCCACCGCCGCCAGTTGCCGAAGGACGAGCGCTTCACCGACGCCGCCGGCGTCGAGCTCGGCTGGCGCTGGAGCGCGGTCGATGCGGTCGGGCTCTATGTGCCCGGCGGTACCGCGGCCTATCCGTCCTCAGTATTGATGAATGCGGTGCCGGCCAAGGTCGCCGGCGTGCCGCGCGTGGTGATGGTGGTGCCGGCGCCGGACGGCAAGCTCAACCCGCTGGTGCTCGCGGCCGCCCATCTCGGCGGCGTCTCGGAAATCTACCGCGTCGGCGGCGCCCAGGCGGTGGCGGCGCTGGCCTACGGCACCGCGACGATCGCGCCGGTCGCCAAGATCGTCGGCCCCGGCAACGCCTATGTCGCCGCGGCAAAACGGCTGGTATTCGGCAAGGTCGGCATCGACATGATCGCCGGTCCCTCCGAGGTGCTTGTCATCGCCGACGACACCGGCAATGCCGACTGGATCGCGGCCGATCTCCTGGCGCAGGCCGAGCATGACGTCAGCGCGCAGTCGATCCTGATCACCGACAGTGCACGGCTCGCCGCCGACGTCGAGCGCGCGGTCGAGGCGCAGCTGGCGACCTTGCCGCGCGCCGAGATCGCCCGCACCTCGTGGAACGATTTCGGTGCCGTGATCAAGGTGGCAAAACTCGACGACGCCGTCGAGCTCGCCAATGCGATCGCGGCCGAGCATCTCGAGATCATGACCGCGGACGCCGAGGGCCTGTCGAACAAGGTCCGTAACGCCGGGGCGATCTTCCTCGGGGCCCATACCCCGGAGGCGATCGGCGATTATGTCGGCGGCTCCAACCATGTGCTGCCGACCGCGCGCTCGGCGCGGTTCTCGTCGGGCCTCGGGGTGCTTGACTTCATGAAGCGAACCTCGATCCTGCGGTGCGGGCCGGATCAGTTGCGTGCGCTCGGGCCCGCCGCGATGACGCTCGGCCAGGCCGAGGGTCTCGATGCCCATTCACGTTCCGTCGGATTGCGCCTCAACCTCTCATGAACAAGCCGCCAGACGACGAGGATTCCAACAATCGCATCGTCGCGGTGACGCTCGACGAGGAATCGATCGGCCGTTCCGGGCCCGATATCGAGCATGAGCGCGCGATCGCGATCTACGATTTGATCGAGCAGAACCTGTTCGCGCCCGAGGGCGCCGCCGGGCCGGGGCCCTACACCCTGCATATCGCGATCACCGGCAACCGGCTGATGTTCGATATCCGCAAGGAGGACGGCGCGCCGGTGGTCGCGCATCTGTTGTCGCTGACCCCGTTCCGCCGCGTCGTGAAGGACTACTTCATGATCTGCGACAGCTACTATCAGGCGATCCGGACCGCGACGCCGGACAAGATCGAGGCGATCGACATGGGCCGCCGCGGCATCCATGACGAGGGCTCGCGCACGCTGCAGGAGCGGCTCAAGGGCAAGGTGCGCGTCGATTTCGAGACCGCGCGGCGGCTGTTCACGCTGATCACTGTGCTGCACTGGAAGGGTGAAGGCGCATGATCCCGAAAAGTGGATACCGGTTTTCGGATCAGATTATGCGCCAGAAGAAGAGGCGCATGATCGGTGACGCGATGATTGACGGGGGCGTACCCCGATCGAAAAAAGCCTGATCGCATGGAAGCGCCGCGCGCGCGCAACCCCCAGGCCGTGCTGTTCGCATGCGGCCTGAACAGCGTGCGGTCGCCGATGGCCGAAAACCTGCTGCAGCAGATGTTTCCGCAGGGTCTCTATGTGCGCTCGGCCGGGGTGAGGAAGGGTGAGCTCGATCCGTTCGCCGTCTCGGTAATGGCCGAACTCGGCCAGGACATTTCCAGCCACAAGCCGCAAACCTTCGAGGAACTCGAGGATTGGGAGGGGCTGAACTTCGATCTCATCATCACGTTGGCTCCCGAAGCCCATCACAAGGCGCTCGACCTCACCCGCACGCTCGCGGCCGACGTCGAATACTGGCCCACCGTCGATCCGACCGGCACCGAGGGCTCGCGCGAGCAGAAGCTGGCCGCCTATCGCGAGGTCTGCGACGGTCTGTTGCTGCGCATCCGCCGCCGCTTTGCCAAGGCCGGCGCGGCAAACCTGTGAGGCTCCGTGAGGTGACGGGACCAGCGTGTTCCGATTCGCAGAACCGCCGCTTGTCGCCAGACTGACAAACAGCTGTGCTTATGGGGCCTTGTCTCCAGGCGGGGGCGCGATTCGCGGCCGGTTCCAAGGTTGTGCATCCATGCCCCATCCGATAGGTTCCGCCCGCGTCCGTCCCCCCGATTCAGCCCAAAAGCCCGCATGCTAGGCCGTCCCAAATTCGTTCTTGCTTCCGGTTCGCCGCGGCGGCTGGCCCTGCTCAACCAGGCCGGCATCGAGCCCGATGCGCTGCGCCCGGCCGATGTCGACGAGACCCCGCGGCGGGGCGAGTTGCCGCGCGCCTGCGCCAACCGCCTGGCGCGCGCCAAGGCCGACGCGGCGCTAAAATCGGTGCATCTTGACGATGACCTGCGCGGCTCCTTCATCATTGCCGCCGACACCGTGGTGGCGGTCGGCCGCCGCATCCTGCCCAAGGCCAATCTGGTCGACGAGGCCGCGCAGTGCCTGCGGCTGCTGTCGGGCCGCAATCACCGCGTCTACACCGCGATCTGCGTGGTGACCCCGCGCGAGGCATTCCGCCAGCGCCTGGTCGAAACGCGCGTGCGCTTCAAGCGGCTCAGCGAGGACGACATCCAGGCCTATATCGGCTCCGGCGAATGGCGCGGCAAAGCCGGCGGCTACGCCGTGCAGGGGATTGCCGGATCGTTCGTGGTCAAGATGGTCGGCTCCTACACCAATGTGGTCGGCCTGCCGCTCTACGAGACCGTGACCTTGCTCGGCGGCGAGGGCTTTCCGATCCGCCACGGCTGGCTCAACTCCGTCGCGGTGTGAGGTATCCACTTTCGTGCGGCGACGGCAGTCTACCTCTCTCGCTCGCGAGGGAGGTCGTATCGCATCGAAGATGCGATACGGGCGGGGGCTTTTTCCTCCTGAGCGACTCGCGGTGAGACCCCCAGCCCAACTGCTCCACATCGTCATGGCTGGGCTATGGAACGAGGCCGATAGCCGGACGCGATAGCTTGCCGCAGGGGTGCGCTGCCAAAATATCGAAAACAACCCCATGCAAAGGTGCCGGCGGCTGCCGGCGTTCGCCACGGCAGCTTGACTCGTCGGGCAAATCAGCGGCATTCTTCCATTATCCAGAAATCGCGGAGACGCCCTACGCTCCGAGGCTATCGCCCTGCGCTTGCGGGCGAGGTCGCCGTCTCGAGCCACGAGGCCAAGCACCTGCGCGGCCGGCGAAGACGCATATGCGATTGCCCTACCCGCAAGCCGAGAGGGAGCGCAGCGGAACATGCGGCCGCCTCCGCAATTGCCAGATGATATAGACTTCGTCCCAGCGATGACTGACCAAGCCCGAACGCCCAAGGCCATACCTTCTGCCACCCCGCGCGCCTGCCCGATCTGCGGCAAGCCTGTCGAGCAGGCCTTCCGCCCGTTCTGCTCGCCGCGCTGCCGCGACGTCGACCTCAACCGCTGGCTGACCGGCCGCTATGTCGTTCCCGGCCGCGAGGACGACGCGGAAGACCCGGAATAGCCAAGATTTCCCAACAAGTTGGGGAAAGAGTGCCGGGCGGGCCGCGCCCGGCGAAGCGTTTCGCGAAGCCGGGTGGACACGACGCTCCGACCTCTCTATAAACCGCCCGCTCGCTCCGGCCTTTTCGGCCCCGCGGGTATGCCCAGGTAGCTCAGTTGGTAGAGCATGCGACTGAAAATCGCAGTGTCGGTGGTTCGATCCCGCCCCTGGGCACCATCACCCTTGATGCTACCGTAATCAGCGATCGCTCCATGCAGGCGCTCGTCCCGGCGTAGCCCGGAGGGCGGAGCCGGATGGTTCGATCCCGCCCCTGGGCACCATTTCCGTTTGACAAGCGCCCGGTGCTCCCCGCTGCGCCTCAACCCGCGTACAGATAGTTCGGCAGCCACAGCGTCATGCCCGGCCAGAGATACATGATCACCATGCACAGGATCACGATCAGCATGTAGGGCATCATGCCGGCGAAGATCTGGTTCAGCGTAACGTGCTTCGGGGCGACGCCCTTGAGATAGAACGCCGACATCGCGACAGGCGGAGACAGGAACGCGGCCTGCAAGTTCACGAACACCAGCGTGCCCCAAAGGATCGGATCGATGTTGAAGTGCTTCAGCATCGGCAGGAAGATCGGCACAAAGATGATGATAATCTCGGTCCATTCGAGCGGCCAGCCCAGCACGAAGATGATCACCTGCGACAAGATCATGAACTGCACGGGCGTCATGTCGAGCGAAAGCACCCAGCTTTCCAGCAGCGCCTGACCGCCGAGAATGGCGAACACCGCCGAGAACAGCGCCGAGCCGACGAACAGCCAGCACACCATCGCGGTCGTCTTTGCGGTCAGGAACACCGCTTCCTTGGTGCGCTTCCAGTCGAGCGTGCGGGCGTGGAAAGCGAGGATGAAGGCGCCAGCGGCGCCGACGCCGGCGGACTCGGTCGCGGTCGTGATGCCGAACAGGATCACCCCCAGTACCACGACGGTGAGGATGCCGAGCGGCATCACCGACGACGTCAAGAGCTTCAACACTTCGAAACGTTCGCCGTCCATGCGCAAGTAAGAGCGCGCCGTCCACGCAGCCAGCACGGCGGCCGATATCGCGAACCAGATGTAGAACTGGGTGTCCGGTCCCTTTTCGGCGGCCGACAGCTCCCTCGGCTCGACCGGGCTGCCGAGCTGCTGCAGGCCTTCGACGGCTCCGCTCGCGGCGCCGGGCTGCTGGTGGATCACGACGTACCACCAGACCGTGCCAAGCGCGGCTGCGGTCATCAGGAACGGCACCAGCGAAATGAGGAAGTTCTGCACGATCGCGCCATAGCCCATCGGCTTGCCGTCGATCCGGAGCGTCTTCGCCTTTGCGGGCGAGAGCAGTGCCTTGAACAAGCCGACGAACAGGTTCGGCGAATACAGCGTCGCGAAATTTCTGATCCATTCGGGCACGTTGACGCGGGTCTGTTCCTCCGGCAGCGGCGGGGCGATCTTCGGGTTGATCATCGCCCAGCCCACGACATAGACGAGGTAAAGGAACGCCAGGAAGAAGCCGGGAAGCATCGCCGCCGCATAGAGCTTGACCACGGACTGGCCGGCGACCGCGGCATAGACGATGATCATCACCGAAGGCGGGATCAGGATGCCGAGCGTGCCGCCCGCGGTGATGACGCCGGAAGCGAGCTTCACGTCATAACCGGCGCGCAGCATCGGGTTGAAGGCGATCACGCCCATCAGCACCACCACCGCGCCGACGAGCCCGGAGGCGATGCCCCAGAACGTGCACACGATCAGGGTCGCAACCGCGAGCGAGGCGGGCAGGCGGCGGAAGGCGAGCTGGATCGAATAGAACATCTTGTCGACGAGGGCGCCGCGCTCCATCACATAGCCCATCAGCACGAACAACGGGATGGAGATCAGCACGTCGTTGGTCATCGCGCCGTAGGTGCGCTGGACCATCAGCTCGAAAACCTTGTTGTGCGTCCAATTCTGCGACGGGTCGTAGAAGGCGATGAAGCCGAAGAACATGCCAAGGCCCATCAGCGTAAACGCCGTGGCAAAGCCCATCATGATGACGACGACGATGAGCGTCAGCATCAACAGGCCGAGCGCGGGATCGCTCATGTGTTCAGGTCCCCGCCCATGCCGCGCTGCCGCGCCATTTCATCGATGCGCGCGGCGCCCTCGATGGCGAGCTTGCGCGATTCCTCGTCCACGAATTCAGAGTGCGCGAGCTGCTCCCCGATGACGTCGGTCTCGGCGACGTCGGCAAGCCGGCTCGGCCATTCGCCGGTCTTCAGGCACACGATGCAGCGGATGATCTCGCCGATGCCCTGCAGCATGATCAGCGCGCCCGCGATCGGGATGACGGTCTTGAAGTGGTAGACCGGCGGGCCGTCCGCCGTGACGTTGGAATGCTCGTTGATGTGCCAGGAGTCCGCGGCGTAGAAGTAGCCGGCATAGATCAGCGCGGCGATGCCCGGGATGAAGAAGACGAAGTAGAGAACGAGGTCGAGCGCGGCCTGCGTGCGCGGGCGCATCGAGGAGTACAGGAAGTCGCCCCGGACATGGGCGTTCTGCGCCAGCGTATAGGCGCCGCACAACATGAACAGCGACCCATACAGCATGTTCTCGGCGTCGAAGATCCATGCCGTCGGCATGTTCACGGCATAACGCTTGAACACCTCGATGCAGACGACGCTCATCAGGACGATCATCAGCCAGGCGGTCGCCTTGCCGACCCAGGTGGAGATGCCGTCGATCGTGTGCAGCAAACGCTGTACGCTCATGTGATACGGTTCGGCATAAGAAACGATCCCAACATAGCACAGGGCACCGTCGGGGGCGGCCGGCGCCTTGCGGGCTTTATCTCGCCATCAGAGTTTCTTGGCCGCGGCGTTTGGCCCGAAATAGTGATCGTAGGCCATGCGGCGGCTCACCACCGTGTCCTGCTCCCACTGCGTCGCGCGCTTGGCGAACTCGATCTGCGACTGCACGATCTCCTTGAACAGGGGATTTTCCGCCGCCTTCTTCTTCACCACGCCATCATAGATCTCGAGCTGCTGCTTCAGGATGGCGTCGGGCGTCTTGTAGAACTTGACGTTGTCCTTGGTCTGCAACTCGACGTAGTCCTTGGAGTAGCGGTCGATCGCCTTCCACGACATATCGGCCGAAGCCGCGTCCACCGCGTTGGCGATGATCGCCTTCATCTTCTCCGGCAGCGCGTTGTACTTGTCCTTGTTGAACGTGATCTCGAACTGCTCGGCGTTCTGGTGATAGCTTTGCAGCATGCAGACCTTGGAGACGTCGGGGAAGCCGAGCACGCGGTCCGAGGTGGCGTTGTTGAATTCCGCCGCGTCCAAGAGGCCGCGGTCCATGGCAGCCACGATTTCGCCGCCGGGCAGCGCGTTCACGGCTGCGCCCATCCCTGAGTACACGTCGATGGAGATTCCGACGGTGCGAAACTTCAGTCCCTTGACGTCGTCGGGCTTGGTGATCGGCTTCTTGAACCAGCCGAACGGCTGGGTCGGCATCGGACCGTAGGGGAACGAGACGACATTGGCGCCGATCGATTCATAAAGTTTTGCGAGCAACTCCTTGCCGCCGCCATAGCGGTGCCAGGCCAGCAGCATGTTGGCGTCCATCGCGAAGCCCGGTCCCGAGCCCCAGAGCGCCAGCGCCGTCTGCTTGCCGTAGTGATAGACCAGCACGCCATGGCCGCCGTCGAGCACACCCTTGGAGACGGCATCGAGCAGCCCGAAGGCGGGCACGACAGCGCCTGCCGGCAGCACTTCGATCTTGAGCTCGCCGCCGGTCATGTCGTTGACCTTCTTGGCGTAGTCGAGCGCATATTCGTGGAAAATGTCCTTTGACGGCCAGGTACTTTGCCAGCGCATGCTGATCGGCCCCTGGGCGCTGACGACGCTCGGCGCGGCTACCGTCGCGGCGGCCCCCACAGCAGCGACCTTGAGAAAGCCGCGGCGGCTCGAAGTGCTGCCCTTGTTTGATTTGGTCATGGCTGCCTCCTCCCCTTTGAAATAGCGATCCTTTGCGGATCGGCCTCTTTTTTATTGGAACAAGTCAAAGTCTTGCGCAGGGGTTTGGCAAGAATGTTCGGAATGATGCGACGCTACGACGCGGACTGCAGTGATGACGCGCCACTCGAGGACCGACCACGGAGGCGTAGCCGCCTTTCGGAAGAGCAGATCATCGGAATTTTGAAAGAGCATGAGGCCGACGTTTCGGCCGCCGATCTGCCGCAAGCATGGCGTCAGCGACGCCAGCATCTACACATGAAGAGCGAAGTTCGGCGGGATGGAGGTGTCGGAGGCCAAGCGGCTGAAGACGCTGGAGGACGAGAACACGGCTGAAGCGGTAGCTGGCCGACGCCATGGTCCGGACGGCATGTGTGGTCCGCCCCGTCCATGCATGGTGTCGTGACGTCGTGGGTGACGATTTCAGTTGCATGAATGTATCCGGCCTCTCGCGAGTGGACTGCTGCAGATATCCGAGCACGCGGCTCATGCGCTGACGCCTTAAATTATATAGTTACTTCAATAACATATGAGTTCGCATTTTTATTCTGAATGGCGCGCCATTCCCCCCGATGCGATCGTAGCCAGCCATCCCTCCACGCAGACGCTCGTCCCGGCGTAGCCCGAAGGGCGAAGCCGGATGGTTCGATGCCGCCCCTGGGCACCAGAATTCCTACGCCCAACCTGTCGGTGGCTCGATTCCGCTCCCTGCACGAGATGTAGCGGTATTGGGCGCAATGTGACGCCTCTGTGTGAGTAGGATTTTGAGTAGGGCGGATTTTCCGCCGAGGCCGCCTACTCACGAAAGGGGTGGCGGGTCGATTCCCCTTTTGCAATCGAGCGGTCGCAGATTTTCTAGCGCATGCTTCAATGAGGGGCATGTACAGGTACGTCGTGTACAGTCACTCGACAGCCGACGGATTCCAATTTGTCTTCACGCCCGCGAAAGAGCTGAGGCAGCACGATTTATTGCCCGATGATCGTAGCGATCCAACCCACAAGGCCAACCACATTCAAATCCTTTCGTGATTGCCCTTGGTGGCAAATCGAGCCGCCATGCATCGTACAACCTCTTCGACGACGGCTCCAAATCCGCTACAGAGCTACTTTCAGATAGGTTGCGGTCAAGCTGCCTTTTGCGTCGGCAACTTCACGCGGAACGCCGCCGGCGATAACGCGACCGCCGTCTTCGCCGGCCCCGGGGCCGAGATCGATGACCCAGTCCACCTGCGCGATGACCCGCATGTCATGCTCGACGACGACGACGGTGTTGCCGGCGTCGACAAGTCCCTGCAGTTGACGCATCAGGCGGTCAACGTCGGCGGGATGGAGGCCGGCAGTCGGTTCATCGAGCACATAGAGTGTACTGCCGTGCTGCGCACGCTGGAGTTCGGTCGCCAACTTGATCCGTTGCGCTTCGCCGCCAGAGAGTTCCGTCGCCGGCTGGCCCAGCCGCAGGTAGCCAAGCCCGATCTCCCGCAACACGGTGAGCGGCCGCAACACCTGCGCTTCGTCGGTGAAGAACTGGCAAGCCTCGTCGACGGTCATCTGAAGCACTTGCGCGATGTTGCGGCCATGCCATTCGATCTCGAGCGTCTGCGGATTGTAGCGGCTGCCGTTGCAGGTCGAGCAGGGCGCATAGACGCTGGGCAGAAACAGCAACTCGACCATCACAAAACCTTCGCCCTCACAGGTCGGACAGCGCCCTTGCGCGACGTTGAACGAGAATCGACCTGCGCTGTAGTGGCGCTTTCGCGCCATGGGCGTGGCGGCGAAAAGCTGGCGTACATGATCGAACAGGCCGCTATAGGTTGCCAAATTCGAGCGCGGCGTGCGCCCGATCGGCTTCTGGTCCACCTGGACAAGGCGGCGGATGTGGTCCATGCCGCCAACAATGCGCCCTTCGGCGGCCGCCTGCGTCACCGCAAGCAGAGGATCAAGCTCGTCCTCGTCCGACGCGGCGAGCGGCCGCCCGAGTCGTTCGCTCACCAGTTCAGGGAGCGCCTGGCTCACGAGACTGGATTTGCCAGAGCCCGAAACGCCGGTGACCGCCGTAAAGCAGGCGACCGGAAATGCGACATCGAGACCATGCAGGTTGTTGCGCGTCACACCTTCCAGCCGCAGCCAGCCCTTGCGCGGTCGGGGCGTGCGCTCGACCGCAGCCGGTTTGCCGAACAGATAGCGGCGGGTGATCGAGGCCTCGACGTCTGCCAGCCCCGCAGGCTTCCCGCTATAGATGACGCGGCCGCCCTTCTCACCGGCTCCCGGGCCCACGTCCACCAGCCACTCGGCACGGCCTATGAGATCGAGATCGTGCTCGACGACGAACAGCGAGTTGCCCGCGGCCTTGAGGCGTTGGAGGATGGCGAGCAATGCCTCGCCATCCGCCGGATGCAGCCCGGCCGAGGGCTCGTCCAGCACATAGACGACACCGAACAGGTGCGAAGATAGCTGGGTCGCAAGTCGCAGTCGCTGCAGCTCGCCCGACGACAGCGTTGGCGTGCTCCGGTCCAGCGACAGATAGCCGAGCCCGAGATCGGTGAGCGGCGCAAGGCGCTCGAGCAATTCCGAAGCCAGGCGTCGGGCGGCGATACGCTTTTCTTCGGAAAGATTCGGCGTGCGGCGGATGTCTGGCGCACTCTTGTGCGCCGATCCGCCTGCGGCGACCCGGCGCTCGATCGCAGCACTACGCGCCTTTTTGTCGAGGACGCCGGCGTGCGAGTATTCTTGCGCGCCCGTCTGCTCGCCGCGCGCAACGGGCGTCAGCAATTCCGCCAGTTTCAAGAACGACAGCTTCCCGAATTCGGAAATATCGAGCCCTTTGAATTTCACCGACAGTGCCGCGCGCGTCAGCCGCTTGCCGTGGCAGGTCGGGCATTCCTGGCCGATGATGAACTGAGTGACACGCTTTTTCATCAAGGGGCTTTTTGTGTTGGCGAACGTATCCAGCACATAGCGCCGGGCACCCGTGAACGTGCCCTGATAGCTCGGTTCAAAGCCGCGCTTGATCGCGACGCGCGTTTGCTGCGGCGTAAGGCCTGCATACACCGGCACGGTCGGTTGCTCGTCCGTGAACAGAATCCAGTCGCGGTCCTTTTTCGGCAGATGGCGCCAGGGCGTGTCCACGTCGTAGCCAAGCGACACCAGAATATCGCGAAGATTCTGTCCGTGCCATGCGGGCGGCCAGGCGGCGATTGCGCGCTCGCGAATCGTCAGCGAGCTGTCCGGCACCATCGTTTTCTCGGTCGCGCCGTAGATCCGGCCGAGTCCATGGCAAGTGGGGCAGGCCCCTTCGACGGTGTTCGGCGAGAAATCCTCGGCATAGAGCATCGGCTGATTCCGCGGATACTCGCCGGCGCGGGAATAGAGCATCCGCACCAGGCTCGACAGTGTCGTCACGCTGCCGACCGACGAGCGCGCGTTCGGCGAACTCCGCTGCTGCTGCAAGGCAACCGCCGGCGGCAATCCGTCGATCGAGGTCACGTCCGGAACGCCGGCCTGGTCGATCAACCGGCGTGCATAGGGGGCGACCGATTCCAGGTAGCGGCGCTGCGCCTCGGCATAGAGAGTGCCGAATGCGAGCGATGACTTGCCGGATCCGGATATGCCCGTAAACACCACGAATGCGTCGCGTGGAATGTCGACGTCGACATTCTTCAGATTGTTTTCGCGCGCGCCTCGTACCCTCACACAATCGGATCGCTCTGCAAGTTTGTCCCGAGCGGCGGTCAATACCGGGTCCGGATCTCCGTTCATGTCACGCCTTTCCGGGGCGGCATCCCGTTTGGGTGGTCGCTCGTCTTTTCGTGCTCATTCGAAAGATAACGGCCGATAAGAGACTTGAGGCGATCAAAAAAGAAACTGGAGGCACTGTAACAGGGAGCGATACGCGAAATACTGCCAGACGCGACGATTATTGCGATTAACTGTCGCTCCGCGTTGTCGGAGATCCAGCCGATGAACCGCGTTTCACCGCCCTCCGGAATGCCTTCACCGCCGACGCGCCATTTAGGCAGGGGGCTTCCGAGCGCCCGTAACCTGCCGCAGCTGCAGAGTGGTTCTGAATTTCGAGAGGATGAGCCGTAAATTATAGTGTAATTTCAATGATATAAGAGTTCATTGTTTTATTCTGGGTGGCGCACCATCCCCTTGACGCTACCGTAATCTGCAATCGCTCCACGCAGGCGCTCGTCCCGGCGTAGCCCGGAGGGCGAAGTCGGATGGTTCGATCCCGCCCCTGGGCACCATCCCCTTGATGCTTCCGTAATCGGCAATCGATGCGCTGACAACTCGCGCGCGAACGCGACCTTCGGCCGCGCCGCCGATGTCGCCGCGACCGACAGGAGATGAGCCAGGCGGCCCTTGCAGGCCGCCTGGCTGAGAGCAGACAAGCCTATTGGCAGAGATGCTGGAGTCCGTCGGACCCCTTGAAAGTGGTACCGGGCCTGCAGACGATCCCATTGTGCGAGGCGTAGCTGTTCCAGTCGCCGTTCCACGCGTAGTAGTCGCCATATGCGGCGGGTCGATCGTAGGTGTCGTATGCCGCGTAGGAATTGCGCCAGCCGCTGAAGGGAGCGGTCGCGATCGCCGCGGCTGTTCCGACGGCAGCGCCCGCCACGCCGGCGGCGGCCCCCACCGGTCCCACCGGTTCGCGATAGGCGGTTCGCCGCTGATAATAGCCTCGCCTGCTGTCGTACGGGCTCCCGGCTCCTCTATTGAGGCAGTTGGCGTTGGCGAACTGAGATGAACAGGCGGCCGGGTTGGAGAAGACCGCTTGCGCCGACGCGGGGCTCGAAACTGCGGACGCCACTATCACGGCCGCGCCAATGATTCTCAGGTTCATCATGCGTTGCTCCCTAGCCCGTCTTATTCACGATGAGCTTTGAAGTGGCTGGCGGGTGTGGCGTAAGCCGCTGATGGGGCGTAGGATTCGGTTGCTGACACCAATTCTGCGCTGACATTGAGGCCGCCACACCCGCCATGGTCGACGATACAATTCTGCCCTTCATATTTCCAGCGGTCGGACGCAAGAAGATCACAGCCGCTTTCGATGGCGGGCGACTGACGTCGGATGCAGGCGTCATGCTGCTGTCGCTGGCCGACGGTCATGCCAAGGTCTCGGAGAAACTGGCGCGCGTTTTTCCCGAGCGGCGCGATCCGGCCCGCATCGCACATCGCCTTGTCGATCTGATCCGCGCCCGGATCTTCGCCATCGCGTGCGGCTACGAGGACGGCAATGATCTCGACCAGCTGCGCAGCGATCCGGCCTTCAAGCTGGCCTGCGGCCGTCTACCGGACAGCGGTTTGAACCTCTGCTCGCAGCCGACCCTGTCGCGGCTGGAGAATGCCCCTGACCTGCGCGAGACGATCCGACTGAGCTATGCGCTTGTCGACCTGTGGATGGACAGCTACTCACGCGCGCCGGGCGCTGTGACGCTTGATATCGACGACACCGTCGACGTGGTGCATGGGCGTCAGCAGCTATCATTGTTCAACGCCCATTACGACGAGCACTGCTTTCTGCCGATCCATGTCTACGATACCCAGCGCAGCCGGCCGGTTGCGGTCGTTCTGCGCCCGGGCAAGGTGCCGGGCGGCCTCGAAGTTCGTGCCCATCTGCGCCGCCTCGTCCGTCACATTCGAAAGCGCTGGCCCACGACGCGCATCACCTTCCGCGGCGACAGTCATTACGCCCGCCCCGAGGCCATGGAGTTCTGCGAGCAAAACGGCATCGATTACGTCTTCGCCGTGGCCGGGACCAAGCCGCTCGCCGTGAAGGTCGAGCAGATCGCAGACGCGGTCCGCGTCGAACGGGCGATCGAAGGCAAGGCGGTAGTGCGGGACTACACCGAGGTCCGCCACGCCGCCGGCTCCTGGCACCACGAGCGCCGCATCGTCGCCCGCATCGAGGCGAGCGAGCACGGGCTCGATATCCGTTATGTCGTCACCAGCCTGGGCATCGGCTCGGCTCAATGGATCTACGACAGCCTCTATTGCCAACGTGGACAGGCCGAGAACCTGATCAAGCTGCACAAGAGCCAGCTCGCTTCCGATCGGACCAGCTGCCGCTCGGCGCTCGCCAATCAGGTCCGCCTCGTGCTCCACACCGCCGCTTATTGGCTCGTGCTCGTCGTGCGCGACAGGATCCCGAAACTGCGCGACCTCGCCACCGCCGAGTTCGCAACGATCAGGCTCAGACTTCTCAAGATCGCCGCTCGCATCGTCGAGACCACAAGCCGGATCCGCATCGCCTTCGCCGCAGCCTGTCCCGAGGCCGACCTGTTCCGCGGCCTTGTCAACGCATTCTTCCCTCAACCGCCGTGACCAACGGGGCGGCTGATGCCCCGTTCATCCCCATCGCTCCTCAAACGCGTTCCCCACATTCGACGCAAACCGCGGAAAACTCCGCAACCCTCACTCGCGACCCCACCCCGGGGAACGCAAATGTGGCCTTCTTCACGCGGGCACATCGTGAATAAGACGGGCTAGATTGGTTTGCTTGCGACAGGGCTCGCTAAAGCCACACCGGAACGTTCCCGGTTTTTCTCGCATCCAACCAAATGCAACCTCAGGAAGAGGTTCCTGCGCGCCTCGCACGACGCATCAAATCGACGTGACTGATGGACGATTGAAGGATGACTTCAGCGAAGCTGCACAGGCGCGGCGTAGTGCCGACTGAAGATGGGCCGAGCGACACGACAGGAATCAAAATGCCGCTCCCCGTCGGCGAAGGCGCAAAGCTGCGTTCGATGATGACGCCTTCGCATATACGGGGAAGTCTTCGCAAATACGGGAAAGTCCGGCCTTTGTATCAATTGGTAGAAAAGCGCTATGGGCGAGCGCGATGACGATCCTGATCGGTTTCGGTGATCAGGATCGCGCGGACTTCGACGCAGAGCGGCCCATTGCGGAGCGACGCCGCCACAGACCTCGTTGCCGAACTCGTTCGCGCAATCCGGGCCCAAGTTGATCAGGCGGTCCGCGATCTCGAACTCGGCGGAGATGTGATTAGCCCGGCATCGCGGACGCGGAGATGCCTAACAGACCCTCACACTCTGCTGGACATACGCGTAACCGTTCCACACGTTTCGCGTCTGATAGCAGGAGTTATAGGCCGTCGCGGCTCCGATGGCTGCGCCAGTCGCCAAACCGGCCGCGGCAGCTCCGGGGCCCCAACCGCCTCGATAGTAACCGCCACCGCGGTAATAGCCGCCGCCGGCCCAACGCGCGCGGCCGCCGTGCCAGCCGCCGGCATGCCATCGCGTGCCGCCGCCGTGCCAACCAGGCCGCATGCCTCCGCCGTGGAAGTGAGCCGATCGAGCGCCGGCTCCTCCGCGCCGGGCCTGTGCGTCATAAGGAAGTATCATTGCTGCCGATGCGATGAAGCTGAGAACCAGCAAAGCCTTGGTTGGTCGCATGTCCGGACTCCTTGCAAGGGTGTCCCGATCAATCCCGCTGAACGTGCTTCGTTCCGTTGGTTCAACTGCGTGCCACGCTGGCACGAAATGCATAAGGCGGTGGTTGCAGCAGAGCACGGCAGCAGGCCTCTCTGCGACGCTGAACATCCCCTCATGCTCGCTCTTCGAAGACGTTCGCTCGCAATTGGAAGAAAACATCAACCTCCAGGATGAACGGTCCGCGTGATCGCGCGCTTGAGCATCGGAACCGCTTCTGCGAAGTTCCGGCAAGCGCGAGGTGGGAACCTCGCCGATTGCCAGCTCGTTTGGCCTGGCGGTGCTTTTCCGGAGTGGCCAATTGACACTGTACTGTGCGAGCAATTCCGCGCCTGAAGGAGGCTTCAAGCATGGCCAGGAAATTCAAGGTCGGCGATCACGTCAGCTGGAATTCCGAGGCCGGCCGCGTCTCGGGCACCATCATCGCGGTTCACACCAGCGATTTCGACTACAAGGGGCACACGCACCGCGCCTCGGAGGCCGATCCGCAATACGAGATCAAGAGCGACAAGACCGATCACGTCGCGGCCCATAAGGGCAGCGCGCTGCATCATGCCTAGCAAAGACGTGGCGCTTCCGTTCTTCACGGTCGGTCATTCCACCCGCAGCCTCGAGGATTTCATCGCTCTCCTCGGCGCGGCCGCGATCGAGCGCATCGTCGACATCCGAACGGTGCCGCGGTCGCGAACCAATCCGCAGTTCAACAAGGATACGCTGCCCAAGCCGCTCAAGGCCGCGGGCATCTCGTATGAGCATCTGGCCGATCTCGGCGGGCTCCGCGGCAAGGCGCGAAGCGTGCCGCCGTCCGTCAATGGGTTCTGGAGCAACGAGAGTTTTCATAACTACGCCGACTATGCGTTGTCGCCGCAGTTTCATGCGGCGCTCCAGCATCTGCGCGACGAAGGGCGCCGGCAACGCTGTGCGATGATGTGCTCGGAAGCGGTGTGGTGGCGCTGCCACCGCCGCATCGTCGCCGACTATCTCATTGCGTCCGGCGAGACCGTCGTCCACATCATGGGGGAGGGGCGCCTCGAGCCCGCCCGCCTCACCGAAGGCGCCGTCGTCCAGGGCGACGGCACGGTGGCCTATCCGGCGACGGGTGAACTGGATTTATGAAAGGGGCGAGGCTTGCGGCTGCACCATCGCGCCGCGCCCACTCACTCCACGCTGCGCTTCCAATAGCCGGTGCCGAGCTTGCCGGTGATCACGGCAATGGCGTCGCGGATCTCGTAGGAGCCGCCGTCGCTGTAGTTCCTCAGTCCTCGCAGAGCATGCAGCGTCCAGCGGCCGTTAGCGAAGCTGACGGTGCCTTCGTGCGGGCGCGCGGCGCGCGAAGGCTCGGCGTGGAATTGATAGGTGCCGTCGGCCATGATCCGCCAGATCCAGCGCGACTGGCCGCGACCATCCGGCACCATGATCTCCCAGGTGCCGACCAGCGCGGGATCGATCGCGCCGGCCGACGTCGTCGATGGCGCAGACAATGCGGCGGCTGCCGGCGCAGCGTTCGCCTGCTTCGCGGCGGCGTCGTCGGCCGGCGGCGCGGCCACGAGATAGATCGCCTTGCGCGACAGCGAGCCGTACACAAACGGCTGCTGCGCGTTGCGCGTCGCCTCCATCACGTCGTCGCGGACGTTGCGGAACATGAAGGTGACCTCGACGCCCGGCGTCTCGATGTTGCGGAGCAGCGCCGCGGCGAACGGGCTGTTGCGGCCGTCGCCGTCGAGCGCAATGGTGCCGTCGCGCGCGGCATAGGCGACCAGCACATTGCCGACCGGCTCGATGCGGCCGAGCCCGCTGCTGGCAGCGGCGCGGGCGGCGAGCGAGCGGCTCATCTTCGCCGCGAACGGATTGTTGCGGCAGGCATCGAGGATGACGAGGCCGAGACTTCCGGTGTTGGAGACCTGCAGCATCACGCTTTGCAGGCTGATCGCTTCATTGGCGGCGTCGGTATCGCGCTTCAGTTCGGCATCGATCGGGATCAGCCAGTTGTCGCCGTTGATCTCCATGCCATGGCCGGCGAAGTACACCGCCGCCATGTCGGCGCCGGCGGCATTGCGCCCGAATGCGATCAGCCCGCGCCGCATCTCGTCGAAGCCTGCATTGGTGATGAGCGTCACGGCAAAGCCGAGGCGCTTCAGCGCGGCGGCGATATCGCCGGCATCATTCGGCGGATTGGACAGCGCCGGCACGCTTTTGTAGGTGCCGTTGCCGATCACCAGCGCCACCCGCTTGCCGTCGGCTGCAGCCGGCGCGGCGAAGCCTGCAAGCGCCGCGGCAACGGCCAGTCCCGAGACAAACGCGCGGCGGTTCATGCTGGCCCCGATCGGAGGTGACGGGTGCAGCGTATCGCAGCCGTCGCGAGGTGGCCACGGAAATGGCAATCAAGCGTAGCCCGGATGAGCTCCGCGATATCCGGGGAAGACCGTTGGTGCGGGCCCCGCATGTCGCTGTGCTCATGCGGGCTACTAGCTGCGCGTGGATCAGGCCGCCTGCTTCGGCGTCCAGACGCCGGCGGGCACCGGCTCGGCCGGCAACAAACTGGCGCCGGCGGCGCCCGCGATCGACATCGTGATCTCGTGGATGTCCTGCACCGACCGCTGCATCGAGAAGCGCGGATAGAGCTCGCGCAAGGTGGTCGCGGCCGCCGCTTGCGCCGCTGAGGGATCGGCCAGCACGGCCTCGACGGCGGCGGCGATGCTCATCGTGTCCTGGCCGAAGCTGAAGCGGGCGAGATGCGGCATCTCCGCGGCCGAGAAGCGGTTGGCGTCGAACACCGGCACGGTGCCGGCGCCGAGCGCGAAGAACACCCGGTCATGCACCGACAGATCGATATTGGGATTGAGCGAGACCGCGGCGAGGTAACTGCCGAGGCCTTCGCGCATCGCATCGAAGGTCATCGCGCCGAGCACGCGGGCCGGACGCCCGCTGACGGCGAGATCGCTCCAGCCGCCGCCGATGAAGTCGACCGGATAGTCGGCGAGCACCGCGCCCACCTCGCGGGTACGCACGCCTCGTGTGTAGTTGTCGAGCCGGGTCAGGATCACGTTGAACAGGTCGCCGCCGGGCCTCAGATAGACCAGATGCTGCTCGGCGACGTCGACGATGATCTTCGGAAATGCGCCGCAGGTCTTGCCGCGCGCCTCGGCGATCGCGTCGAACAGCAGCGCGAACAGCTTTGGCGGCATCGTCTTGCGCCAGCCGCGCTCGAGCGCCACCGGATTCCAGCCGGACTTGGCGAAGATCAGCCGGCCGTTCCGCTTCTCGGGCGGCAGGCCGCTGAAGAAGCCGGGATCGGGAATGCCCATATGGGTCGCGAACACAGCGCCATTGGCCCCCAGGTGATCGCGGTTGAATGCGGCGTGGTCCGGAAACACGTAGCCATGCGCGGTGTAGCGGCTCTCGAGTCCGTGGCGCCGGGCGAAATAGCAGGGATGATCGCAGAACCAGGTGAAGACGGGGATCTGGGCGACGTCCCAGAACAATCTGCCGTCCTTGGTGTGGATATCGAGCCCGATGCCGGAGAAGCCGAGCGCCATGGTCTCGGCGCGCCGCGGCAGCAGGGCGTTGAGCCGGGCCGAGAAATCCGGCGCCAGCAGATCGAGCATCTTGACCTCGTGCCCGAGCCGGTCGAGCTCGGCGGCCGCCATCGCCAGGATGCCGCGCAGCGAATCATAGGTGGTGTTGCTGGAGTACAGGACGCAGATCACGGACATGGGACCTCCGCGCTTGATGGGGTTGCTGCTCGCGCGGGCATTTCCGTCGCCTTGCATGCTGTCAGTTGAACGGCCGAGCCGGCCGTTCCGGGCTCGGAATTATCCTGATGGGCGGATTTATTTCGCCCGAAACGGCCGTGCCGTCACGTTGAAGCTCCGTCGGGCGCCGTCGCGATCCGACATGAGGGGCGAGAGCGCATGCAGCTAGATGGCTTCGACGTCGTCGTGGTGGGGGCCGGCTTCTTCGGCGCTGTGATCGCCGAGCAGGTGGCGAGCAGGCTCGGCCGCTCCGTCTGCGTGCTCGACCGCCGTCCGCATATCGGCGGCAACGCCTATTCGGAGCTCGACCCTGACAGCGGCGTCGAGGTGCATCGCTACGGCACGCATATCTTCCACACCAATTCCGAGACCGTCTGGCGCTATCTGCACCGCTTCACCGAGTTCACCGGCTATCGTCACCGCGTCTTCACGGTGGCGAAGGGCCGCGTCTATTCGATGCCGATCAACCTTGCGACCGTGTGCGCGGCGTTCGGGCGCGCCATGACGCCCGAGCAGGCCCGCGCCGTGATCGCGGCGGAGGCGGCCGTGCACGGCGCCGCGGGGAGGCATGGTGCCTCCGGGATCGGCAATCTCGAGGACAAGGCAATCGCCTCGGTCGGCCGCACGCTCTACGATCTCTTGATCCGCGGCTATACGCAGAAGCAGTGGCAGACCGACCCGCGTGAGCTTTCGGCCGACATCATCGGCCGCCTGCCGGTCCGCTTCACCTTCGACGATCGCTACTTCGCCGACCGCTATGAGGGCATGCCGCTCGACGGCTACACCGCGATATTCCGCCGGATGCTCGATCATCCCGCGATCGACGTCCGGCTCGGCGTCGACTATTTCGACGTCGGCGATCGCATCAATCCGCGGCAGCTCGTGGTCTATACCGGCCCGATCGACCGCTTCTTCGGCTATGCCTGCGGCCATCTCGGCTGGCGTACCGTCGACTTCGCGCGCGAGGTGCACGACGTCGCGGACTACCAAGGCGCCGCGGTCATCAACTATGCTGACGCCGAGGTGCCGTTCACCCGCGTCCACGAGTTCAGGCATCTGCATCCGGAGCGCGCGCATGCGGAGGCGCGGACGACGATCTACCGCGAATATTCCCGCTTCGCGGGCCGGAGCGACGAGCCGTATTATCCGATCAACACCGCCGCCGACCGCGCCATGCTCGCGTCCTATCACGCCATGGCGGCGTCGCGGCCGAACGTCATTTTCGGCGGCCGGCTCGGCTCCTACAAATATCTCGACATGCACCAGGCGATCGGCGCGGCGCTGAAGACGTTCGAGCACGAGGTCGAGCCGTTCTTCGTTCGCGAAGGCATGCACCCGCGTGACGCGGCCGCGCGCCGCGAAGTCTTGTCGCCCTCGCCGGCGTGATCTAATGCTGCGAGCTGCGGGCAACGAACGCCATAACAAATCGCCCGCGGTCCCCCGGTGAGGAAACAATGAGAAAAACCGTCATTGCCGCGGCTGCCGCCGCCACTAGCCTTGCTGTCAGCATCGCCCACGCCGCGCCGCTGCCGGAAACGTCGGCGCACCAGGTCGGTTTCTCGGAGCGGGGGCTGGCGCGGCTCGACGACTTCTTCGCGCGCGAGATCGCGGCCAAGCGCGTGCCCGGTGCTGTGGTGGCGATCGCGCGCGACGGCAAGCTCGTGCATTACAAGGCGTATGGCCAGCTCGATCCGGTGAAGGGCACGCCGATGCCGATCGACGCGGTGTTCGCGCTGGCGTCGATGACCAAGCCGATGGCGGCGGTTGCAGGCCTGACGCTGATGGAGCAGGGCAGGCTGCCGCTGCAGGCCAAGGTCGCCGAGTTCTATCCGGCGTTCGCCGACATGAAGGTCGGCGTGCAGCAGGCCGACGGCTCGCTGAAGATGGAGCCGCAGGCGCAGCCGATCTTCATCCACGATCTCTATCGCCACACCTCCGGCCTGATGTATGGCGGCCGGCCCGACAGTTCGAGCGCGCTGGCGCGGCTCTATCCTGATGGCACCGCGCCGGCGGTCGAGGGCGATACCCAGGCCTTCATCGAGCGCATCACCCAGCTGCCTCTGGTGCATCAGCCCGGGACCGAGTTCGAATATGGCTTCTCGATCGACGTGCTCGGCGCCGTCGTCGAGAAGGTCTCCGGCCAGCGGCTCGGCGATTATCTCGCGGCCAATGTCTGGAAGCCGCTCGGCATGAAGGATGCGACGTTCCACCCGGCCGACGCACAGCGCGCGCGGCTGGCGCGTCCGTTTCCGAACGATCCGCTCACCGGCAAGCCGCAAGCCATCAAGCTGCTCGATACGCCGACCAGGTTCGATTGCGGCGGCGCCTGCTCGTTCGCCACCGTCGGCGACTATCTGCGCTTCGGACAGATGCTGCTCAATGGCGGCGAGCTCGACGGCAAGCGCATCCTCAGCCCCAAGACGGTGCATCACATGACGTCGAACCATCTCGGGCCCGAGATCAAGAACAACGTCGCCGCGGTCGAACCGCATCGCGGCGGCTTCGGCTTCGGGCTGTCGGTCGCGGTGCGGACCGGCGAGGGGCTGTCGTCGGTGCCGGGCAATCCCGGCGAGTTCACCTGGAACGGCGCCTACGGCACGCAGTTTTTCTGCGATCCGAAGGAGCGCCTTGTCGTTGTGGTGGGAACCGCGGCGCCGGGCGAACTGCGCAAATACTATCGCGAGAATGTGCAGGACATCGTCTACGGCGCGATGGTGAAGTAACGCCTCAGCAGAAAAGCCGAACCTCACGTTGCCACGTTTTGCATACGTGGAACGTGGAACAGCAAAAAGGCCCGTCGCTCAAGCCGGGCGACGGGCCTCAAATTCGCGTGGCTACCAGCGCCTGTAGACGCCGGTCAGCGTACCATTGTTGTTCCCTTCAGGACCCACGTCACCCTGGGTCGAGCTCGGCGTTGGATGGTTGGTGCCGTTGAATGAACCGTACCAGCCCGGCTCCGCCGGAGAGTACATCACATCAGGCTGCACGGCCTGATAGCGGGGGCCGCCGTAATATCTCGGACCAGGGTTCCCGTAAGGATAGTAGCCTTGTGCGAACGCGCCTGCCGTTGTTGCGATCAGGGACGCCGCGGCGAGGGACAATATCTTGGTCTTTCGTTGCATTCACACTCTCCTTGCTGGTGTCCCGACCAACGACCGCCATGGAGCGGCGTTCCTGATCTGCCATGCATCTCGCAAGGGCAAATCTGCGCGGGCGTGGGATCAGGTTCTTGTGAAGGGGCTTGTGCTCCGGGAGGGCACAGCCAGGCTCTGCACGGCAGGATGCATCGGTCGCCGGCCCGCGTTATGCTTCCATGGCTATAACGGCGCATGCGCGAGCGGCGCCTCGAAAAACCGGGGCGGTTCGGAAAAGGAAGCCCGCCACTGCGGCGGGCAAGGTCCAGGGAGGAAAACGCCCTGACAAGGGAGCGTACAGCCAGTCTCCCCGATTCGTGCGCGGCTGCGAAGATCGTATAACTACTGTCATCAGGGCCGGCATTATGCGAATGCTGCTGCGGGCCGCGGCCGGTCGGCAAGGGAATGACAAGGCGCGCTAACACGGCGCAAATACAGGGGAAGTTCATGAGCACGTCTGGAGTTTTTGCCCGCGTCGTCGCGGCGATCGGGGCCGGCGCCTTGGCGTGGCGGCGGATGCAGGGCGCGCAGCCCGCGCCGGCCTGGGGCAGCGCGCCGCAGATCCCGCAGGCCAAGCCGCAGGGCGCGATCCCGACGCTCAAGATGCCGACGGCGCGGGGCTGGGACAAGGACCAGAAGCCGGTCGCCGCGCCCGGGCTCAAGGTCAACGCCTTTGCGGCCGGGCTCGATCATCCGCGCTGGATCAACGTGCTGCCCAACGGCGACGTGCTGATCGCGGAGGCGACGCAGATCGCTGGCACGCCGCGCAGCGTCTTCCACTACGCGATGCAGGCGACGATGCGGCGCGCCGCGGCGCTCGGCGTCAGCGCCAATCGCATCACGCTGCTGCGCGACCGCGATGGCGACGGCGTCGCCGAAAGCCGCGGCGCCTTCATGGAAGGATTGAGCCAGCCGTTCGGCATGGCGCTGGTCGGCGACACCTTCTATGTCGGCAACACCGACGGCGTGGTGGCGTTTCCCTATGCCGCTGGCGCCGATCGCATCACCGCGCAGGGACGCAAGCTCGTCAGCTTCAAGCCCGACGGGCACTGGACGCGCAGCCTGCTGCCGAGTGCCGACGGCAAGAAGCTTTATGCCGGTGTCGGTTCGCTCAGCAACATCGCCGAGAGCGGCTTTGCGGTCGAGGAAGGCCGCGCCGCGATTTATGAGCTCGATCTCGTCGCGGGCACCAGCCGCATCTTCGCCGGCGGCCTGCGCAATCCGGTGGGCATCGCGTGGGAGCCGACCACCAATGTGCTCTGGACCGTCGTCAACGAACGCGACGGCCTCGGTGACGAGACGCCGCCGGACTATCTGACCTCGGTGCGTGACGGCGGCTTCTACGGCTGGCCCTATTGCTACTGGGGCAAGACCGTCGACGATCGCGTGCCGCAGGATCCGGCGATGGTCGTCAGGGCGATCCAGCCGGACTACGCGCTCGGTGGCCATACCGCCTCGCTGGGCCTGTGCTGGATGCCGCAAGGCACGCTGCCGGGATTCCCCGACGGCATGGTGATCGGCCAGCACGGCTCGTGGAATCGCTCGACGCTGTCGGGCTACAAGGTGGTGTTCGTGCCGTTCGCGAACGGCCGTCCCGCAGGGCCGGCGCGCGACATCCTGTCGGGCTTCCTCGCGCCTGACGAGAAGGTGTCGTACGGCCGCCCGGTCGGCGTCGCGCTCGGCCCCGACGGCTCGCTGCTGGTGGCCGACGACGTCGGCAACGTGATCTGGCGCGTCACGGCGGCGTAGGCGCGGCGACCTCAGACGGATCTGATCTCGCCGCCATCCATGCGCAGCACGGTGCCGGTCATCCAGCGCGCCGGCGGCGACACGGCATAGGCGACGAGGTCGGCGATCTCCTCCGGCGTGCCGAACCGCCTGATGCCGGCCTGCCTGAGGAAGCCGGCCTTGGCGGTGTCGACATCGACCTGCCTTGCCGCCGCGGCCTTCTCCAGCATCGCGAGGCGGCGTCCGGTCATCACGGCGCCCGGCGACACGCAGTTCACCTGCACGCCGTCGTCGATGCCGCGCTCGGCGAAGGCTTTTGCAAGTGCCTCGATCGCGGCGTTGATCGTGCCCACCGCGGCGGCGCCTGCGCGCGGCATCACGGCGGCATTGCCTGAGGTGAAGATGACAGCGCCTTGCGACGCTTTCAGCGCGTCCCAGGCGCGGATCGTCAGCCGCCTGGCGCCGTGGAATTTGAGCGCGAGGCCGGCGTCCCATTGCGTATCGGTCATCTCGAACAGATCGAGCCCGGGCACGGCGCCCGCGACATTGACCAGCGCGTCGATGCGGCCGAAGCGATCCAGCGTGGCCTTGACGACTTCATCGGCGGCATCAGGCCTGGCGAGATCGAGCTCGAGCGCCAGTGGCGTGCTGCCACGACCTTCGATCTCCTGAGCGGCCTTGCGCAGCCTCTCGCCGCTGCGCGCGACGAGCACGATGGCGGAAAAATCCCGCGCGAGCCGCAGCGCGGTGGCGCGTCCGATGCCGGAGCTTGCGCCGGTCACGATGGCGACGGATTGGGTCATGTGCATTTCCTTGGTGGTTCGGCGACTGAGTAGATGGAGGTTCGTCATTGCGAGGAGCGACAGCGACGAAGCAATCCATCCTTCCGTTGTGCGGAGCTATGGATTGCTTCGCTTCGCTCGCAATGACGCGGATGGAGTTGTGGGTGCGGACATCCTTGAGTCAGCGGCTAAGGAACTCGCGGATGACCTGCGCGATCTCGTCGGCATGCGTCTCCAGCGCGAAGTGGCCGGTGTCGAGGAATTTGACGACCGCCTTCGGATTGTCGCGCCTGAAGGCCTCGGCGCCCGGCGGCAGGAAGAACGGATCGTTCTTGCCCCACACTGCGAGGAACGGCGGCTGGTGGGTGCGGAAGTAAGTCTGGAAGGTGGGGTAGAGCGCGACGTTGCTCTTGTAGTCGCCGAACAGATCGAGCTGCACGTCGTGGGCGCCGGGGCGCGCCATGTAGTAATTGTCGAGGTTCTGCCCGTCCGGCGACACCGCCGCCGGATCCGAGGTGCCGTGGGTGTACTGCCAGCGCGTGGTGTCCGGCGTCAGGAAGGCGCGCAGCGCGTCGCGGTTCGCCAGCGAGGGATTCTGCCAATAGGCCTTGATCGACGTCCAGCCGTCGCTGAGGCCTTCCTCATAGGCGTTGCCGTTCTGCGAGATGATCGCCGTGATCCGCTCCGGATGCTTGACCGCGATGCGGAAGCCGGTCGGCGCGCCATAATCGAACACATAGACCGCGAAGCGATCGAAGCCGATCACCTCGGTGAAGCGATCGATGACGCCGGCGATGCGCTCGAAGGTGTAGTTGAACTTGTCGCGCGGCGGCATGTCCGACTGGCCGAAGCCGGGCAAATCCGGCGCCACGATGTGGAATTTGTCCGCGAGCTGCGGGATCAGATCGCGAAACATATGGCCCGCGCTCGGGAAGCCGTGCAGCAGCAGCAGCTTCGGCGCGCCGGCCGAGCCGGCTTCGCGATAGAAGATGTTGAAGCCATCGACATCGGCGGTGCGGTATTTGACCTGAGACATCTGTCACTCCTTGTGATCGTGATGTGTGGTGTGGTTTTGCGAGTTCAGGACTTGGCCTGCCCGGCGACCGCGCCGACCGCCTCCCGGATGATGTCGGTGACGAGCTTCGGCGCGGTGACGATCGGGGTGTGATCGACGGGATGTGAGCGCACGGTCGCCTGCATTCGTGCCGCCATGCTGCGCTGTGTCTCGGGCGCGATCATCCGGTCGTCCTCGGCAATCAGGAACCAGCTCGGGACGTCCTTCCAGAGGGGGCGGCCGACAGGCACGGTGATGCAGGCCGGCGAGATCGGCCGCTGCACCGCGGCGAGCACCGCGAGGTCCTCGGACCGCGCGCCCTGCGCGAAGGCCGCTGCGAAAGCGGGCTCCGGCAGCCAGATCAGGCCATTGGCGTCGGGCGCGAGCTTGGGCGCGAACGGATGCGGCGGCAGCCGGTAGAACACGTCGGCGACCGTCTCGCCTTCATCCGTCGCCAGCGCCGCGACATAGACCAGTGCCTTGACGCGCGGCGAGCGGGTCTCGGCGATCACGGCGCCGGCATAGGCATGGCCAACCAGCACCACCGGGCCCGCGACGCGGTCCAGGGTTCGGTTCAGCGCGGCGACGTCGTCGGCGAGCGAGGTGAGAGGCAGCGGCGCCGCCACCGCCGCGATGCCCTCGGCGTCGAGCGCCGTGATCACCCGCGCCCAGCTCGAGCCGTCGGCCCACGCGCCATGGGCAAGCACCACGCTGACATTCTCGTTCGACATTGTCCGCTCCCTCGTTTCAGGCCGGTGTCGGCCGTAACCCTTAAAATGCAGTTTGATAGGTTATCTCGCTTATGGCTCATGACGCGTAACTTGTCAAATGCATTTTATCAGGTTACTGTTTCGTGACTGACGAAGCCGTCAGGAAGCCGTCAGGAGGCCGTCACCGTGCAATCCCATCCGCCCGCGATGTTCATCGCAGATAGCCTGGGCCTCGATTTCATCAATTCGATCGCGACGCCGGTCGATACGCCGGTGGACTGGATCGCCGATGGCGACGGCCTGCTGCGCTGGCTCGCGCAGGCGCAGCTGGCGCCGCCCGATGTGCTCGACGAGCTCAAGGCGCGCGCGACGCCTGGCGAGCTCGACAACGCCGCCGGTCAGGCCCGCGATTTGCGCGAATGGTTCCGCGGCTTCGTCCGCAAGCATATGGGCCGGCCGCTGACGCCGCGGGCGCTCAAGGAGCTCGAGCCGCTGAACCGGCTGCTGGAAAACGATCAGGCGTTTAGCCGGATCGTGGCGCATCGCCAAAAGGACGGCGGTGATGGCCATGACGGTTTCGCGCTGGAGCGGACGCGGCGCTGGCGTTCGGCCGAAACATTGCTGCTGCCGATCGGGGAAGCGATGGCCAGGGTCGTCTGCGAGGAAAGCTTCTCCGACATCAAGGCGTGCGAGGGCCCGGCCTGCACGCTGATGTTTGCCGACCACACGCGGGCGCGTGCGCGCCGATGGTGCAGCATGGCGATCTGCGGCAACCGCGCCAAGCAGGCTGCGCACCGCAGCCGGATGAAGGACAGGGGCTGAGACCAGCAAAAACCAAACGACAGGAGTCCAACAAAATGGCGGCACTTCCCTTGATTGTGTTCGACGTCAACGAAACCCTGCTCGACCTCGAGACCATGGAGCCGGTGTTCGCGCGCATCTTCAACGACAAGAGCGCGATGCGGCTGTGGTTCGCCAACTTCATCATGTACTCGGCCTCGCTCACGGTGGCCGGGTGCTACGTGCCCTTCACCGATATCGGCGCCGCGGTCATGAAGATGCTGGCCGACACCCGCGGCATCAAGATCAACGAGTCAGACAAGCAGGAGCTGACCGAGAAATTCTCCACCATGCCGCCGCACGGCGAAGTGCCCGGCGCGCTGCGCAAGCTGCGCGCGGCGGGCTTCCGCCTGTTCACGCTGACCGACAATCTGCTCGAGGTGCAGACCCGGCAGCTGACCCATGGCGGCATCGTCGATCTGTTCGAGCGGCGCTTCTCGGCCGACGGCGTCAAGCACCACAAGCCGTCGCGGCAGGCCTATGCCTATGTCGAGAAGGAGCTCGGGGCAAAGCCCTCGGAGTTCTGCCTGATCGCCTGCCACACCTGGGACACGCTCGGCGCGGTCGCCGCCGGCTGGGAGGCCGCGCTGATCAAGCGGCCCGGCAACGATGTGCTCGGCGTCGGCCCGCAGCCGCAGGTCGTCGGCACTGATCTCGACGATGTCGCCGATCAGCTGATCCGCCGCTACGGCGCCAAAGGGTAACGGCAACTGACGGATTCTCGCGGCGGAGGAGAGGGCAAACTCCCCTCCAGGCCCGATCGTTCGGAAGTGCATAAAACCGGAATGAAATCCATAGCGGTTTTCAACCATGCCCCTTGAGCCTTCCTCAACTTCCGCGGCCGATGCTGCGCCCGCCACAGGGATCGAAGGAGCTCACAGCATGCCGGCCAAGGGACGAGCGACCGCGACCAACGCCACCGCGCAAGGGCGCGAGGATATCCTTAACGCGCGCGCCATCAGCACGCTGGGCGCCGGCGTCGTCAGCGCGATGAGCGCGGTCGGCGCCGCCGTCATCAAGAAGAACAAGCCGGCACTCGGCAAGAATGCCGATTGGTTCTGGCACATGTTCGCGAAATGCGAGGCCAGGGCCGCGCGCGTTGCCGAGCAGGCCGCGCGCGATCCGGAGGCCTGCGGCGATGCCACCTTCATCGAGGTCTATGCCGCGCAATTGCCGAAGCTGATGACAGCGGCGCTTGAAAGCCACGAGAAGGCGCTCAAGGCGAAGTGATGTAGCGACTAAGGAGTCCCGCAACGGTGCTCGTCCCGTTGTCGTTCCCTCTTGACCTCTCACATGCGCCAAGGCGGCAAGTAGCGGCGGCTCTCGCCGAGCAGACGGGTTTTGCGGGTCAGGCGAAGCCGTCACGCGCCATCGCGCTGACCGGCCCTACGGCCCCCGATCGGGCAGCCAGCCTGATCCGCGCCAGCTTTTCTGCGACGGGGGCATGGCGATTTGGTCGGTCTTGGCGTAAAGCACCCCAAATCGTCATGCGGCTGTGCCGCCTGCCGGGTACGCAGCTCCAGGTCGTCCCGCTCGACGTTCTGCGCCCGGACCAATCAAGGTTTCCCATCCCGTGCCGTTCCCGACCACAAGTTCGCCGCTCGCCCGCGCCTTGGCCGAGCGCAACTACGATCAACCGACCCCTGTCCAGCTCGCGGTGCTCGCCGCCGACGCCGTCGACCGCGACCTCCTGGTTTCGGCCCAGACCGGCTCGGGCAAGACCGTTGCCTACGGCTTGGCCATGGCAAAGGACCTGCTCGACGGCGCCGAGCGGTTCGAGCCGGCTGCCGCCCCGCTGGCCCTGATCGTCGCGCCGACCCGCGAGCTCGCCTTGCAGGTTCAGCGCGAGCTTGCGTGGCTCTATGAGCATGCCGATGCCCGCGTCGTCTCCTGCGTCGGCGGCATGGACCCGCGCCGCGAGCAGCGCGAGCTCGCCGAGGGCGCCCACATCGTGGTCGGGACGCCCGGCCGGTTGTGCGACCATTTGCGGCGCGGCCGTCTCGACATTTCGGAACTCAAGGTCGTCGTGCTCGACGAGGCCGATGAAATGCTCAATCTCGGTTTCCGCGAGGATATGGAATTCATCCTCGAGACCACGCCAGACACCCGCCGCACCTTGCTGTTCTCGGCGACGTTCCCGCGCGGCATCGTTGCGCTCGCCAAGCAGTATCAGGAGCAGGCGTTCCGGATCGAGGTCGCGGGCGACGAGGGCGGCCATGCCGATATCGAGTACCGCGCCATCCGGGTGGCTGCCGACGATGTCGAGCACGCCGTCGTCAACGTGCTGCGTTTCCACGAGGCGCCGAGCGCGCTGGTGTTTTGCAACACCCGTGAGGCCGTCAGGCATTTGCAGGCGGCGCTGCTCGAGCGCGGGTTCTCCGTCGCCGCGCTGTCGGGTGAAATGACCCAGAACGAGCGGACCCAGGCGCTGCAGGCGTTGCGCGACGGACGGTCGCGGGTTTGCGTCGCGACCGACGTCGCGGCGCGCGGCATCGACCTGCCGAGCCTCGATCTCGTCATTCACGCGGATTTGCCGAAAGATCCCGAGGTCATGCAGCATCGCTCGGGCCGCACCGGCCGCGCCGGCCGCAAGGGCGTCAGCATCCTGCTGGTGCCGCCGGCACGGCGGCGGCGCGCCGAATTGCTGCTCGATCTCGCCGGCATCGATGTGGCCTGGGGCTCCGCGCCGCAGGCGGAGGAGATCCGCAAGCTCGACCATGATCGCCTGCTGCAGGATGCGGTGTTCTCCGAGGAGGCGACATCAGACGATCTGGCACTGGCGCAGGCCTTGCTCGCCGAACGTTCGCCCGAGGCGATTGCCTCAGCGCTCGCCCGGCTCTATCGCGCGCGGCTGCCTGCGCCCGAAGACATTCTCGATCCCGGCGAAGGACGGAGCCGGGACCGCGACGATCGCCGCGGCGAGCGGGCCTCGCGCCGCGATGATCGTGCCGCCGGGCCGCGATCGAAGACCGGCAAGTCCTCCGCGCGTCATGGCATGGAGGAGGCCACCGTCTGGTTCCGCGCCGCGATCGGGCGCCGGAAGAATGCCGAAGCCCGCTGGCTGCTGCCGATGATCTGCCGCCGCGGCGGCATCGACAAGCGCGATATCGGCGCGATCAAGATCATGGACACGACCACCGAGTTCGAGATCGCCACGCGGGTCGCGGATTCCTTCGCGGTCAAGATCAAGCGTCCGGACAAGGAAGACAGCATCCGCATCGAGCCGCTGGCCGATGCGCCGCAGGGAGAGGTGCGCGAGAAGCCGGCGCGCAAGCCCTGGCACGATCCTTGGCGCGACAATGACGACGGCGGATACAGCGCGCCGCGCGGCGACGAGCCGCGCGACGAGGGGGCAGGAAAGCGGCGCGGCAAGCCGGATCGCGAGGCCAGAGCGTTTTCGAGCGAAGGCGCGAGCGGTTCGCGCCAGGACTACGCGTCAAAAAAGGAATCCAGGGACTCGTTCCGGTCCGATCGGGACGGAAAAGGCTTCAGGCCGAAATCCGGCGACGAGCCACGGTTCGGGAAGAAAAAGAAGCATCCGGGAAAGTCCAGTCACGCCGGACGCACGCAGTGGCCGGATGTGTCGGCGAAGCCGAAGTTCGGCAAGAAGCCGAAGAAGAAGCGGCGGGGCTGAGGTGGCGTGAACGCGGCTGCCGTGCGTTCAGAATGGCGATGTGTGTCTCGACGCCGCAACAAACTCGGTGTCGTCCCGGCGAAGGCCGGGACCCATTACCCCAAATGCTCATTGTTGCGCGACGCTGGGGCCACAATTCCGTTCACAATCACATGCGGTGGTTATGGGTCCCGGCCTTCGCCGGGACGACGATGTGGATGTGGTGCGACATGGGCTTCGTTACGACGGCGAACCGTAAGACCAGTGCGCGCAACTCTCCCTCACGCCACCAGCGCGATCTTCGGCACGGTTGCGAGCACCGACTGGTTGCGGCCGTTGGCCTTGGCGGCGTAGAGCGCCTTGTCGGCGGCCTCGATCAGGTCGGACCATTGCTGGCCCGCGGTCGGCCGCATGCTGGCGACGCCGATGCTGACCGTCGTGGTCAGTTCGCCCGCGCACCATTGCTGGACCTTGTGGCGGATGGTCTCGGCCAGGTTGAAGGCCTCGAGCGCGGTCATGTTGGGCAGCAGCACGGCGAATTCCTCGCCGCCGAAGCGCGCCGGGCAATCGCCGGCGCGACGCACCGCATCCGAAATGCAGATCGCGATCCCGACCAGCACCTGGTCGCCGGCCTGATGCCCATAGGTGTCGTTGTAGGCCTTGAAATGATCGGCATCGATCATCAATAGCGCGACCGGCTGGCCGTAGCGGCCGGCACGGCGCCATTCGCGCTCGATCTCGCCGTCGAACTTGCGCCGGTTCTTCAGGCCGGTGAGGGCGTCGGTGGTCGCCATCTCCTCGAGCTTGTCCTCGGCGTCGGCGCGGCGGACGATCTCGCGGGCGAGGACCAGCGTTGCGCTGAGCACGAACAGGATCAGAAACGCCATGATCGCGCCGATGCGAACGGCCTCGGTGCGCCAGAGGTTGAAGACGGCTTCGAGCGGCTTGCCGACCACCACGTAAAGCGGCCCGGAGCTGCCGCGCCTGACATAGAGCCGCGGCGTGTCGTCGACCGGGCCCTTGCCGGAGAAGGCGCCGCCCATCTTCAGGTTCTCGGCCTTCCAGTCCAGCTGCTCCGCGAGGTTCCTGCCGATCACATCGAGATCGAACGGCGTCCGCATGATGATGGTGCGGTCGTTGCGCAGCACGGTGATGGTGTCGCCCGGCATGAGGTTCAGCCGCCCGAACAGATCGTGGAAATAGCTGAAGCGGATCGAGCCGACCACGACGCCGAGGAAGCGGCCCTCGTCGTCGACGATGCGCCGGCTCAGCACGATGGCGTAGGCGCCGCGATGCAGCATCGGCCGGCTGATGTAAAGGCCGGCATCGGGATTGTCGCGCTGGACCGTGAAATACTCCTCGTCGCTGCGGTTCTCCGGCCGCGGATCGAGGCTCGCCGCGTCGATGGTCAGATTGCCCTTGGTGTCGAACACCTGGATCGCGCCGAAATGTTTTGCGGTCGCGGCGTGGTCGAACAGGATCAGCTGGCGCAGTTCCTTGCTGATATTGCGGATCTCCGGCATCTCGAGATTGCTGGCGACCGCGCGCAGCGACAGGTCGTAGAGCTCGATGTTGCGGCTGATGTCGGCCTCGATACCCGACGCCAGATTCTCCAGGGTGCGGCGGGCCAGCTCCTCCTCGCCGCGGCGCATGTCGAACATCACGCCGGCGCAGACCGCGGAGAAGCCGAGGACGGTCGCAACCGACGAGGCGATCAGCAGCTTTGCCGATAGCCGCCAGCGCCGCCTTGCGTCCTTTCCCCGCCGAAATCGCATGTTCCGCTCCAAAGCGCCGTCATGCATCGGGAAATGTTGTTGTCGCCTTAAATGGCGACAGCAGCCGCCGAATGGGTTAACGGGTGGTTGCCGGATTTTTGTCATCGAGGACGTTGTGAACGACTACGACGCATTGCGGGATTATCTGAAGAAGCAGCATCTGCCCGAATTCGTGCTGACCTTCGAGGAGATCGAGGCGATCATCGACGCGGCGCTGCCGCGCGCCGCGCATAGGGCGTCGTGGTGGGAGACGTTGCGCAGCCCGCAGGAGAAGATGCCGCAGCGCGAGGCGTGCCTCGAGGCCGGCTACATCGCCACCCGCCAGGCCGACGGCAAGAGCGTCAAGTTCAAGCGCATGCCCAAGCCGCGCTAAGGCGCGATCCTGTAAGGTCGGACAGTCATCGCGGAGAAGGTGCGCTCCCTCTCCCGCTTGCGGGCAGGGCAATCGCATATGAAAAGAAATCTGTCGGGCAGCGTCCCTTGCGGCCATCCTTCGAGACGCCCACCTTCGGCGGGCTCCTCAGGATGAGGATCTTGTTTTGCGGCAAAATCGTAGACCCTCATGGTGAGGAGCGCCGCTTGCGGCGCGTCTCGAACCACGAGGCCGAGTTACCTCCGCAGCCGCCGAAGGGTCATATGCGATTGCCCTACGCTTGCGGGGAGGGCTCTCTCCGCGAGTCGTTCCGTGGAGAGAGCCCCCACCCGTATCGCATCTTCGATGCGATACGACCTCCCCGCAAGCGAGGGCTTTGCGCAAAGGCGAATCTGCGATTCTCTAAGACCGATCTGAAGGGGGAGGCGGGGATGGCGTATCGGCAGGTTGGTCAAGCGAGCTTCGCAGATGCGCTGGTGTCGCGGCGGGGGAAAGGGAGTTCGGTGCTGAGGCGGATTTGCGAGCTGGTCGATTGGGCGGCTGTGGAGTGCGTGCTGCGCAGCCTTGCTGAACCGGAGCGTGGAGCGCCGCCCTATCCACGGCTGGTGATGTTCAAGGCGTTGCTGTTGCAGCAATGGTATGGGTTGTCTGATCCGGAGCTGGAGGAGGCGCTCGATGATCGGGCCTCGTTCCGCGAATTCTGCGGCTTTGTGCTCGGTGACGAGACGCCCGACCACACGACGATCTGGCGCTTCCGCGAAGCTTTGCAGCAGGCCGATCTGGAGGAGAGGCTGTTCGGCGAGATCCTGCGCCAGATCGACGCGCGCGGGCTGGTGCTGCGCCGGGGCACATTGATCGATGCGAGCCTGATCCCGGCGGCGGTGAAGCCGCCGAAGCCGCCGAAAGA
>NZ_JASAUT010000059.1:0-47272 GCF_029952935.1 Bradyrhizobium sp. Mp19 | reverse complement strand
GCTCGCCCGTAATTTTTTGGCCGCTGTTCATCTCGCCGCTCTCGTCGCATATTGGCTCAATTGAGTCTGGACCCTAATACAAATCGTATTCTGCCGCTGCCCGAGCCGATCGACCTTTGCTATAAGGGCGGCGTGCCGGATTCAATCGGCGCTTTGAAACTGTCGTTTTGTTTGGTCTCACATGAACAAGAATGATGACGCGTTCGATGTCAGCATCGACGACGCATTCGACTTCCTGTCTGAAGAGTACGTGACGTTATTTGAAGGCTCGGACGCGACCGCCTTCCAACATCCGCTATGGCTGGACAGCCTTTACCGCAAGCTCGCTCCCGCCGCGTCGGCCAGACCGCTGGTCGTCGCCGTCCGCCATCGTGCGAACAAGTCGCTTGCGGCCGTGCTGCCGATGCTGCGCGTGCGGCGCGGCCCGATGCGCACCATCGAATTCGCCGATCTCCGCGTGTCCGACTATCTGTCGCCGGTGTGCAGCATCGCGACCTTCACCGACCTGCTGCAAGACCAGGCTGCCTGCGAAAGGCTTCGACAGCTGCTGCGGCCGTTCGACCTGCTGCGCATACCCAAGCTGCTCGATGCGAGGATGCGGATCGAGAATCTGATCGGCGCGCCCCACCGCAGCCTGATGGATACCAATGCTTACGCGACGGTCCTGGTCGCGCCGTTCGAGCAATGGCAGATCAATGCATTGGGAAAGTCGTATCAGAAGGAGTTGGCAAAGAAACGGCGCCAGATCCACAAGAAGGGCACACTCACCTTCTCATGCTGCGACGACAGCGCTTCCATCGGCGAAGCCATGGAGACGATGAGAAAGTTTCGCGGACCGCGGTTTCACGAACAGGGTGATGGCGACCTGTTGCAGCGACCGGAGTATTTCGATTTCTACTCGAGCGTGGCGCTTCGCGGCATGGGCTCCTTTGCCCGGCTCTACGCCATGAAGATGGACGGCAGCGTCATCGCCACCGCGCTTGGGCTGGTCCACCGCGGCAGCGTCCTCGTCGTCATGACGGCGTTCGACATCGAGGGATACAAGAGCCAATCGATCGGCGCGCTGACATTCGAGAGCGTCGCCAGGGATTGCGTCGAGCGCGGCGACCGCGTGCTCGATTTCACCATCGGTGACGAGCCCTACAAGATGCAGTTCGGCGGTCAGCCGACGCCGATGTCGGCGGTGACGCAGGCCGGCAGTGCGGCCGGCTCGCTCGCGCTGTTTGCCTTGAAGCAGGCGCCCTGGATCAAGCAGGCCGCCAAGCGTGTGACCGACCTCAGGCCGGTCCGCACCTCGACCGGCACGCGCTAGAGCGCGATGAGATCGGCTCGGATCATCATCGCGCTGCAGCACATTGTGAACATGATCTCGGCGCGACGACTCGCCTAGCGGAGCGCGCTGCGGACACGCATCACCCATCCCGGATGAATCCGGTCCACCCGGTGGGTGATCATGCGGCG
Source organism: Bradyrhizobium sp. Mp19 (assembly GCF_029952935.1). Classification (NCBI taxonomy): domain Bacteria; kingdom Pseudomonadati; phylum Pseudomonadota; class Alphaproteobacteria; order Hyphomicrobiales; family Nitrobacteraceae; genus Bradyrhizobium; species Bradyrhizobium sp. Mp19. Next base: position 45,811 of record NZ_JASAUT010000059.1, on the reverse strand, counting down.
CAGGAAGTGCAGCTTCCGCCGCAAGTTCCAGCGCACACCGGTGTTCAACGTCAAGGCCTGGCGGAAGTTCGCCAATTGCAGCGAGTGCTGATCGGCGGCGAGCTTGTCCCGATCGGAATAGAACTGCGCAATCTTGTCCACGCCCATGCCGGCGGTCTCCAGCCAGCGCGGCACATAGTCCGTGCAAAGACGTTCGACGTCCACCAGCAGTCGGCCCACGCCGGTTCCGGCTGCGGGACAATTGGTCTGAAACGCATCGCCGATCAACACGACGCCCGGCTGCAGATGGCCCTCGGTCACAGTCAGATCCATGACCCAGTTCTGCACCTGGCCGACCACCTCGAAATCGCCGAGATAGGGCTGCAATCCCGGCATCAGGCGAAGCAGCGTCCGTCTGGTGTCGCGGCGCAGCTCGCGCATGATCGGATCGGTCGGATCGCGGAACATGAACAGGTTCGCGCGCATGCCGCCCGACATCGGAAACAGGCTGAGATAGTCGACACCGTCAGCCGCCTCCTCGCCATAGCAGGTCAGCGCATCGAAATCGAACGGCGCGTTGTCCGGCCGTGCGATCGTGAAGCCGAACGAGACCGAGTGGCGCGCGGCAAGCATCTGCCGGCGCATTCCGAGACTGTGGCCGAGCATGTTTGTCATGCCGGTCGCCAGAATGACCAGACGCGAGACGACGCGCTTTCCGGAGGCCAGCGTCAACTGCTGACGTTCCTCGCTGCCGCTGACATTGGTCACCTGGTCGAGCAGGAAGCTCGACGCATCGGGCGTCAGGCCGCGTGCCATGTTGACGAGGTTGGCATAGGAAATCCCGTAGGACCGGCCGACGCCGATATCGACCAGCTTGCCGCTCCTGATGTTGAGCACCTGGTCATAAGGCGCGGCAATGGCCTCGACGTCGTCGATGAAGCCGAGGCGGCGCAGGATATCGATCTGCCGTCCGGCGATCTTCTCGACGCGGAATTCGTCCGGCGGGATCGAACGCTTGTCGATCAGGATGACCCGGTACCCGGCTCGGGCGAGCACAGCCCTTGCAAGCGAGCCTGCCAAACCGGCTCCGACAATTGCGACGTCCGCTTCGATGACCTCGGCCTCGCAGGCCACGATCGGCTTGGTCGCACTTTTCTCGGCAATCATGTTTGTCCGCTCCGACGGCTAGAGCGTTTTCGAGCGAAGTGGATACCGGTTCGCGTGAAGAAAACGCGTCAAAACAAGAATCTAGAGCCCCGTTCCGATTCCATCGGAACGGGAAAAGCTCTGGTTGGCCGCAGAACTGCAATTTCCTTGCCTGCGCTGCCGCCTTGCCGATCGAGCACGGCGAGTTCCAGAATCGAGGTTAATGAAAACGTCCGGACCACGATGAGCGGTCTCTCGGCACATGGCTTGCACGACGGTCGGCCATGAAACCGAACCTTTGCAGGCTCCGCAGCGGGATGGCGAGGCGATTGCCAGGCCATCGAGCTGCGACAGATGGCGTTGACGCGCAAGCGCAGTCTCATCCGGCAAGGTCCGCGCCACTGGACTGGGCGCCGGAGGCAAATCCAACCTGCGCCGTTTGGAGACAGGGCAGACGGCGCCGTTCCAGAATGGAGCAACGCGACCTGGCCCCGTTCACAACTGCGTTGGGCCCGGAAGCCATTCGAAAGGAACGGAATCTTAGCAAGAGAACATTAACACTCCAGGCTTCACCGATTGCTACGGTCAACAGCCCCGACTGGATATTGAGACATCTCTGGTGATTGCCTCCGTGCTCCAATTGTTACGGCGCGACGTCACGCGCGGCGTTGCCGGGACCATCCTGCTCAAGGTTGGCAGCGGCGGGCTCGCATTCGCGTTGTTCTCGCTGGCCGCGCGGGCGATGACGCCCGACGCGTTTGGACACTTCGCAACCCTGCTCTCCGTCGCCCAGATCGCCTCGGTCGTGGGCCTGGTCGGCCAGGAGCTGCTCCTGGTTCGGTTTCTCAATGAGTATGAGGTGCGCGGCCAGACCGCCTTCACCAAGGGTGTGCTGCTGACGAGCCTGAAGAACTCAGCGATCGGGATGCTGATTTCGATCGCCGCGATCGCCGCGGTGGCAGGCATTCGCGGCGAGTGGTGGCTCTTGATCCTGTCGGTCTCGGCGTTCACCGCGGTCAATGCAGGGCTCATGCTCGGCAGCCAGATCGCGCGATCCCTGGTCAGCATCCTGATGGGCGAAGGCAATCGGGAGTTCTTCTGGCGCGTCGCCGTCGTCCTGTTCCTGATCGCAGTGCTGTTCGGCCACCGGCAGCTTACCCCCGCCGAGCTGTTCAGCGCGATGTCGGCTGCGATGGCCCTCGGGCTCGTCGTGCAGATCGTATCGATCGTGCGGGTGCTGCCGAACCTGCGGTCGGTCACGGCGCGCTTCGAGACCTCGCGCTGGAACAAGAGCGCATTCCGGTTCTGGCTCGCCTCCATTCTCGAAGCGGCAAACCAGTATTTCGACGTCATCCTGGTCTACTGGATGCTGGATCCGGCCACCGCCGGCGTCTATTTCGCCGCCTCGCGGCTGGCCAACATCTTCGCCATGCTGTCGGCTGCGCTGTACACGTTCGGCGCGCGCCGGCTCCCCTCGCTGTACTTCAGCAAGAATCACGACGAGCTCGAACATACGCTGAAGCTGATGGCCGAGGTGACCGCGCTCTGCGTGCTCAGCGGCCTCGTCATTGTCTGGGTGGGCGCCCCCCATCTGCTCGGCCTGTTCGGACCGCACTTTGCGGCGCAGCAGTGGGTGTTGATCGTGCTCGCGATCGGAACGGCCTTCCAGGCGGCGGGCGGGCCCTCTGCTGCTGTTCTGCAGCTGACAGGCCATGAGCGCGATTACGTTCCCGTTGTCGCAGCCAATGTGGCGTTGCGGCTGCTGGGATTTGTCGTGCTGATTCCCTGGCTCGGCGTGCTCGGCGCCGCGATCTCGGCGACGGTTTCGCTGGTCGTCGCCACCATCGCGCTCAACGTGCTGTGCCGGCGGCGGACCGGCGTCGACCCATCCATTCTGGTGCTGTCGCATCTGTGGCCGTCGAAAGGTGACGCCTACGCGGTCCGCGTTGCGGACAGCAACGACTAGAAGCGTTTTTCGAGCGGAGTGGATACCGGCTCGCGTGAAGAAAACGCGTCAAAACAAGGATCCAGAACCGCGTTCCGATACTATCGGAACGGAAAAGGCTCTAGCTCCAGCCGTACCGCCTTCAGCTCGCCAGGCCCAGCGCTTCGTCCCGGGGACCGCGAACGGCGGCATTGACCGCCACGCGATTGACGACCAGCGCGGTCGGGACCGAACCATACCCGGATAGATCGGCCCGCGCCTTGCCGATCGCAGCCGAGTTGGCAGCCCCTTCGCGAACCACGAGGATCACGAGGTCGGCATGGGCAGCCAGCGCCACCGCGGCCGGCTGCAGGGCAAGCGACGATGCGTCGACGATGATCAGGCCGAAATCGGCGCGAATATCGTCCGGCGGATAGGGTGGCGTCTTGCTGCTGGCGCCCAGCAGTTCGACGACGGACGGCAGATCGGCCTTGATGATCCCCGATCCTTGCGGCGGCGCGGCCTCGGCGCGCCTGGATTCCATCTCGATCAGGACGCTGAGCGTGCCGTTCTTGACGGCGGATCGGTTCAGCGACCGTGCGACGGTGCTGCCGCCGGCGCCGCCCTCAACCGACAGCAGGAGCGCCACCTTGCCGTGGTCTCCCGGCAGCTGCTCGATGTTCTCGATCAGCAGCTGAAGATGCGGACTGAGTTCAGGCTCGGCCGTCGTCGCGATCGGGGTCTGCCAGACGCTCCTGACGGCGTCCGGCGACGGTATGTTGGGAATGCGGGCCAGCACCGGCAATCCCGGCGGCAGCGCGGGTTGCGGCGCGGCGGGCGCCGGCGGTGCAGGCGCCTCGGCCCGACGAAGCGGCGGAATGGCCTTGATCGGGAGCTGCTTCAGATTCAGACCGGGAACGGCGACGATCGCCGTCGACGTCAGCAGCGAGACGATCGCGAGCGCGACCAGCAACAGCGGAAGCGGCGGCAGCGTCGAGCGCACCGGCGGCGTCGCAGGCGATGCGACCTTGGTCTGCGAGCTCTGCAGCAGCCGCTGCTCGTCGGTGGTCTTGTAGCGCGAGAGGAATTGCTCGTAGATATTCTTGTTGGCATCGGCGTCGCGCTGCAATTCCTGCAGCTTGACCAGAGCCTGACCGTCGACCAGGATTTGCTGTTCGACCGCCTTCTGCTGATCCTCGAGCGCCTTCTGCTGATCGCGCTGCGCCTCATATTCCGACTTCGCGGTGTCGATGTTCTTCTTCCGCTCGATCTCGATCTGGCGGTTGAGATCGTTGAGCTGGCTGAGGGCCATCACGAGGTCTGGATGACGATCGCCCAGCACCCCCCGCTTCTGTGCGATCTGGTCGTTGAGCGCGGAGCGCTGGGCGCGCAGCGCACTCAGCAGGTCCTGCTTGACCGGCCCGTCGACATTGGCCTTCAGGTCGCGCTGCAGTTGCTCATAGCGGACCTTGGCCTCCTCGGTGCGGGCGCGCGCGGCGGCGACCTGCTGGGTCAGATCGGTGACGCGCAATTGCTGCGTCGTCGATTCCTTGCCGGCGTTGACGATCCGGTGCTCGAGCTTGAACTTCGCCACGGCATCTTCCGAAGACCGCAAGCGGTCGTTCAATGTCTTGAGCCGGCTCTTCAGCCAGTCGGCGGCTTCGTCGGTCGCCACGCTGCGCGTGCCACGCTGGCTGGCGACGAACGCCTCAGCCACCGCATTGGCGTAATACGCCGCACGCTGCGGATTGTTGGACGTGAACTTGATGGCGATGACATAGGTCAATCCGCGCCGGGAGATGTCGAGCCGGTTGCGAAACCGGTCGAGCAGGCGCGTGGGGTCGGTCCTGCCGCCGGAGATGTCGCTGTCCTCGGCGACCTTGAGTTGCTCGATCAGCGGCCCGAGAAATCCGTCGGATTTGGCGATCTCGACATAGCTCTGCAGTGCTGCGGCGTCCTGACCGATCCCCGGCAGGACGTCCTGGTCGGTGGTCACGCGCTGTTCGCGCGGGTCGACCACGACGAGCGCGGTCGCGGCATAGCGCGCCGGAATCAACATCAGCAGAATGACGCCGACCGCGAAGATCACCGCGGCGAGCATCAGAATGCGTTGACCGTTCTCGCGGAAAAATGCCACCACGCCGGGAATGCTAAGCACGCCCTTGGTGGTTTCCGCAGAGGATTGGCTGGCCGGCACGCCGGCAGTTTCCCACGACGCGGCGAGTTCCGTGGCTTCGGAACGTCTCGAGCCTACGCGGTTACCGAACTTCATGAGGCTGTGACTCGAATTCAACTGACAGTACTGCCCCAACGTAAATATCTATGGTTAATCCGCGGTTACCCCCTCTTCATGCGGCCGTAACCAATTAGTTAACGAGCCGGCTGTACCCTTTGTGTGAGACAATGGCTCTCGATTGCTGGCGATGTCTGACCGCACTAAATGAGCAGTAACCTCAACACGCGCTACTCGGTGTACGAGCGCGCTTCGCGTGATAAGCACGCGCGCAATAGCGAGGGAGCCGTCGCCACTCCTTCGACGGGTGAGGAAGCCGTGCTCCATTACAGGCCAAGCACAGAATTGCGCGAGGCATCGACCGCATCACGCAATCAATCGAACGAGAGCAAGCCGAAGCTGCGTGTCGTCCTGGTACAGACCCAGGCCGAGAACGCCGGCGCGCAGGAGATATCGCGGCTGGTCGGCGCGGGCCTGACCGCGCGCGGCTATGACGTCGCCAACCTGTTCTTCTTCCGCAAATCGGATTCGTTCGACGAGCCGCCCAATACATTCTATTGCGCACCGAGCCGCCCGGGAAATCCGCTGGCGCTGCTGCGGATGCTGTGGACGCTCGCCGCTCATCTCAGGACCCTCAGGCCCGATGTCGTGCTGACCTTCCAGCACTTCGGCAATGTGATCGGCGGAGGCGTGTCGCGGCTTGTCAGCCGCGCTCCTGTCATCGCCAACCAGGTGTCCTCGGCGATGTCGATGAGCGTGCCGGTGCGCGCCGCCGACATCATCATGGGCTCGGCCGGCTTCTTCCAGTGCATCACGCTGAATTCGCGCGACATGGAGCGTGAATATGCGCGCTATCCCGCGCCCTATCGCTCGCGCATGACGCACGTCCCGCATGGCTTCGACGACAAGTCGCACAGCCTGCCGAAGGACGTCGCGCGGCAGCAATTCAAGCTGCCGCCGGATCGCACGCTGCTCGGCTGCGCGGCACGGCTGCATCCGCACAAGCGGCTCGATGCGGCAGTTCGCCTGCTGGCCTCCGACCAGTCCTGGCACCTTGTCCTCGCCGGACAAGGCGCGGATGAGGAACGGCTGCGAGCCCTGGCGAGCGAGCTGAAAGTCTCGGACCGGCTGCACTTCATCGGCGAGATCCCACCACGCCAGATGGCCGATTTCCTGGCGTGCCTCGACGTCTTCGTATTTCCGACACAGGCCGAAACCTTCGGCCTCGCCGCGGTCGAAGCCGCGAGCGCCGGCATTCCCTGCGTCGTCAACGATCTTCCCGTGCTGCGCGAGGTGCTGTCCTACCAGGGACAGCCTGCCGCAGTGTTCGTTGATGCTGCGAACGAGGCCGAGTTTTCGGCCGCGGTGGCGAAAGTCCTGACCGATCGTTTGTTGAGCGACCAGCTGCGGCAAAGTGCCGTGGGCCTGAAGTCGCGTTATTCGTTGGATGCCATGATAGAGGAATACGTCCGCATTCTCGGCAATGCCGTAGGAGTGGACGCGCACTAGGAAATCGGGCTGGACATGATTATCGAGTTTCGCTGCGATCGCGCGCAGGCGCGACTCTGGATGCGTCGCGAGACGCTGCGCGTCAGCGATCAGGATATTCCCGTTCAAATCGCCTGGACTGCGACGCCGGGGCCGAGGCCTGCCGGCCTCGACATGCTGTTCGAACTCGAACGCATCGTGCTGCGCAAGGGCAAGGCCGGCGATGCCGACAGGCTGAAGACGATTGCGGAACGTCCGCGCATGGGCAGCCCCGATGTGGTGGTCGACTTCACCACTGCCGAGCGGGACCCGAACTGCTCCGCCGGGCTCTATCTCCGTCCACGCTTCAACGGACAGGCGGGCGAAGCCGCCGCACTGGCCGCCATTCTCGCCGGCGACCTGCCGGTGATTGAAATCGTCAACGAGCTCGACGGCATGGTCATGGACCGCGGCCATCCCTCGGCGGAAATCGCGGCCGGCCTGAGCGGCGGGCTCGAAACGGTGATGGCGCGCACCTTGTCCATGCTGCCGCCGATATTGTCGGGGGCTCCGCGCCTGGTGCCACAACTGGCTGTGCCGGCGGCCGGCAGCGCGCCGCGAAATCCCGCGCCCTTTGTCCTGCGCGGCGTCGCGACTTCGATCGCGAAGGAAATCTACCGTCTCTGCTGCTACGCGCCGCATTGGCATGTCGGCTGGCGCTACGCCGACAACGCGGATGTCTGGCGGACCGGTGACCTGTCGGGACCTGCCTGGAACGTGCTCGGCGATCCCGGCAATCACTTCTATGCCGATCCCGTCCCGGTGAAATGGCAGGGCAGGACCTTCGTGTTCTTCGAGGACCTCGACCACCGGACCGGCAAGGGCATCATCTCCGCGATCGAATTCGACGGCAACGGACCGGTCGGCACCGTGCTGTCTGTGCTCGAAGAGCCGTGGCACCTGTCCTACCCGTTCCTGATCGAGAACAACGGCGAACTGTGGATGATCCCGGAAAGCACCGCGCATCGGGATGTCCCGATCTACAAATGCGTCCGCTTTCCCGACAAGTGGGAACGGCAAGGCACGCTGTTGTCCGGGCTCGAACTCGCCGACGCGACCATCACGCAGCATGACGGCCTCTACTACATGTTCGGAGCCTGGCGCGACGGCACCGGCGGATATTCCGACACGCTGGCGATCTATTACGCCGAGCAGTTGTTCGGCCCCTGGCGGCCGCATGCAAGCAATCCGATCCTGATGGATCGCGCGACGACCCGGCCGGCCGGCAATTTCGTGACCGTCAACGGCAAGCTGTGGCGGCCGGTGCAGGACTGCACCAACGGATACGGCGCGGCGCTCGGACTTGCGGAAGTGCTCGAACTGTCGCCGACGACCTACAGGCAGGCCGTGCGCCATCTGCTCAAGCCCGGGCCGCTGTGGACCGGACGCAAGCTGCACACGCTCAATCGCTGCGGCCAGCTCGAGGTGATCGACGGCTCGCGGGTCCAGCCAAAGACCGCGGCCTTGCTGAACAGCCTGCGGTCGAGCGACCGGTCGGCGCAGCGGGAGTGGCAAAACACGCTGGCGAAGCCGATCGCACGTCGGCTCCACTAGCGCCTCGGTTGGCCCGGCTCAATTCAGGTCGGCGCTCAGCACGCCGCCGAACTGCTCCCATGAGCTTCCGGTCCAACGTTGCAGCTGAAGCTGCGTATAGGCCATGCTGTTGTCCGGACCTGTGTTGATGGTGATGCCCGGCATCAGGGTCGGCAGCACGAGCCCCCTGATGTTGCGCGCCTGCTTCACGATGTTCTCGCGCGAGAGGTCGTCGCCGCACTGCTTCAGCACCTGTTCCAGGATCTGGCCCTGCTGGGTGCCGAACAGATAATTGTTGTCGCCGATGTCGGCGCCGGGAAGATACTTCTCGAAATGGGCGCGATACCATTTCATGCCGGGATCGTCGGCCCACTTCTTGTCGTTCGGATCCTTGGTGACGGTCGCCACGACAACGCCCACCGCCTTGTCCGCTCCCGCCGGCACGATGGTCGCGGAAACAGAGCTCGACACGTAGTTGACGATGGTCAGCGGCGACCAGCCGATCTCGTTCGCCTTCTTGATCGCCTGGGCCGCGAATTTCGGCGTGCCGGCGATCAGGAACGCCTGCGCACCCGACGCCTTCAGCGTCACCACGCGGGATTCGATCGTCGGCTCGGTGACCTCATAGGGCGACGTCACCACCTTCTTGTCGAAATCGGCCTTCAGCACCTCCTTGAACGCGGCCACGAAATCGCGTCCGAGATCATCGTTCTGGTAGAGGATTGCGATCTTCGCATCGGGCGCCGTCTGCGTGATGTATTTTGCGTAGATCTTTCCTTCGGTGTTGTAGCTCGGCAGCCCCGTGGTGGTCAGCGGAAACTCGGTGAAGTTCGCAAACTTGGTCGCGCCGCTGACGACGAACAGATGCGGCACCTTCTTGGCGGTGACGTATTTGATGGTCGCGCCGATGCCGGGCGTGCCGAGCGGACTGAACAGGAACGCCACCTCGTCGCTCTCGATCAGCTTGCGGGTCTGCTCCACGGCCTTGGGCGGCGTGTAGGCATCGTCATAGGTGATGAGGTTGATCTTGCGGCCGTTGACGCCGCCGCGGTCATTGACGGAATGGACGTAGGCGATCAGGCCCCTGCCGGTGTTGCTGAGCGGCGACGCCGGGCCGCTGAACGGGAACGTCGCTCCGACCTTGATTTCCGACTCCGACACCCCCGGCGTTTCGGCGCGGACTGGAGCTGCGGCAAGCGCCGCGAGCATCGCAACGGACACGGCAAACGTCTTCAACAGCATGAAATTCCTCCTGAGCTTTTATGAATTGACCAATTCCTGCAACCGCCGCGCGGCGCTACCAGGCTTCGCCGAACGGCCTGATCTCGACGTTGAACGACCACGCGCTGCGATCCTGATGGGCGACGTGCCAGACCTCGTCGGCGATCGCTTTCGGCTTGATGAAGAAGTCGTCCGGCCGATCCGGCCAGCGCTTCCGCGTCCACTCCAGATCGATCACGGCATCGATCACGAGATAGGCGACGTGCACGCCTTGCGGCCCGAGATCGCGGGCCATCGCCTCGGCGAGAATCCGCTGCGCTGCCTTGGTCGGCGCGAACCCCGCGAAGCCGGCCTTGCCGCGCAGGGCCGAGGTGTTGCCGGTCGCGACGATGGCGCCCTTGCCCGCACCGATCATCGCCGGCGCGAACCGCCGTGCCAGGTACAACAGTCCCATCGTGTTGACCTGGAAGTTGCGATTGAGAACCTCCGGATCGATCTCGCGGAAGGTGCCGAACGCCCCGCCGACGGCGTTGTGAATGACCACGGCGGGATTGCCGAGATCGTGCTCCACCGCGGAGGCCACCGCCTCGACCTGCGCGGGATCGGACACATCGCATCGATAGGCCTTTGCGCCCGGCAGCTGCTGCTCGAGCGCGGCGAGACGCGCCTCGTTCCTGGCGAGCAGCGCGACGCGGTAGCCGCCCTCGGTGAATCTCCGGGCGAGCGCCGAACCGGTGCCCGGCCCAACGCCGGATATCAGACAGACAGGTGCGGTCATGCGATCAACCCTCCGCGTTGCGGCCTATGGCCTTCATGGTCAGGCGGCCGCCTTCGACAGCAGCTTCTCGACGTAAGGCTTGAGGTCCGGCCCGATATGCTCATGCGCGATCAGGCGGTCAAAGTGGGCAAACATCAGCGGATACTCATCCTGCACACCCGGGTGCAGGATTTTCGCCAATCCCTGCTTGCGCAGCTGCTCGGCCCGCGCGTGTTCGTTCATGAACAATGCGAGTTCGGCGGCAAAGCAGATGTCGGCAATCGAGATGCCGTCCCCGACCAGCACCTCCCGCCGTGGCGACAGCGCCTGCTCGATCCCGGACGCAAAGATCGCGAACGCATCCTTGGCCCGCGCATGAATGGCCGCATCGACTGTGCCGCCCGACAGCGCCAGCAGATAGATTTGCGAGTCCCGCGCAAACACCAGGCTGACGTCGAGAAAGCTGTCGATCCTGGACGCCTCATAGGCGTCGCGTCCATAGAGCGGGAACGCTGCCTCGCCGAGCCGCGCCACCGCGCGCATGATGCTGTTCGATTCGAAGATCCCGACCTTGCCGTCGGCGCCGAACGCCGCCGGCACATTGCCGAACGGCTGTGCCGCCATGAACGCGTCGGTCTTGAAGAGCTGCGCGCCGGTCAGTCCGACCCGCCCGGTCCGTGCCAGCGACGACAGCGAGGCGCGCTCATGCTCCGCCAGCGGACGGGCATCATAGTCCCACAACCAGTCGCGCAACTCCTTGCCCGAGGCGCCCCTGACCTCGACATCGACACCGCAGAACCGCGCCGCGATGGTTGCCTTCCAGACGCGCGGGTTCGGCAGATAGGAGAAGATGCGCAAGGCGGCCATGGTGGACTGCTCCGGTGCTAATGCCTCAGGCGGCCAGCTTCAGGATCTTGACGACGTCGGCGGGTTCGCGGATCGGCTGCGGGTTGGCCCGCGTGAAGATCGACAGCATGGCGTTCCGGCCGATCAGCTCAAACCGATCTTCGCCGACGCCGACATCGGCAAGCCGGCGCGGCAGGCCGAGTTCCGCGATGAACGCCGCGAAGGCTTCGCCGGCGTCACGCCCCGGCGCGCCGAGCGCGGCGGCAATCGATTGCTGTGCGGCTTCCGTCGCCGGGCGGTTATAGCGGAGCACGCTCGGCATCATCACCGCCGTGCAGAAATAATGCGGCACATCGCAGGTGCCGCCGAGCACGTGGCCGATAGCGTGACTGGCGCCCATCGGCACCCGCGACTGCAATCCGAACGCCGACAGCCAGGAGCCGAGCTGGCAGCTCAGCCGCGCCGCCGCGTCGTCGGGGTGGGCCTTGGTGCGCAGCAGGCCGTCATGCAGATAGCGCAGCCCCTGCTGGCACACCGCATCGACCAGCACATTGGGGCGGCTGGAGCAGATCGCCTCGATGCCGTGATCCATCGCCCGCGTGCCGGAACCGAGCCAGAGCTTCTCGGGCGTATATTTCGTGATCGCGGGATCGAGGATGATGCTGCGCGGCATCATCATCGGATGGTTGAAGATCTGCTTCAGCTTGCGGCCGGTATCGGTGACCAGCGCGCCGGAATTGTATTCGCCGCCGGACAGCGTGCTGGGGATCGCGATCATCCGGACCTTCGGCGACCGGAATGGCCCGAAGCGGCGGTCCGGCGTGGTCTCGAAGCCGTCGAGCCCATCAGGCTCGAAGATCGCGTGCTCGATGCACATCAGCACGATCTTCGCCGCATCGACCACCGAGCCGCCGCCGATCGCGACCACGAGGTCCGCCTTGGCCTCGCTGGCTTGCCGCGCGATCTGCGTCACGACATCCCTCGTCGTGTGCTGCGGTACGCCGTCGAAGGTCGCGGCATGGCGGTCGCCGAGGGCTTGACGGATTTTCTCGATCTCGTCGGTCGTGGTGTTCAACGTCCGGCTGGCGATCAGATAGACGCGCTTCGCGCCCAGCCGCTCGGCCTCCTCGCGCAGCGCTTCGGCTGCCGGCTTGCCGTAGATCACGGTTTCCATGGTCGGGTATTGATGGCTGCCGGTGACGCGCATGCTTTCACTCCCTCGATGTGTCCGTGAGTTCCGCTGTCGGTCAGGCCGACAGCTTGGCGAAATCAGGCTGCCGCCGTTCCGCGAAGGCGGCGAAGGCCTCGCGCGCCTCGGGCGTCGTCAGCCGCTCCTTGAACAGCACGCCTTCCTCGGCGATCTGCGCCGCGATCTTCTGCTGCTCGCGCATCAGCTTCTTGGTCATGCTGAGCGACCCTGCCGGCCGCCTGGTCAGCGCGACCGCCGCGTCATGCGCCCTCTTGCGCAGATCGGCCTGCGGCACCACGGCGTTGGCGAGACCCGATGCCAGCGCGCCCTGCGCATCCATCGGCTCGCCGAGCGCAAACATCGCATAGGCGCGCGCATGCCCGATCCTTAAGGGAAGCAGCCAGCTCGACGCCGCCTCCGGCACCAGCGCGAGGTTGACGAAGGGCGTGATCAGCCGCGCGTTCTCGGCGAGATAGACCAGGTCGCAGTGCAGCAGCATGGTGGTGCCGACGCCGACCGCATTGCCCTGCACGGCCGCGACCAGCGGCTTGCCGACCTTGCTGATGGTTTCGATGAAAGTGTGGGCCGGACTGTCGACAGCGCTTTCACCGCGCGCCTGGCTTGCGAAGTCAGCCAGATCATTGCCCGCGGTGAAGCTGTCGCCGTCGCCCTGGAACAGGATCACCCGGACGGAGGCATCCGCCTCCACCTGCTTGAGCGCCGCGGACATGACATTGTACATGGCGCCGGTCAGCGCGTTCTTCTTCTCGGGCCGCTGCAAGGTCAGCGTCATGACGCCGGCGGCGATCTCAACCTTGACATGCTCGGTCATGGCACTCTCCCGTCAGGCGACCGCGCGGGCCGGCGTGGTTTCGAATTTGCCGTCGAGGAAGCCGGTCAACCGCTGCCGGATGATCGCTTCGGCTTCAGCCATGATGCGGTCGATCAGCTCCTTGACGGTCGGGATGTCATTGATCAGGCCGACCACCATGCCGCAGCTCCAGGCGCCGGCATCCATCTCGCCGTCGATCATCACCTTCGGATAGACGCCGGCGACCTGCTCGTGGATATCCTCGATCTTCAGCCTGGCGCCCCTCTCGCGCTCGATCTCGAGCAGCTCATCGACGCCCTTGTTCTTCAGCACTCGCTCGGTGTTGCGCAGCGCGCGCATCACGAGACGGGTGTCGAGCTCGTCGGCGTCGAGCAGCGCCTGCTTCACGTTGGGATGAACCGGCGCTTCCTTGGTCGCGATGAAGCGCGTGCCCATGTTCATCCCGGCAGCGCCCATCGACAGCGCCGCGACAAGGCTGCGCGCGTCCGCCATGCCGCCCGAGGCGACGAACGGGATCTTCAATTCGTCCGCCGCACGTGGCAGCAGGATCATGTTCGGGATGTCGTCCTCGCCGGGATGGCCGCCGCACTCGAAACCGTCGACGCTGACGGCGTCGCAGCCGATCTTCTCGGCCTTCAGCGAATGCCGCACCGAGGTGCATTTGTGGATCACCTTGATGCCGGCCGCCTTCAGCGCAGGCATGTATTGCTCCGGGCTGCGGCCCGCGGTCTCCACCGCCTTGACGCCGGCCTCGCGGATAACAGCGATGTATTCCGGATAGGGCGGCGCGGTGAAGCTCGGCAGGAACGTCAGGTTCACGCCGATCGGCTTGTCGGTCATGTCGCGGCAGCGCGCGATCTCCTTGGCCAGCAGCTCCGGTGTCTTCTGGGTCAGGCCGGTGATGATGCCGAGGCCCCCGGCGTTGGACACCGCCGCCGCCATCTCGGCGAAGCCGACATAATGCATGCCGCCCTGGATGATCGGATGCTGGATGCCGAACAGTTCAGTGATTGCAGTCTTCACAAGTCTCTCCCGCGTTTTCCGATCAGTGGACGATTTCGAACAAGCCGGCCGCGCCCATGCCGCCGCCGATGCACATGGTCACCACGCCGTATTTCGCCTTGCGCCGCCGGCCCTCGATCAGGATATGGCCGGTGAGCCGCGCCCCGGTCATGCCGTAGGGATGGCCGATCGCGATCGAGCCGCCATTGACGTTCAGCTTGTCCGGATCGATGCCGAGCTTGTCGCGGCAATAGATCACCTGCACCGCGTAGGCCTCGTTCAGCTCCCAGAGATCGATGTCGTCGATCTTGAGGTTATGTCGCTTCAACAGCCGCGGGATCGCGGCGACGGGGCCGACGCCCATCTCGTCGGGCTCGACACCGGCGGCGACGAAGCCGCGGAAGATGCCGAGCGGCTTCAGGCCCTTCTGCGCGGCGATCTTGTCGCTCATGATCACACAAGCCGAGGCGCCATCCGAGAGCTGGCTGGCATTGCCGGCGCTGATGGTCTTGCCCTCGAACACCGGCTTGATCTTGGCGAGCCCGTCCGCCGTGGTATCCGGCCGCGGGCCCTCATCCTTCGCCAGCGTCACCTGCTGGTAGCTGACTTCCTTGGTGTCCTTGTTGACCACGGCCATTTTGGTCGTGATCGGCACGATTTCGTCGTTGAAGCGGCCGCCCTGCAGCGCGGCGCCGACGCGGCGCTGGCATTCGAGGCTGTATTCGTCCTGCTTGTCGCGCCCGATCCCGTAACGCTCGGCGACGACCTCGGCGGTCTCCAGCATCGACATGTACATCTCGGGCTTCATTGCCATCAGCTCGTCGTCGACGGCATGGAACCTGTTCATGTGCTCGTTCTGCACCAGGCTGATCGACTCGATGCCGCCGCCGATCGCGATCTCGACTCCGTCAAGCATCACCGAGCGCGCGGCGACCGCGATCGCCTGCAGGCCGGAGGCGCATTGCCGGTCGATGGTGGTGCCGGCCACCGTGACCGGCAGCCCGGCGCGGATCGCGCCCTTGCGCGCGACATTCATCACCATGGTGCCCTGCTGCATGGCGCAGCCCATCACTACGTCTTCGACCTCGCCCGGCGCGATGCCGGCGCGCTTCACGGCCTCTGCCATCACATGACCGGCGAGGGTCGGGCCGTCGGTGTTGTTGAGCGCGCCGCGATAGGCCTTGCCGACGCCGGTGCGCGCGGTGGAAACGATGACTGCATCCTGTGACATGCTTGCCTCTCTGACTCAGGCGGCCGCGTCGAGCTGCGCATAGCGCAGCACGTGATAGGCGGGATCGCCGAACTGGATGTTGATGGAGGAAATCCGCTTGAAGTAGTGGCCGACATTGAGTTCGTCGGTCATGCCCATGCCGCCGTGCAGCTGCACCGCCTGGTCGGCGACGAACTTGCCGGCATAGCCGATCTTCGACTTGGCACCCGAGGCCAGCCGGGAGACACCGGCCTCATCGTCGCTGAGACTGAGGCTGAGATGCTGCATCAGCGACAGCGCCTCCTGATGCGCGATGAACATGTCGACCATCCGGTGCTGCAGCACCTGGAAGCTGCCGATCGTGACGCCGAACTGCTTTCGCGTCTTGGAATAGTCCAGGGTCGCAGCGTTCAGTTCGCCGATCGCGCCGACCGCCTCGGCGCAGAGCGCGCCGATGGCGCGGTTGCGGCAGGCTTCCAGCGCGGCGACGCCCTCGCCTTCGCTGCCCAGCAATTCCGCGCGCACGCCGCGCAGGCTGACCTCGGCCGCCCTGCGGCCATCGATCGTCTTGAAGCTTTGCAGGTCGAGATTGGCCGCCCGGCGATCGACCACGAACAGGCTGACGCCGCCGCGATCGTGGCGATGGCCCGAGGTGCGCGCGGAGACGATGAGATAATCCGCCCACGGCGCGGCGATCACCGCCGTCTTCTCGCCAGTGAGCACGTAATCGTTGCCGTCGCGGCGCGCCGTGGTGGTGACGGTGGCGAGATCGAAGCGCGAGCCCTTCTCGGTCCAGGCCAGCGCCCAAAGTTTCGTGCCAGCGATGATGTCAGCGATGAACGCCTGCCTCTGCGCGTCGGAACCTGCCTGTTCGATCAAGCCACCCGCAACGACGACCGTCTCGACGAAGGGCTCCACGACAAGATGCCGGCCGAACTCCTGCATGATGATCATGGTCGACAGCGGCCCGCCGCCGAGCCCTCCGACCGCTTCGGAGAACGGCGCGGCGAGCAGGCCGAGCTCGGCGAATTCAGCCCATTGCTTGCGGCCAAAACCCTCCTCGCTCGCGACGATCTTGCGGCGGGCGTCAAAGTCATACTGGTCGCGCAGCAGCCGCTGGACGCTGGACCGCAACAATTCCTGCTCTTCCGTGAACTGGATATCCATCCGATCCTCGTTGCTTGTGGCTAGAGTCCAAGCACCGCCTTGGCGATGATGTTGCGCTGGATCTCGTTCGATCCGCCGTAGATCGAGAGCTTGCGCGAGTTCAGATATTTCTCCGACGCGGTGTGGCCGTAGTCGGGGCCCGGCATGAAGTGGTTGGCGCTGACCGGATGCTCGCGGATCGCAAGCCCGTAATTGCCGATCGCCCGATGCGTCAGCTCGGTGATGTCCTGGAAGATCTCGGTGCCGCGGATCTTGAACAGCGAGGCCGCCGGTCCCGGGTCGATGCCGCGCGCCATCTGGGCGACGACGCGAAGCTCGGTCGCCTCCAGCGCCAGCACGTCGAGCTCGACGCGGGCGATGTCCCTGATGAACTCCAGATGCGCCGGATCGTCTTCCGGGATCTCGGCCTTCACGATCTTCTTCAGCCGCTCGATATAGCGCGTCGAACGGCCGATGCCGGCCATGCTGGTGCGCTCATTGCCGAGCAGGAATTTGGCGTAGGTCCAGCCCTTGTTTTCCTCGCCGATCAGGTTCTCGGCGGGGACACGCACGTTTTCCAGGAAGACGTCGTTGACCTCGTGCGAGCCGTCGATGGTGATGATCGGGCGCACGGTGACGCCCGGCGACTTCATGTCGATCAAGAGGAAGGAAATGCCGGACTGCGGCTTGGCCGTGGGATCGGTACGAACCAGGCAGAAGATCCAGTCGGCGTGCTGCGCCAGCGTAGTCCAGGTCTTGTGACCGTTGACGATGTAATGGTCGCCGTCACGCACCGCCTTGGTGCGCACGGTGGCAAGGTCGGAGCCGGACCCCGGCTCCGAATAGCCCTGGCACCACCAGTCCTCGCCGGACAGGATGCGCGGCAGGAATTTCCTTTTCTGCGCATCGTTGCCGAAGGTGTAGATGACCGGACCGACCATGGTGACGCTGAATGCAAGCGGCGGCATGGTGCCGGCGCGCGTCGTCTCCTGCTCGAAGATGAAGCGGCGGGTGATCGACCAGCCGGGCCCGCCATATTCCCTGGGCCAGAGCGGCGCGATCCAGCCCTTCTTGTGCAGGATGCGATGCCATAGCAGCATCTGCTCCTTGGAGAGATCGGTCTCTGGATTGGCGACGCGCATCTCCGCCGGATAATTGTCCTTGATGAAGGCGCGAACCTCGTCGCGGAACGCCGCATCTTCAGGGGATAGCGCGAGCTCCATCTGCAGTGCTCCCTACCACTTCTCGCCGAAGGGCCGGATTTCCAGTTCAAAAGTCCAGGCGCTCTTCGGCTGCTGATAGAGCTGCCAATAGGCGCCCGCGACCGACGCCGGCGGCATCAAGAGATCGGGATTGTCGAGCGCGTTCGGGCCGAGCGCCTCGATACGGCGCTGCCGGACCCATTCGGTGTCGACGCCGGAATCGATGATCAGATGCGCGACATGGATGTTCTTCGGCCCCAGCTCGCGGGCCATCGCTTGCGCCACGGCACGCAAGCCGAACTTGGCACTGGCAAACGCGGCATACCCGCTGCCGCCGCGGAGTGACGCGGTGGCGCCGGTGAAGAAGATGTTGCCCCCGCCACGCGCCGTCATCAGCCGCGCCGCCTCGCGTCCAGCCAGGAAGCCGGAGTAGCAAGCCATCTCCCAGACCTTGCGGAACACGCGCTCGGTGGTCTCGAGGATCGGGAAATTGACATTGGCGCCGATGTTGAAGATGCAGACCTCGAGCGGCGCATGCTTGTCGGCGTCATTGAGGAAGGCCGTGATCTCCTCCTCGTTGCGCGCATCGAGCGAGCGCGCGTGGATCTCGCCGCCGGCGGCCTCGATCTCCTTGACCAGCGGCGCCAGCTTGTCGCCGTTGCGGCGGCCGGCGAAGATCGTAAAGCCTTCGGAGGCGAACTTCTTGGCGATCTCGCCGCCGATGAAATCACCGGCACCAATGACGGCCACCGTCCTGTTTCGCTTCTGCATGGTGTACTCCGGTCTTGTTTGAGTGAACTGGCTCGCGGCGGCGGCTCAGCCTCAGCTGCGCAGCGACTCCGCCAGCTTGTGCTTCAGCAGCTTGCCCGTCGATGTCGCGGGCAGCGCGTCCATCAGGATAATCTCCGACGGACGCTTGTACGAGGTGAGTTGCGGGGCAATATGCGCCATCAGGTCCTGTACGGTGGCGGTCGAGCCCTTGATCAGCTGCACAAAGGCGACCACCTCCTCATTGCCCTCGACCGGCCGGCCGACCACGGCGCACTGCACCACGGCGTCGTGCGTGCTCAGCACCGCCTCGATCTCGGCCGGATAGACGTTGAACCCGGAGCGGATGATCATCTCCTTGGTTCGCCCGACAATGTAGAGCGCATCATTCTCGAAGCGGGCCAGATCCCCGGTGTTGAACCAGCCGTCGGGATCGATCGCCTTGGCGGTCAGGTCGGGCGCGCGGTAATAGCCGCGCATCACGTTGGGGCCGCGAACATGCAGCTCGCCGACTTCGCCTGCCGCAACCGGCTTGAGGTCGCGGCCGACCAGCTTGGCCTCGAGGCCGGGCATGACGGTGCCGACCGCATGGTCGGCCCGCGGATTCTCGGGCCGGACGCCGGAGATACCCGGCGAGCATTCGGTGATGCCATAGCCGTTGAGCAGCGGCAGCCCGAGCTCCTGCTCAACCCGCGATTTGAGATCGAGGTCGAGCGGCGCGCCGGCCACCGAGATCACCCGCAACCGGCCGCGATCGAGCTTCGGCAGGCCGGCATTGCGCCGGTATTCGAGCAGACGCTGATAGGTCGCGGGCACGCCGTTCAGGATCGTGATGCCCTCTTCAGTCATCGACTTGACCAGCGCGGCCGGATCGTATTTCGCCACCAGACGCACGGTGGCACCAATCATCAAGGTCATGGTCAGCAACGAGATGCCGACGATATGCGAGATCGGCAGCACGCAATATTGCACGTCATCGGCCGCCATCTTGCGGAAGCTTGCCGTCGCCCGGGCGCTGAACAACAGATTGCGATGGGTCAACATCACGCCTTTCGGGGTGCCCGTGGTGCCGGAGGTGTAGATGAGGACCGCGACCTGGTTTGCGCCGTCGGCCTCGACCGGCTCCGCCACGGTTGCCAGGTTCAGGCCGGTGACGGCGATACCGCGGAGCGGGCCGACATCCTGCACGGCGGCCTCGTAGCGCGCGGCATGCGTAGCCGCCTCCTGCGAGACCTCGGCGGTCAGCAGCACCCGGCGGGCGCCGCTGTGATCCCTGATCTGGTCGAGCTCACGCGGCGACAGCCGCGGATTGACCACGATGGACCAGACGTCGAGCCGACTCGCCGCCAGCAGCAGGCAGGCGAGCGGAATCGAATTCTCGCTCACGATCATCATGCGGTCGCCGGCGCGGATGCCGAGTGCCCGCAACGCCTCGGCGACGCGACCGACCGTTCGGTCGAGCTCGCGATAGGTCAGCCGCATCTTGTCGTCGATCAGCGCCGGGTGATCCGGCGTCGCCCCGACGTGGTGGTCGATCACCTCGTGGATGCGGTTCGGCAAGCCTTCCACACTTCCTTCAAACTGGGTCGACGCCTGCACCGAAACCTCCCTGTGACAGCCCTTTGGGCCTGATTTGTTGTCTTGAGGAATTTTCCCGCTCAGGCGGTCTTGCGCCGCCCCGCGGCCAGCTGCGCGACGATCTCGTCCTCGACCTCGCGCAGCTTGTCCTTGCCGAAGAAGATCTCGGCGCCGACAAAGAAGGTCGGCGAGCCGAACGAGCCGCGCGCCACCGCGTTGCTGGTGTTGTCGATCAGCTTCTTCTTCACCTCGTCCTGCTGGGCGCGGGCGATGATGCGGTCGATATCGAGGCCGGAGGACAGGAACGCTTCGCGGAACACCTGCGGATCGTCCATCTTCTTGGGCTCGGACCACATGTGGTGATAGGCGGCGCGAAAGTACGGCTCGAACTGCCCTTCGAAATCGGCAGCGACGACACCGCGCATCAGCATCAGCGTGTTGACCGGAAAGAACGGGTTGGTCTTGAACGTCGTGATGTTGTGCCGGCGCAGGAAGCGCTCGGTCTCGAGCGCGTTATATTCCGGCTTGTTCTTGATGCCGCGCAGCGACTCGCCGGGCGACATGTTGCCGGTCGCCTTGTAGACGCCGCCGAGCAGCACCGGGATGTAGTCGAATTTCACGCCGGTGCGCTTCTCGATGTCGGGCAGCGCCAGTTCCGCCAGATAGGCATTCGGACTTCCAAAATCGAAATGGAATTCGACCTTGAGCGGAGCAGCCATGGAACGCCCTTCCCTTCGATTGCCAGCGGCCGTCAGCCGCCGCGTTGATCGAGCCGGGACCTTAAGTTCTATTTTAGAACTGTCAATATGATATTTGTCATCCAATGACCAAGCTGCGGCTACAGGCTAGGCATCCTATTGAAAAGACGTTAGTTCTGTTTTAGAATTTTACTGAGCGATATCGTCGCCGGCCGCAGGAGATGCTGATGAAATGGGATGCCCTCGAGGAGGAGCCGTGCTCGGTGGCCCGCACGGTGGCTGTGATCGGCGACCGCTGGAGCCTGTTGGTCCTGCGCGAATGTTTCCTGCGCATCCGCAGGTTCGATGACTTCCAGGCGTCGCTCGGGATCACGCGGCATCTGCTTGCCGACCGGCTGAAGAAGCTGGTGCGCTTCGGCGTGCTGCGCAAGATTCCCTATCAGGAAGCGCCGAAGCGCTACGAATACATCCTGACGCAGAAGGGGCTCGACCTCTATCCGATCATCATGTCAATCGTGCACTGGGGCAACGTCCACATGGTCGATTCGCGCGGCCGGCCGATGCTGCACGAACACAAGACCTGCAAGAAGATGTTCGATCCCGTCATGGTCTGCTCGGAATGCGGCGAGCCGCTGAGCGCGAAGGCGGTCCACGTGCATCCGGGCCCCGGTGCGCGGAAATCATCACCAGTGCACGCCAAGGCGCAGGAGCGAGCCAGGCGCGCCGCTGACTAGACCTGATACTGTTTACGAAGCCGGCTCGCCTTGCGCTGGCGGCTGCTCAGTGTGACGGCGCAGCCATCAGCGCAACATCGCCGCCAAGCAGGCAGCCGACAGGACGGCCGCCGGCGAAGCCGATGCGGACGCGAATCTCGGACAGCCGCCCCATCGCCCTGCCCTGCAGGATTCGGATCTCGTCGTCATCAGGAGCGACCAAGCCATAGTCGAGCAGGCCGAACGCCAGCGCCGCGGCCGCAATGCCGGTTGCGGCATCCTCCCGATAGCCGGATGAGCGCGGGAATTGCCGCGCCTCGAACAGGCGAGCCTTTCGGTCGATCACGGCGAATGGATAGAGCCCGGTCGATCCGATCCGGCCGCAGACCGCCTCGACGTCCCCTATCGCGGGATCGAGCGCATTCAGCGCTTCGGGGGAGCGCATCGGGATCAGGGTCTTGATCCGCGATGTGACGGCATTGCACGGTGTTGTCGCATCGATCGCTTGCGGCCCGACCGCGAGCGCCCAGAGCACGTCATCGCGTTGCCCCGTGGTGAGCGGAACGGTCTTCCCGGCCGGCTGGGTGATCTCGACGTTGGGCTCGCCGTGACGATCACGGCTGATGAAGCCGGTGACCGGACCGCTGCGCGTCGAGATTCGGATGGTATCGCCGGGCAGCTTGCCCTGGCGCGCAAGCAGCCAGAGCGCACCGATGGTCGCGTGGCCGCACATTTCCATTTCATGATTCGGAACGAAGAAGCGGAACGTGACGTCGAAATCGTCGCTCTGCGCCGGCAGCGCGAAACCGGACTCGAGACCGTGGCGGCGCGCAACGTCCTGCATCTCGGCGGCGCTCATGCCGCTTGCATCCACCACGATCGGACAGGGATTGCCGCCCTGCCCATCCACCGTGAACACGCTGACCAGTTCCGCTGTCGCCATGATGTCGCTCGCTTGTCTCGCCGTCTGCTACTTGACCAGCGTCGCGCCGGTCTCCGGATGCTGCAGCCAGCCGAGCAGCGCCTCGTGGAAGCGCGCCGGCGCCTGGATCTGCGGCGAATGGCCGAGGTCGGGGAATTCGATCAGCTGCGCATGCGGAATGCGCTTCGCGGCCTCCTTGCCCAGTACCGAATAATTGCCGAGCGTCTTGCGAATCTCCGGCGGCGCGGTGTCCTTGCCGATCGCGGTGGTGTCCTTGTCGCCGACAAACAGCAGCGTCGGCGGCTTGATCTGCTCGAATTCGTAGAACACCGGCTGGGTCGCGATCATGTCGTAGAGC
Organism: Bradyrhizobium sp. Mp19; assembly: GCF_029952935.1. NCBI lineage: Bacteria > Pseudomonadati > Pseudomonadota > Alphaproteobacteria > Hyphomicrobiales > Nitrobacteraceae > Bradyrhizobium > Bradyrhizobium sp. Mp19. The sequence continues at coordinate 23,027 of NZ_JASAUT010000059.1, read as the reverse complement.
CGCGCCGAGCTCGACGCCACGGCGGCGCGGCCCGGACCGCGATACATGCCGGCCAGCATCTGCACCCAGGTCTCGTAGGACGCATCCCAGGTATCGGCGTAATAGGTGGCGCGCTCATAGGCGCGGATGCTGTCCGCGGTGACGCGCGTCTCGCGCTGCATCCAGCCGTCGAGGCTGAGCCACGGCACGCCCTTGGCCTTCCAGTCTTCCAGGCCGATCGGATCGACCAGAACCAGGTGGTCGGTGGCCTCCGGATACATCAGGGCATAGCGCATCGCCAGCATGCCGCCGGTCGAGTGGCCGACCATGATCGAATGCGCGATCCCGAGCGAGGCGAGCAGCGCGCGGCTGTTGCCGGCGAGCTGCTGGAAGGTGAACTGATAGCGTTCCGGCTTGCTGGATTTGCAGAAGCCGATCTGGTCCATCGCGATCACGCGATAGCCGGCGCCGCTGAGCGCCTTGATGGTGCCGTCCCAGGTCGCTGCACAGAAATTCTTGCCGTGCAGCAGCACCGCGGTCTGGCCGTTCGGCGTCGCCGGCTTGATGTCGAGATAGGCCATGTCGAGCTCCTGCCCCTGCGAGCTGAAGCGATAATGCTCGAGCGGATAGGGATAGTCGAAGCCCTGCAGTTCCGGTCCATAGGCCGGCTCGGCGGCCGATTGCGCCAACGCGTTGGACGATCCGAGCGCGACGGTCGCAGCGACGGCAAGGTGAAACAAGGCTTTCAGGTGCATCTCAGCAAATCCAGAACTCGGGGACGATCTCCGTGATGCCGTAGCTGAACGCGTGGGCACCATCCAGCGCCCAGCGATGATTTGTTCGTGATCTCCGCGCGAAATTACGCCGGATCGAACGCGCGGATCGGCGGCAGATTGCCGTTGAAGCGCTCGACCTCGACGCTGGTGAGCTGGCCGGTGCAGCCCTGCGCGAAGGATGACGTGCCGATGTCACGCGTCAGCACGTTCGGATTGCCGTGCACGCAAAGCGGCGCTTCGTCCTCGGGGTCCATCGGATCGTACCAGGCGCCGGTCGGCAGCTGAACCACGCCGGGCGCGATGCCGTCGGTAACATGCACCGCGGCAAGGCAGGCACCGCGCGCATTGAAGATGCGGATGATGTCGCCATCCGCGATGCCGCGCGCGGTCGCGTCGCGCGGGTTCATGCGCGCAACCTCGCGGCCGCGATGCTTGGCGTCAAGCGAGTGACCGCCGAAGTCGAGCTGACTGTGCAAACGCGTCACCGGCTGGTTGGCGACGAGGAAGCACGGCGCGCCTGATGTCGGCGTGTCGGTCTTCTCGAGCCAGACCGGATGGCCCGGACAATCCGCATCGCCGTGACCTGCGATCTTCTGCGAGAAGATCTCGATGCGGCCGCTCGGCGTCGGCAGCGGCCACGCGACCGGGTCCTCGCGAAAACGACGCAGCGAGCCGCCGTCGTCGAGATGCTGCGGCACGACCAGGCTGCCGCGCGCCCAGAACGCCTCGAAGCTCGGGGCTTCGAGCCCGCGCGCGGCGAGCGCCTTGCGGGTCGGTTCATAGAGATGTTCAAGCCATTGGCGCGACGTGCGTCCCTCGGTGAAGGGCTCGCGGGCCCCGAGCCGCTCGGCGAGATCGGCAAAGATCTCGTAGTCGTCGCGGGCGAGGCCGAACGGCTCGGCGATCCGGTGCATGGCGACCATCAAGGGATCGTTGCTGGAATAGCCGATGTCCTCGCGCTCCAGCGTCATGGTCGAAGGCAGCACGATGTCGGCGTGGCGGGCGGTGGCGGTCCAGGCGAGCTCGTGCACGACAAGCGTGTCGAGCCGCGCAAACGCCTTGCGCAGGCGGTTGAGGTCCTGGTGATGGTGGAACGGATTGCCGCCCGCCCAATAGACGAGGCGGATATCCGGATAGGTCCGCGTCTCGCCATTGTAGCGATAGGTGGTGCCGGGATTGAGCAGCATGTCGGCGATGCGCGCCACCGGAATGAAGTCGGCGACGCCGTTGCGGCCCTGCCCGAGCGTCGGTCCGGGCACCGCGTTGACGCGACGGCCGTAATAGCCGATCGCGCCAAGCGAATACGCGTAGCCGCCGCCGGGCAGGCCGATCTGGCCGAGCGCCGCCGCCAGCACCATGCCCATCCACACCGGCTGCTCGCCATGCTCGGCGCGCTGCAGCGAATGCGAGACGGTGATCAGCGCACGACGCCCGGCGAGCCGCCGCGCGAGCGCCTTGATCGTGCCGGCGTCGATGCCGCAGATCGCCGCGGCCCATTCGGCGCTCTTGGCCTGGCCGTCGCTCTCACCGGTGAGATAGCGCAAAAACACCGGCCAGCCCTCGGTGTAGCGATCGAGGAAGGCCTGATCGTGCAGGCCTTCGCTGACCAGCGTGTGGACGATGCCGAGCATCAGCGCGGTGTCGGTGCCGGGCGTGGCCGTCATCCACTCCGCTCCCGCCTCCACGGGGAGATCGTCACGCAGCGGGCTGACCAGGATGAACTGGCAGCCGCGCCGGTGCGCGGCTTCCATGGCGCCGCGCTCGACATGCTTGCTGATCGAGCCGCCGGCCACCATGGAGTTCTTCAGCGCCATGCCGCCGAACGCCAGCACGATGTCGGTCTCGGCCGCGATCTGCTCCCAGGTCACGTTGCGCTTGGTGATGTCCTCGTAGCCGGTGAGTATCTGCGGCAGCAGCACCGAGGACGCGCCCGAGGAATAGGTGTTCACCGAACGCACATACCCACCCATCGCGACGTTGAGGAAGCGGTGCACCTGGCTCTGCGCGTGATGGAAGCGGCCCGCGCTGGACCAGCCGTAGGAGCCGCCGAACGCCGCGCCGGGGCCGATCGTGTCGCGGATGCGCGTCAGTTCGCCGCCGAGCAGATCGAGCGCCTGCTCCCAGCTGACCGAAACGAACTCGTCGCGGCCGCGGCGATCGTCCGGGCCGGGCCCGCGCTCGAGCCAGCCGCGGCGGATCGCGGGCTGCGCGATGCGCGCCTGGTGGCGCAGCGCGCCGGGGAAGTTGTTGATGATGCGGTTCGGATCGGGATCAGCGGCGTAAGGCCTGACTTCGAGACCCGCCTTGCCGAGACGGGCCGAGAACACGCCCCAATGCGAGGTGTGCGGCTTGAATCCGTCGGACAAATCGAGCCCGGGATCGGGGTGGCCAATGGTCTCGCTCATCGATGCTCCTTCATCCGCAGGCCGGCGCCTCGGCGGGCCTGTCGCAACCCAAGTCTGTCGCAACATTCCCCGCCAGTATAATGATCCAATCGGCGCACGGTACCCGCTAACACGGATCGCACCGTGCCTTGCCGGCATGACTGCGCCTGACGGCGGCGGAACTCGCCACCGCAGGCAGGGCTGTCGCATATGCGCTCGATCCCTCCACAAACTCGTCATGCCCGGCCTTGTGCCGGGCATCCACGTCTTGGTTTCCGCGTGGAAAAGACGTGGATGGCCGGGACGAGCCCGGCCATGACGATGTGGAAATAGCAGCGCCAAGCTTTGCCCTGCCATATGCGATCGCCCTACTCGCCGCAGGCCCGCGCCGCCCAAATATCGAAAACAACCCCATGCAAAGGAGCCGGCGGCCGCCGGCGCCCGACAAGGCCACTTGACGCGTCGGGCAAATCAGGGATACATTTCCAATATTCCGAAATCGTGCAAGCCCCCTCGCCCGCAACAGCGGGCGCGACGGATGCACTTGCGACCGAAACCCCTCCCCACAATCGACATCGCACCGGCTGCCGCAGCGAGCGATCGCCTGCGCGCTTGCCGCGCGCGTTCCAGGGAATACCCGACATGGATACTGCACCCGAAATCACCGTGCCGACGATGCCCGCCGCCCCCGGCCAGACCCAGGCTGCCACACCTCCGCGGATCAAATTCTCCTCGCACGGCTTCTGCATCGACCATCCCGATCCAGAGCTCGGCGCACAGCTGATGGCGAACGCATTGGGGGTCGCCGACCGCGACGCGATGGACGGCATCCTGCGGCAATTGGTCAAGGCCAGCGTGAGCGGCGGCAAACCCTGCGAGGTCAACCTCGCCTTCATGATCTCGATGGTGAGAAGCATCGGTCCGCGGGATTCCGTCGAGGCCATGCTGGTGGCGCAGATGGTGTCGGTTCATGTGATGGCGATGCGATGCGCCCATCACCTCGCGCATGCCAAGGATCTCGCCCAGCACGACAGCGCCGCGCGCGCATTGGGCCGGCTCGCCCGCACCTTTCCCGCCCAGATCGAGGCGCTGAACCGCCACCGCAGCCATGGCGAGCCCGCCATCACCGTGCAGAACGTGAAGGTCGAGGACGGCGGCAACGCCATCGTCGGCAACGTCACGCAGCATGCGAGCGTGATCGTTTCCGACACCAGCCCGGCATCCGCGGCGCGGAATGCGCCGAGGGCTGCGGGTTCGAGGCGACGGCGGAATCCCGCTGATGCCGGGCAGGACGCCCAGGCGTGACCGATCACATCGGAAATCCCGGCCCGATGCTGGCAAGCCGGCGTTGCGGCGCCAGAACCCGCACGGGCAGCGCGTGCCGCGCGCCGGCGGTGCACGGCAAGACGCGCTGCCGCATGCACGGCGGAGCTAAGGGATCCGGTGCGCCACGGGCAAACCGCAATGCGCGCAAGCACGGCCGGTTTACAAGGGATGCGATCGTCGAGCGACGGCAGATCCGGGCGTTGTTGGGGGACGTGCGGAGGCTGCTGGAGGGAATGAAGTGATTGCGTTTCGCAAATGGCCGCGCGCAAAAACGGCATTTGGGAACGTCGATCTTCGAGGCGTGTTGCACCGGCTCGCTAGCAAAGGAAACGTTCACATGAAAATTGCGAAGATCGCACTGGCAACGGCATTCATATTCGGGTCAATCGCAGCAGCGAGCGCGCAAGGCGGTGGTGGGGGTGGAGGCGGCGGTGCCGGTGGCAGCGGTGGCAACTCTCCCGCTGCGACCAGCGGTCAAGGTGCATCCAGCAGCCCCGGTGCAGCAAACCCGGGCGCGACGATGAACGATCCGAAGTCGAAGGAAGGCGGTGGTAGCGGCAGCGCCATGAAGCATGAGACGATGCCGAAGGACCACATGAAGAAATAGACCGCGACCGAACCGATGGTCGTTCGCGCGCACGCCGCAACGGCCAATGGGCCGCCGGGTGAAATCCCGCTGGCCCATTCCCGCTAAAGCATGATCCGGAAAAGTGCGAAGCGGTTTTCCCTCGCGACAAACGCGGGACGCGTTTGCGCCGGGATCATGCTCAAACAAAGAGCTAAAGCGCGATGACGATTCAACCCAATCTCATCGCGCTTTAATGGATCATGAGGGCTGCGGCGATGCCGAACGCCGTGAGCGTTGCAACCGCCAAACTCATCAGGGTTATCGCTACAGGCCTCGGCATGAATTTAAACCCGCTGAATGCAGTAAAAGGTTGCCGGTTGCCGACATTGCCGCGTTCCGCGAAGACGACAACCACCCCGTCGCGGCCCCGCGGGCAACGATCCGGATTCGCGGGGGTCAGTGCACGAAAGCCAGCATCAGCGCAAAGGTGACCAGCGCGTAAGTGCTGGTGACGGTGATGCCCAAGTACAGACGCTCCATTGCGGCCTCCTGACCTCAAGGCGCCGCCCCCGCGCCATCAACCTAGCGCCCGCTCCGGCGCCGGGCAGTTGGAATTCCGGGTCATGGTAAATCTACGGGACCGTCCATCCGGGCTAGCCCCTCTAAGCTGCCGGCGCCAACCCTGTGGGCTCTTGCGGCCGACTGAGGAAGTAACCCTCTCTTGCCAATTGCCGGCCTGTCGGGCTTGTCACCGTGCAGAACGTGAAGGTGGAGGACGGCGGCAACGCCATCATCAGCAAACGTCATCCGGCATGCGAACGTGAACGTCTCGGACCAAGAGCTGGTATCCGCGGCGCGGGCACCGAAGGCCGCGGGCGCGCCGCGACGGCGGAATTCCGCCGATGCCAGGCGGGACGCACAGGCATGAGCGATCACGTCAAGAATACCGGCCCGATGCTGGGGATTCCACGTTGCGGCGCCAAGACCCGCTGCGGCGGTTCATGCCGCGCGCCGGCGGTGCGCGGCAAGACGCGCTGCCGCATGCACGGCGGCGCAAGGGAATCCGGCGCGCCAAAGGCAAACCGGAACGCGCGCAAGCACGGCCTGTTCACGAGGGAAGCGATCGCCGAGCGACGGCAGATTCGGGCGTTGCTGCGTGACGCACGAAAGCTGCTGGATCGAATGAAGTGATGCTGCTTACCCGCCCGGCTTTGTGCAGCTTGCGGCGCGATCAAGTGAGACATCCCTCATATGTGTATGCGGATTTCAATCCGAGGCCCGCGCTATTTTCAGAAACAAATTTCCGGCGGAAATGGCCGCCCGAGTGTGTCATCACAGCGGAATTGTTTGCTCGATAGACGGCACGACCCAGGATAAATTTCATGATTGTGCGGGGACTTCTTTTTGTCATCCTCAGCATTTTTCCGGACGGCGCAATTGCCAGAAGCTGGTTTCTCAATGGCCTCGGGAGCAGCGGCATTTATCACATCTGGGAGTTCGGCGACGACGGCCTGGTGTCGAGCCTGACGCCGGCGCTGTCGCCGCCTGATGGCGTTCTTCATTTGGCGTGGCCATCCGCGATCGCGCCGGATGCACATACGCGGCGTCTTTATGCGTCGGCGTATACGACGGGCTGGTTTCAGGTGCGGCTCTGGACATCAACGAATGGCGGCGCCTGGATTCCGCAAGGAATCGCCTTCCAGGCTGGCGCGTCCGAGCCTGGCGGGATCGGCCCCGCGCAGGTGGTGTATGAGCCCGGAGCATCCGAACCATACATGATCTATTACCTCGACCGCGCGTCGAAGCAGATCAAGCTGGCCACCAGCGTCGACGGCATGACGTTCACGCGCCATGGCGCCGTGATCACCCCCTCACTGCCGGAGGAGGCGTCCGGGCTATCGATCAGCTATGCCTGCCGGCGCGCGAACGGTGAATATGTCATCTTCTATCACGGCTACTACAACAACATGCAGAATGCAGTCGCGCTGGTTGCCACGGCAGATAACCCGCACGGCCCGTTCACGAAAAAGACCATCATTGCGCGCCCCGATGGTTTCGCATCGACGCTTTCCGCCAACCGTCTCAATGCAACCGCGACGTCGGGCGTCGCGGTGCCGCTGGGGATTCCCCTGCTAGTTGGTGGCGGCACCGCAAGACAGGAGGCCAACGTCGCAATCAAACAGGATGAGACGACGATCTGGTTCGAACGGCCATTTGTGTTCGATCACGTTTCGGATCGCCTGGTTTCGGTCTCACGAAACAAGGTGGAGTTGTCCTACGCCCAGGAGCAACAGGACGGCAGTTGGCGCGGAGTCTTCTCGTTCTACAATCCAGACCCCGGGGTCGCTTCAGAATATACGACGGAGGGGAGCGCTCGATCCCTGACGGCGCCATGGTCGTATTCAAGAACGGGCTTTCGTTTCAAGCCATGGTACCGCGGCGGGGAAAATTCGACCGAGAACCCGACGCCGCTTCTCAGCAACGACGCGTGTTCGAGCTAGAGTGGCAGGCGCGTCGTGACGCGGCTTTAATGCTCCAGACGCCGCCCCCGCCTCCGTCGTGACCTCCAAGGTTCGGCTGCGGCTGACGAGGCAGCCACTCGGCTGACCGAGGACCATCCGCTTCAGCCCGACTATTCGCGGAGCTGTTCCTTTAGGCCGTTGCGCAATCGAGGGCGATCTGTCAATTTCAACCTTTGATAGACGAGCGATCCATATCGCGGGCACAGGATGCGACATGTCTGCCAGCGTGAGGCCAAGACCCGGACACGGAGCGCGTGAAGACGTCTGATGCCCGAAACAGGTGAATTTCAAAAATCCAGTTCGACCGACCTGCAGCGCGCCTTCGCGCAGGCTGTCGCACTGCATCAGCGGGGTCAGTTGGCGGCAGCAGAAAAGATCTATGAAGACATTCTCCGACAGCAGCCAGACAATTTCGATGCGCTGCATCTGCTGGGCCTGATTTCCGCGCAGACCGGGCGTAGCGAGCGCGGCGTCGACCTGATCCGGCGAGCGATCAGGCTCAACGGCAACGTCGCGGACGCGCACAGCAACCTGGGCAACACACTGCGCGCGTTGCGTCGCTTCGACGAAGCGCTCGCGAGCTTCGACAGGGCGATCGCGCTCAGGCAAGACCTTGCGCCGGCGCTCTACAATCGGGGACTTACGCTCGCGGACCTTGGGCGCCACCAGGAAGCGCTCGCAAGCTTCGATCGCGTGATCGCGCTGGCGCCCAACCATGCAGATGCCCATCGAAACAGGGGCGCCGCGCTGAGAAAGCTGGAGCGGCTGGAAGAGGCCCTGGCGAGCCTGGACAGGGCGATTGCGCTCAAGCCCAACGATGCCGGTGCACACAACGATCGCGGCAACGTGCTCAACGACCTCAAAAGGTTCGATGATGCGCTCGCGAGCTACCACCGGGCGCCGGGAATAGCCGGCGCGTGCTACAACCGCGGCAACGTGCTGATCGAACTGGATCGTCTCGAAGAGGCAGTTGCGAGTTACGACAAGGCGATCGCGCTCCAGCCCGACTATGCCGAGGCCTACAACAACCGCGGCTCGGCGCTGTTCAGGCTCAGGCATCACGACGCGGCGCTCGCCAGCATCGACAAGTCGATCCAGCACAAGGGCGACGATGCGGCTGCCCACGCCAACCGCGGCAAGGTTCTATCCATTCTGGCGCGCTACCCCGAAGCACTCGCTGCCTATGACAAGGCCGTCGCGCTCAAACCGGACCAGGCCGATATCGAAGGCTATCGTCTGCACGCCAAATCCCACATTTGCGACTGGGCCGGCTTTGACGCTGGGTGCGACCAACTTATCGAGTTGATCAGGACTCGGAACGCGACGACGCCGCCATTTCTGTTTTGTAGCGTTCCTTCATCGACCGTCGACCAACTGCTATGCGCCACGCGATGGACCGCGAAGAATCATCCGCCGTCCGCAAGCCAGCGCTGGCGAGGCGAGCGCTACGATCACGATCGAATTCGCATCGGCTATTTCTCGTCAGATTTTTGCAACCACGCGACATCGCTTCTGATGGCGGGGATGTTCGAGTGCCACGACCGGTCGAAATTCGAGACGGTGGCAATCTCATGGTCACCCAACGCCCCCTCGGAGATGCGTCGACGGCTGGAGGCGTCGTTCGATCGATTTGTCGAGGTCCGGGACATCAACGACGATGAGGTCGCCGACCTGATCAGACAATTGGAAATCGACATCCTGGTTGATTTGAAAGGCTTTACCGGGGGATCCCGCACCAGAGTCCTTGGCCGCCGGCCTGCCCCCATCCAGGTCAATTATCTGGGCTATCCGGGAACACTCGGTGCCCCGTTCATCGACTACATCATCGCCGGTCGTACCGTGATCCCGGACCACCATCGCGAATTCTACAGCGAAAAGGTGGTCGCTCTGCCCAACAGCTATCAGGCCAACGACGACAAGCGCGCTATTTCCGATCGCGTGTTTACGCGCGGCGACGTCGGGCTGGCACCGACGGGCTTCGTGTTTTGCTGCTTCAACAACAACTACAAGATCACGCCTGACATGTTCGATCGGTGGATGAGGATTCTCGGCCGCGTCGACGGCAGCATGTTGTGGCTCCTCGAAGCCAACGCCGACTCTGCCGCAAATCTGCGAAACGAGGCGGTCGCGCGTGGCGTGGCTGCGGAGCGCCTTGTGTTCGCGCCGCGTATGTCGTTACCTGACCATCTCGCACGTCATCGCCTCGCCGGCCTGTTCCTCGACAGCACTCCCTACAACGCCCACACGACCGCCAGCGATGCGCTATGGGCCGGCCTGCCGGTGCTGACCATTCTCGGCGACACGTTTGCCAGTCGGGTCGCGGCGAGCTTGCTCCATGCGGTCGGCCTGCCCGAGCTTATTGCGGAATCGCCGGAGGCTTATGAGCGCATGGCGGTCGATCTGGCGACCCATCCCGAGAAGCTCGCGGCGCTCAGAACCAGGCTGGCGGCCAACCGGCTAGCGGCACCGTTGTTCGATACCAAACGTTTCACCCGGCATATCGAGGCCGCCTATACCGCGATGTATGAGCGTCACCGGGCGGGCATTACGCCGGACCATATCGTCGTCCCGGCGTGATCGTTGCTGCCTGCAGTCGCTCATCAGCGTATTCGAGGTCGCAGACACCACGATCCGGATCAAGGGGAGCAGGGATGGGCTCAAAAAGCCGGTATTGGCGACGCCAAAGGGCCATTCGCGTTCGCGGCCAATGCAAGAAGCACAGCGCTCTTGGCATTCTCGGTCGCCATTCCAGCCGGCCGGTTTGAGACTGTTCGTCCAACCGTCGAGGCGGCCCTGGTCGAATGCCGTGACGAGCTTCTTTCCCGCGTTACTCGATCGCGCGACGAAGGGGGCGTTTACGGTGACAGTGCGCTAGAGCATTTTCGGTTCTGATTGAATCAGAACCGAAGCTCTAGATTCTTGTTTTGACGCGTTTTCTTCACGCGAACCGGTGTCCACTTCGCTCGAAAACGCTCTAAATCGCCGACGAGGTTAAGTGCACGGCCGCCGCAATTGTCCCTGAACGTGCCCTATGATCGATTGCCCGACGCATTCTGCTCGTCAGCTTGCGCCCGCCATTGCTTGACGAGATCGCGTCTGCGACCGGGATAGCGCTCCTTCAATGGCTTGATGCGCGCGATCCGGTCTGCGCGGAAGGTGCGGAAATCCTTTCGCAGCTCACACCAGCCGGCGATGATCCGCCGGGCCTCGAAAAAGCCGAGCATAATTGGCCAGATGACGCGCGCAGTCTCCGCTCCCTTCGGGTCGCGATAGACGATGCGGAGCTTATGCTGCTCGCGCATCGCCTGGCGGAGCATCTGAAGATCCACGGACGCAGTCTTGGGCGCCCTGCGGCTGACGTGAAAGCTCCTGTCGTCCACCCTGTCGCGCAGTTCGGCAGGAAGTACCGCGCTGATCTTGGAAAGCGCATTGTGTGCTGCGAATGCCAACCCCTCGTCCGTTTGCCGTTGCACCCATTGTACGCCCAGTGCAACGGCCTGAATCTCTTCTTCGGAGAACATCAGCGGAGGCAGGAGAAAGCCGGGACGCAAGACGTAACCGACGCCCGGCTCTCCTTCGATCTCCGCCCCCAGCGCCTGCAAGGCGGCAATGTCGCGATAGATCGTCCGCAACGAAACACCGGCCTCGCGCGCAAGGTGCATACCCGATACCGGACGCGAATGACGCCGGAGCACCTGCATGAGATCGAAGAGCCGTTCACTTTTGGACATGGAAGCAGTCTAGCACGCTCATGCCAGGAATTGGCAGTAGCCTGTCAGCCGACCGCGACGAGCCCTTTCCCGCCAATCTTCCGGCCTTTTTCGAGGGTCGTAATCAGCGTGATCGCACCGCCGAGCGGCACGGTCTCGGCAATCGGCAGCCTTAACTTCCCTTCTCCGGCTGCATCGGCAATCCCATCGAGAATGTCCGCGCGTGGCGTACACACGATAGGCTTCAGTCGCCGGTTAAAGGCCGATCGGAGAAACTTCATCGGGGTCGGGTCGATGTCCGCGAAGACGCCGTTCCTGCCCGCGAGGCGCAGACCGACCGCTGTCGGCATGATGGCCGCGGTGTCATAGACGACGTCGAACCGATCACGGAGCATCGACAGTTCAGTCTTGCGATAATCAAACACCTTCTGGAGGCCGAGATCACGAGCCCTTTGCATGGCTCCCGCGCTGCAACTGCCTGCAACAGTAGCGCCAAGCATCCTCGCAATCTGCACCGCGGCCTCGCCAACCGCGCCGGTACAGCCATTGATGAACACCGACTGGCCGCGCTTGAGGCCCGCCTTGTCTACCAGACCATTCCAGGCCGTGACGCCCGGCGTCCCGAGGCAAGCCGCGTCCGCGAAGGACACGGATTCGGGCTTCTTCGCGAGAAAGCTCTCGCTGGTGACGACCCCTTCGCCAAGCGCGCCACTCTCCTTGAGCCGCGCGAGACCAAAAACGGCATCACCCGGTTTGAAGCGGGTCACCCCGCTACCAACCGAAACCACGATCCCGGAGAAGTCACTGCCCATGGCGCGTGGAAAGACCTTGCCCGTTATCATCTTCAGATAGCCGTTGCGTACCTTCCAATCGATGGGATTGATTGCGGCGAAGTTGACCTTCACCGCGACCTCGCCCCTACCCGGGGACTGGGGCGCGACATCCTCGAGCTTCATGGTCTCGGGGCCGCCATATGCGTAGTATTGAATGCGCCTCACGATACGCTCCGTCGACAAGGTCAGTGGGGCTGGACCGTCGCCGCGTAAGCAGCGAACGCTGTCGCATCATAAATCACGCGCGTGGAAGCGATCTTGCCGTTCTCGACCGTGAGGTGCTCGGCCACGATGGCATTCGCCACGGGATGCGTATCCGCGTCATAAACGATCACAGCCTCCGCATCGTCGCCGAAAGCGGCGAGAAGCGTCAGCTTCTTGATCATTCGCGAAAACCCTTCATGAAAGCCGCGAAACGCCGCGCTCCCGTTGAGTTCTCCGCGCGGCGAGTTGCAAACGATGTCGTCGGCGGAGATGGAGACGATCTTGTCCGCATCCCTGCTGGCCATTGCATCGAAGTAGGTGTGGGCTACAGCCAGCGCCTTGCCGTTACGTTCAGTCATCACGTATTCCTTTCCCTGAGGTGATGGACTGAAGCTAACGCGTACCACTGACAGATTTTGTCAGCATGATATAAAACCATGAAATCGCTTATTTTTGTGCCCAATTGCCAATAAATTACGATCATCATATATAGAAGGAGGACCGGCCATGCCGGCAAGAGCGACAGGAGAACCATGCGTCGAATTGTTGTGACGGGCCTCGGGACAGTGTCCCCGCTGGGCTGTGGCACCGAACTGGTGTGGTCGAGGCTGCTTGCGGGGCATTCCGGGCTCACGGCATTGCCGGAGTGGGCGGCCGCGCTACCGGCGCGCGTCGCAGGACAGGTTCCTGACAAGAGCGACGATGCTGAGGGCGGCTTCGATCCCGATTCCGCAGCCCCGCGCAAGGACCAGAAGAAGATGGATCGGTTCATCCTGTTCGCGCTGCTCGCAGCGACTGAGGCCGTGGCGCAGGCCGGCTGGATGCCGACCGAGGCACTCGCGCAGGAGCGAACCGCCACCGTGATCGCATCCGGGATCGGCGGATTTCCGGCGATCGCAGACGCCGTGCGCACGGCGGAAAAGAGCGGCCTGCGCCGGCTGTCGCCGTTCACCATTCCCTCCTTCCTGGCAAATCTCGCCGCCGGGCACATCACGATTCGATACGGCTACAAGGGTCCGATCGGCGCGCCGGTGACCGCCTGCGCCGCGAGCGTGCAAGCGATCGGCGATGGCGCGCGCCTGATCAGGTCCGGCGAAGCCGACATTGCGATCTGCGGCGGCGCGGAGGCCTGCATCGATCCCGTGAGCCTTGGCGGCTTTGCGGCCGCGCGGGCGCTTTCGACGTCCTTCAACGACACGCCGGCGCGCGCGTCGCGGCCGTTCGACCGCGACCGGGACGGCTTCGTCATGGGCGAAGGCGCGGGCGTCCTCGTCATCGAGGAACTCGAACACGCGCTTCGGCGCGGCGCGAAGCCGATCGCCGAGCTCATCGGCTACGGCACGACGGCCGACGCCTATCACATCACCGCGGGCCCCGAGGATGGCGACGGCGCCCGGCGCGCGATGGAGGCGGCGCTCCGGCAGGCCGGCTTGCGGCCCGACGAGGTCCAGCATCTCAACGCGCATTCGACATCGACCCCGGTCGGCGATCTCTCCGAGCTCGAGGCCATCAAGCGCGTGTTCGGGCGCGAGGGAAAAGTTGCCGTCAGCGCGACCAAGTCGGCGACAGGACATCTGCTCGGCGCCGCCGGCGGCATTGAGGCGATCTTCACCATCCTGGCGCTGCGCGACCAGGTCGCGCCGCCGACGCTCAATCTGGACAACGCCGATTCCGCAGCACAGGGCATTGACCTCGTCGCGAACGTCGCACGGCGAATGACAATCGAACACGCGATCTCGAACGGCTTCGGATTTGGCGGCGTCAACGCCAGCCTGGTGTTTCGACGGTGGTCTTGAGGCGGTCGGGCCTTGCTCGCAATGGAAAGATGCCCGGCGTGTCGGGTCATCAGATGAAGAGCGGAGCTAGCGATCGATTCAAATTGCCTAACCGCCCGCCGCTGCGCTGCGCACGCCAATCCGCTCCCCGTCCTGCTTGCGGACGTAGAGATGACGTTCCAGCACGGATTGCATGTTCTCGAACATCGAATAGAGATCGTCGCAATAGACCGACGGATTGTCGAAACCGTTCTTGGTGGAGAAGCGGTGCGGAAGATAGCCTCCGCCGCAGGCGTTCATGAACTTGCACTGCCGACATTTCTCGCAAAGATTGACTGAAGCATCGCGTGCGGCTTTCCAGCGCGGCTCGGTCCTGACGTCGTCGATCGCGTGATCGAAGATGTTGAACCTCGTGTTGGTGAAACCGTCACCCGCAATCCGCAGCACGTCGTGGGCCTCCACCGTGCCGTCAGTCATGACCGTGCAAAGCTCGACCGGCTTGTGGCCCACGCCTTCGGTCGGCGCGTTGTCGCCGATCAGGGCGGTGACCATGTCGGAAATGATGCGGACATTCGATGTCGGCGTCGTGCGATTGGCTTCCAGCCACAGGTCGAAAAGGCCGTTATAGAACGGGGCAATGGACGACGGCTTCTCGTCCACCGTCGCGTCGGGAATCATGATGTCGTAGTTGGCGATGCCGCACGCCGCGAAAAAATCCGCATACTCCTGCGGCGCGTAAGCCGGGTTGCAAACCGCGAGGGCGATCACGCCGATGTCGCGCGAGACCAGCATGCGGGCGGCACGTTCCACAGCGGCATGGGTGCCGGTACCTTGAAACGTCTTGCGGTGAGCGTCGTGAATATGTGCCGGCCCATCGATACTGATCGCCACCGAAATATTGCGGGCCTCGAAGCAGTCGAGCCATTCATCATCGATCAGAACGCCATTGGTCGTCACCGCGATGGGGATCTCGCAGCCGGTCCGGGATGAAATGCCCTCGCAGCCCTCCGCAAAACGGTGAAAATTATCGACGCCCCAAAGCAGCGGCTCACCGCCGTGCAGGATCACGGGAAAGTCGACGAGGGAGTATCTGGCGACGTGTTGTTCGAGGCGCAGCAATAGCTGCTGCAGCACCTCGGCACTCATCAGCTTGGGCTTGTCATAGACGGCCGCATCGCGAAACCAGTAGCAATAGGAGCAATCGATGTTGCACCTCGCCGCTACCTTGACCAGCAACTGCGTGATCGGCTGCTCCTGGAACGCGACGGAATTTGAAGCGTCAACCGACATACGGATACCAGCGAGCTGCGATCGGCCTAGTAGCCCCTGACGAAGCCACCTCGTCGGAACGCGCCTGCTCCGGGATAATATCCGCCGGCCCTGCGAAATGCGCCGGCGCCCGGATAGTAGCCGCCACCCCTGCGAAAGCCGCCCGCATAGGGCCCCCTGGCAAAGGCCCCGCGCCTGAAATAGACCTGAGTTGCCTGGGGCTGGTCGGAAATCACCCCCAGCTGGAAGCCCTGTACGTCTTGAGGGCTCTGTTCTTGAAAGCTCTGTTCTTGCGGGCTCTGTTCCTGAGCGCTCTGTTCCTGAAGGCTCTGCTCGCGCACACCACTCAGCAATGCGTCGATACCCTGATGATCGCTTTCGATTGTCGCACCCGGCCCGTGCAGTTGCAGCAGGCTCGCCAAGACCGTCAGCGTAATCGCCATCGTCGAGCTCCTTTTCGCGATACCACAATCGAACGAAATGTCGGCGCGTGCCTTACGCCGGTCGAGCAACTGAAAGTATAGCAGCGGATTTGCAGCGGAGTCTAGGTATCGCGTCTGCGCTGATCGGTTCGCACGGGGTGAACGACCAAGGCACGCTCTCGCGCGCGCCGGCTTTCGCGCATCGGGCTCGATCCGGATCGACCTGGCGGTCCTCGCGCGGTCCCGTTCCGAAAGACCTGCTTCCGAAAGACCTGCGCAATCGCTCATGCGTTTGATCGCGGCCAACGGCGCCGCAATCTGAAGCGGGAGCCGTAGGCATGCGCTCGCAATGGCCGCTTTTGCAGGCCGAAGCGGGTCAGTCCGGGTTTGCGGATGAGGGCTCAAATGGCGCTCCCTAGGGATGGGGCAGAAATGAGTGATTTCAGTGGGTTAAAGAAAAGTTTGGGCAGCAACTGCCTTATTGCTTTTCAAAGCGCTTCAGAACGGCTGCCCAAACGTACCCTATAGGCGATGAAAGCCGCGCCTCGCCGCCAATGCCGCAAACTCAACGGCGACGGCAGTTGAGCACCTCGCCGCGCCTCATGGCGTCCAGGCGCCGTCGTTACGACTGCAAATCACTTCAAGCGGAAAACTTCACTCATCCAATTTCTTGCTCAGTTCAGCATCGAGCTTGTT
This sequence comes from Bradyrhizobium sp. Mp19, assembly GCF_029952935.1. Classification (NCBI taxonomy): domain Bacteria; kingdom Pseudomonadati; phylum Pseudomonadota; class Alphaproteobacteria; order Hyphomicrobiales; family Nitrobacteraceae; genus Bradyrhizobium; species Bradyrhizobium sp. Mp19. The sequence goes on along the minus strand of NZ_JASAUT010000059.1, from coordinate 6,563 downwards.
CCGGTCGACAGACTGAAAGAACGTGATGGGTCTGCATTTTCCTTCGAAATCCGCGAGGACGACGGCTGTCCACGGACTCGTGGTCTCGCCCGAACCGTCGCGGGTGTCCGGCATGACCTTGCGAGCAGCGATCACATACCAAGCGCGACCAGCCGTTGCCGCCTTCGCAGCCGCAGCGAACTCATCTAATATTCCACGCAGATTTTTGCGCATTTCTTCTTCAGTGTCACCGCGGAGGTATTTTCGAGCCGACTTTCCCGCCTCCCCGTACTCATGATGAATGTTCAACTGCAGTCGGGCATCGTCCACTTCGATCTTGGTCACCCGTGCCACCGCTCCGCCTTCGCGAAGATAGTCTCGCACCCGGACGTCGCAGGCAAAAAATCTGTCCGTGGGAGCGGCGCTGGCAGCAGGGGAGACCGCGGCAAGAGCCCGGGTGCTCCTTTTTCTAGAAGCAGCATCCGCAGGCATCGCGGCGATGGCGGCGCTGATGAGCGCCACGGCAAGCACGACTGGAAGAGGGGCATTCATGGGTGCGCTGCCAATACGGACTTTTTAAAACGCGCTGGCCGCAGCGTTGGTTCCGCGGCGCGGCCGGTCGGAGCAGTGCTGAGGGCCCGGAGAAGCGGGCGGCGGCGCCTCGGGAACTTTTTCCTCAATACAGGCTTATTCAATATTGTTCGGGACCTTACGGGGGCGGCTTTTCGACCGTCGGCAGGTCATGGACTCGATTCTCATCAAGATCTTCGCCACGGCGCTTGCCTTCAGCCAGGTCACTACCCGGCCGGATGGGGTCAAGACGGAGTTCGATGCGGTGCGCGACCGCGTCGAGGTGGCGCAGCTTTTGAGTGCCGGCTGCGTCCACATGCGCAAGGCTTTCGACATCGAGGACATCAACCTGGACGATCTGATTGCCACTGCCATGGATGACAAGGAGGCGTTGAGCAGCGAGATCAGGGCACTCAAAGGACTGAATCTGGCCGACCTCCACGTAGCCTACAGGCAGTTCTGCAAGGTCGAAAAAGTTGAAGGCTCTCCGGTCGATCTCGGTCAGGTCATCGCTTTCTACAACAGCGCGGTCAAGGATCTGCCCGACGCCGTGCAGCTTAAAGACCTCAGGCTTCCTGTCACCAGCGTCATCCTCGACAACAAGAGCCAGCGCCTTGCCGAGATTTACGCGCCGAACAATCGCCGCATCTGGCTCAAGCTTGCGGATATCCCAGAAGCGGTGCGCAACGCTTTCATCGCCGCCGAGGACAAGCGCTTCTTCCAACACACCGGCATTGACGAGCGCGGACTGGTCCGCGCCTTCATCGGCAACTTCACGCCGCCGGGCCGGCCGCAGGGCGGCTCGACCATTACGCAGCAGGTCGCGAAGAACCTGCTGGTGGGCAACGACATCACCTACGAAAGAAAACTGCGCGAAATGATCGTTGCCTCGCGGATCGAGCGCGCCCTGACCAAGGCAGAGATCCTCGAGCTCTATCTCAACTCGATTTATCTCGGTCGCGGAGCCTGGGGCATCGAGATGGCGGCGCGCAGCTATTTCGGCAAACCAGCCAAGGCGCTCTCCGCAGTCGAGGGCGCCCTGCTCGCCGGGCTCGCCAAGGGACCGAATTACTTCAATCCCGACCACCACCCTGAGCGCGCGCGCGAGCGCCTTGCCTATGTGCTGAGCCGCATGCAGGATGACGCCATGATCGACGCCGCCGCGGCGCAAGTAGTATTGCCGCAGTTCGTGGAGTACCGGCCGACGCGACGGGACTTCGGCTTTCACTTCGTCGATCACATCGGCCGCGAGGCAAAGATGGTCGCGGGCCTCGATACTCTCACCAATTCCTCCTACACGGTGCGCTCGACCGTCAACTCTGCCTTGCAGCGCGTAGTCGAAGCGACATTGCAGGAGGGCCTCGCGCGGTACGAACTGAACACCGGTCGTTACAAATTTGAGGGACCCGAGGCGAATATTTCCGATGCTGTCCGTCTGATTGCGGCAGACCCGAGGGCCACCGAACCGGCTTGGCGCGTGGCGTTGAAGACGACGCGGCTACCTCTCTATGACGTTCACTGGGAAGCGGCGGTCATCCTGGAGAATACGCGTGGCAAGCGCGGCCATGCGATCAACGTCGGTCTGACTGACGGAAGCATCGTGCCGCTGAACACCTGGAGCGACGCGATCCGGCGCGGTCTCAAGCCGTACGACGTGGTCTACGTACAGGTGCGCGAAGCCAAGGGTAAGCAAGCGGCGCTTGCCGATCTGCGCATTCGACCGACCGTGCAGGGAGCGGCGCTCGTACTCGGGAACGAAAGCGGCCGCATTCTCGCGATGGCGGGCGGCTTTTCGTATCCGGCAAGCCAGCTCAACCGCGTCGTCCAGAGCCTGCGGCAGCCCGGCTCCACCTTGAAGCCGCTGACCTACCTCGCCGCCCTTCGCAAGGGATTGCAGCCCAACACGCTGGTGATGGACGAACCCATTACGCTGGCGCCGATCGGGACGACGGTTCACGCGCGCCAGCGCGATTTCTGGTCGCCGAAGAACTACGACGGCGGCGCTATGGGCCCCATTACACTGCGGCATGCGCTGGAAAACTCTCGGAATCTTGCCACCGTGCAACTGCTCGCGACCGGTCTCGACGACAGCGCCGAGCGAGGCCTCGACCGGGTCTGTGATGTCGCGATGGAAGCGCAACTCTACAAAGAATGCACGCGCCACTATCCGTTCGTGCTCGGTGCCCAAGCAGTGCGGCTCATCGATCTTGCGGCGTTCTATGCAGCGATCGCCAACGAAGGCGCACGACCCCAGCCCCATGCGATCGAAACGATCGAACAGGACGGTCGCCCAGTCTACCAGCACGATCCGCATGCGGTCTCCTGGATCGGCCCCGCCGACCGCGCATCGTTTTACCAGCTGAAGTCAATGCTACAGGGTGTGCTCGCGCGCGGAACCGCGCGCGTGGTAAAACATCTCTCGCCCTATGTCGGCGGCAAGACTGGTACCACTGATAATTCGGCAGATGCCTGGTTCGTCGGTTTCACAAATGACGTCACCATCGCCATCTGGGTCGGCTACGACAACGGCGACGGCGGGCGCCGCACGCTTGGGCCCGGCCAGACCGGAGCGAAAGTAGCGCTGCCGATGTTCGAGCCGATCGTGCAGGCAGCCTGGGAGTTGCACGCTCCGAGGACGGTGTTGAACGGCCCTTCGCGCGAAGCCATGCATCAGCTCGTTGCTCTGTCGATCGATCCTTATACGGGCGATCCGGCATCGGCCGGCTCCGGGCGCGCTTTCACCGAGTACTTGAAGAGGGATCCATCGGGCAGAATCAATGATTCGCGATTTCGGATTGTCTCGCGTGCAGAACGCTACGCCTATCGTGGCGGTCAGGACGAAAACGACGGGCCATTCCAGCAGTGGTCCCACGATAACCGCCTTTACGGCGATAACCGGCCGCCATTTCCATTCCCGACCTGGCGTCTTGGTCCGCGCGAATATCCCTCCTCGCGCGGATATCCCGATGACGAGGACCGCCTCCCGCGACCGCCGCTTCGAGTCGATCCCGATTATTTCTGGCGGCGGCTGAATTGAGCATTGACGCCATGAGACTCTACCGTGCCGCTGCCCTCATCGCCGCCTGCGTGGCCGCCTGCACGGGCGCGGAAGCGCAGGAATTCCAGTTGGAGGACGTGCCCGGAGCCGCCAGCGTTCCGATCACGCAGATCAAACCGCTCACGGTCATCTTCGCCGACCAACGCAACGACAAGCTCGCCGATTCCTCGACCGGGCTCATTCCTTTCGACGATTGGGCCCGCTCACGTCCGGTTCAGCGGCGCTTCCTCTCGCTCTTCCCGACCTTCGTTGAGCCCACGCTCAACCAACAAGCGAAGCTAAAGCTCTCGGTCTACCAGGCGGAGGCGCGGTTTCGACTTCCAAGATCGGCAGCGGCAATGGATCTGTCGCGGTATGCGAGTGTCGCGTTCCTCGAGCAGATCGATCCGGCAGTCAAGCACCGGCCGATCACGGCGGGCGATGCTGTTCCCAACAAGGACGCGGGCGCCGCGCACAACCGTCCGCCGAATCGCCGCTGGTGCGAGGACGCGAAGGCGATCTGCGTGCAGTCCCGCTACATGTTCGAAGGGAAAATTCCGTCGGGCATTCAGCTTGCCAACAAGCTGCGCGAGGAGAGCAAAAAGCCCATTCCGGATTTCATCGAGTTCCAGAGTGAGATCATGTTGGTCACGCAGCCGCTCCTTGCCGAGCTGCCGAGCCTGACAGGGCTCGATTCCACAGTCACCAGTGCGCTCGAGCAGAACATCTTTTGGGTCAACCAGGTCATCCAGTTCGGCAAGCTGCTCGCGGTTCTGCAACAGCATCCGACCGAGCGGGAAGCCGCCATCGCAACGGTCTATATCCTGATTGCGGTCAGGAACGACGTGCTGAACAAGCAAAGGGAATACAGCAATACACCCATTCTGCGGAACCTCGTGCCCGCGCAACTGCTGATGGGCAAGAGCTCCTTCAACAGCGGCGATTCGCTGAGCGCCGGCCTGCCGAAATACGCCAGAAGCCGCATCAAGGCGATCGCCGACATGATGGAGCGGGAATAAGCAAATCGTGTGTGGCGACGAATGGACGCCGGTAGATGGACAAATCGCGTTGCAGTCGACAGGCGTCTAAGAAACCCCGAAGAACTGGCAAACAGTCACCGAGCCGGGGTAAGACTGCTGCCCACCACCGCTTGCAAGATCAGTCGATCGACGGGTTGACACTCCCGATCGGGACTCACATCGCAAAATGTCGTGGAATATCGCGTATTTGGCGCTCCCTAGGGGAATCGAACCCCTGTTTCAGCCTTGAGAGGGCTGGAAACAGTTTCCGCCGGAGTTCGCAGTCGTTCGTCATAATATAGCCTTTTCAATAGTTTAGATAGACATCGTTCTTCGTTGTTCGGCTTTGTACGCCGATGCTTATTCGACGGATATTCGACGACTCCGGGTTCGTATGCCATGACAAAGACGCTCACTGAGGCTCAGATCACGACTGCCAAGGCGCGCTCGAAACTGGAACTTGGCGTACATTGGCGCCGCCTCGATGCCGGGGCGCATCTTGGCTATCGCAAGGGCAAGCGGAGCGGCGTTTGGTTCGTGCGCTGGCGCAATCACCATGAAGGAGCCAACTACAAGCAGGCGCCGGTCGGCATCGCCAACGACGTCAACGACAAACTTGCCGAAGGCACGCTGACTTTCGAGCAGGCGGTGACACAAGCGCGGGAACACGTCACCCGGTCCAGAACAGAAGCGGCGGCCCAAGCCGCCGGACCGGCACCCACCGTGCGGACGGCTGTAGAGACATACATCAGGGAACGTAATGCCCGTGATAGCCGACGGGCCGGTCGCGAGGTTCGATCCGATGCTGGTCACCGCTTACGGCGTTACGTTCTTGGTCAAGAGCAGCGTGGTAGCCAGGAAGCCGTTGAGGCCGCCTCTCTCGCCGCAGTCCATCTACACGCGCTACAGGAAGATGATCTTTTGACGTGGCGCGAGGGCCTTCCTGTAGAATTAAAGGCGACGACAAAACAGCGGCTCATAAACGACCTGAAGGCCGGGCTGAATGCAGCATGGCCTCGCCTGTCGGCGGAACAAAAGAAGCTGAACCCGACATTCCCTTCGATTGTGAAAGACGGGTTTAAAGCTGAGCGCATCGATGATGATGATGAGGCATCAGTCGCCCGAGATAACCAGGTCCTTACGGATGCGCAAATCGGCACCCTACTTCGAGCCGCGCGCGAGATCGACGATGAGCAGGGATTTGAAGGCGACCTACATCGCATTGTCGTGTGCCTTGCAGCCACGGGTGCGCGATTTGCGCAGGCGAGGCGGATGCGCGTCAGTGATGCACAACGGGAAGAGCAGCGCTTGATGGTACCAGGTTCCTACAAGGGACGTGGTGGCAACGGTGGCTCCGTTCCAGTTCCGGTGGGCGAAGATGTCATCGAACTCCTGTCGCCAGTCATTTTAGATCGCCCAAAAGAGGCGCCGTTGTTCGAGCGATGGAGCTACGAGCAGGAGGCCGGCAGCATCGTTTGGAGAAAGTCAGAACGCGGTCCTTGGAAGACGGCAGAACTTACTCGTCCGTGGCACGCCATCCGCGATCGCGCAGCGCTACCAGGGGCCATTCCCTATGCGTTGCGACATTCCAGCATCGTTCGCGGCTTACGAAACCGGCTCCCTATTCAACACGTTGCTAAGCTGCACAACACTTCCGTGAAAATGATCGAGCGACATTACGCGAAATATATCTCAACGGCGTTGGAAGATCTCGCGCGGGCGGCAGTTGTCCCCCTAGTACCGCGGCACGCCGAAAATTCGGTTGGGCGTGGATGATCAATGAGACGCGCTCGCCGGCGAACGCTCACTCTTAGTGGCTTCCACCACACGCCTGATAGTATCAGGCTTCAAGACTCGCGGCTTTTCGGACTGAGCCAGTGTAGTCGTCCGTGAAGATCGGCTAAGCGATTGAGGCAGAATCGCATTTGCTGGTGTGGACTGTTTTTGGATTGCAAGGT
>NZ_JASAUT010000058.1:0-48892 GCF_029952935.1 Bradyrhizobium sp. Mp19 | reverse complement strand
CAGAGATGCGTGCGGCGAAATATGGTTTGCCGAAACCAAGCCCTCCAGAAATCAAGTGAGACTACCTACGCTGGAGCACATTAGAAAGGCTGGAAACGATGAAGCCGCCGACCATGCTGCGCTCGCCATAAAGGCGCTTCGCAAGGCAGCGACCGGACAGCCCGCCGTGCAGCTTGCGCGCCAGCTTTTACGCGGCCTGCCTCGTAACGCCGCTAGACTTCGCCAGCGCCTTCAGGACCCCGGCTCTTGCCCCCGAAGACCCGGGGCATATTCTCGATCAGTTTGGAGCGGTCCCGGCTGGCACCTCGCTGGGGCCGTTTCGCTTCGGGGAACAAGCAGCAGTCCAACGACGTTGAGTAACCACGTGGGACTACTTGCCGGCCTCAGCACTCTCCCCGGGAGCTGGGGTCTTTTTTGTCGCGAGTCGTAAACAGCTTCGCCAAAGTCTCAGCCTGCTCTTTTGTCAGCTTCTCGGCGAACGCGCCGTTCTTTTCTATCTGCGCCGGTCCTTTGAGTTCGCTATCGTAGACCATCCATCCGTTGCCACCCTGCCGAACGAGGAAACGTCCCCGCATCGGGCGTCCAGTAAATTCCATCTGCATCCACCATCTGCGAAATACGAGCGCGTCGATTAGTTCGAAGGATGGAGCGCGCGGCATTGAACTATGTGAATCGTGACGATCAACTTTGGACAAGCACCACTCGGCTTTCGCGGCGAACTGAAAACGGCCCCCACCGGGGGCCGCTAACCCGAACGATACGGGTTTTCCTCTGGCAGTCGGGGGCACCTTGGCTGACCAGAAGCGCCAATTAGACGCTGATCTCCTCGCGATGGTTCCTAGCCTGACGCGTGGCAATTGGACAGGAGCGTACTAAAACTAGCTTCGTCGGATCGCGCGGGAAAAACTAGCAACTTCTGACAGCCGTGTTAGCTTCCACGCCTCGGGTCACGTCCCGATTCATCACGGTGACAGGCCTCAGCACCGGCCTCTAGGCCCCCAAAGCTGAGTCACCCTCGCTGACGTGCTTATCTGCGGGAATGGCGCTGCCGGCGATCCATGTCCAGCTTCGATCGCATAGATTGGTGTTGAATAGGGCTTTTCTCAGCTTCGCTGGAATGTCGTTTGTGGCGCTCATCGTCAGCGTAAGTTGGCTGCTGATCGGCTGAGCGTCCTACCTCTCGTGATGACATGACAACTTGGCCTCAGCGCAGCCCGATTGAGCCAACGACGACGTCGCTATAGAGGATGTTCCATTTCTGCCCGGCTGCGGCTCTGTCGCGCCGACGCGTGAGCTCGGTCACGTCGCATCTCCGGTCGGGCAGCGCCGCCACAGCTGCAGCAGCTCCGCGGCCGGCCGCTTGCCCGCCGTACTGCACTTCACGCAGCGCAGGCGACCGGCGAGATCGCGCACGTTGGTGGTCGGAACGTGGCGCAGCGCGGCTAGGCGCGACCGCGAGCGGTGTCTTGCACCGCGAGCAATTGATTTCGAGCCACGGATAGCCGGCTTGATGGCCTGGTCGATCGACGGCGATGCGTCGACCGGGCCCGCCGTCGGCGCAGATCTTTTTGTTCCAGCTCTGGCAGAGCAGATCGTCGGCCTCGCGGATGAGCGCCTCGCCGGCGGCGCAATCCATTTAAACTTAGCCGTGCCGCACCGCTACCCGACTTCGATAGGTATACGTCTCGGCCAAGGTTCGGAATGTCCCAAGTCTACGAGGTGTTTGAACCCTTGACGGACTGAGCACTCGGAAGCCGCCTGAGGCGTCGGGCTCCTCCTCCGCCTCATCGGGCAGCGGCAGTATGGCTTCCGACGAATTGGCTAGCTGATACGAGGAACAACCTGTTGGTTTCGTAGTTCTTTTGGCGCCGCCGGCCCGAGTGTCGCTGGGCGCCTCATGGCCCAGCTAAGCCAGGCGACACGGCGGCTCGTACCATTTTGCTCCGTGGAGGATTTGGATATGAAAACGACCCGTATTGTCGCTTGGCAGCCGATCAGCCTTACTCGCCTCGGCGGGGTCTCGCAGCTGCATCTTCCGTCTGGCCGCTCGTTAGAACTCAAGAGCGGCGACGGCTTATGAAGGAGGGCAAGTCATGTCAATCAAGTCAGCCCTCACCGCTATCCATTCGGAAGCCGGGTTGTCCCGGTACCTGCACGAGATCCGTAGCTTTTCCCGCTGCTAGATGCCTCCGAAGAAGTGATGTATGCAAGGCGTCTTCGGGATGCCGGGGATAGCGAAGCTGCCTACCGTCTGGTGACGAGCCATCTACGACTGGCTGCCAAGATCGCGCTGAAATATCGGCGCTATGGATTGCCCATCGCCGACCTCATCTCGGAAGCCAACGTCGGATTGATGCTGGCCGTCAGGCGGTTCGACCCTGAGAAGGGATTTCGCCTGGCGACTTATGCCGCTTGGTGGATCAAGGCGTCCGTACAGGAATTCGTCCTGCGATCATGGTCGCTCGTCAAGCTCGGCACAACCGCGGCGCAAAAAAAGCTGTTCTTTAACCTTCAAAAGTTGAAGAGACGCCTTGGAACGCCGGACGATGGCGAGCTTTCGCCGGAGCAGGTGAAGCAGATCTCTGACCATCTTCAGGTCAAGCAAACCGACGTCGTCGAGATGAACGGGCGGATCCGTGGCGACATGACGCTGAATGTTCAACTCAGTGACGAGGAAGGCGAACAGTGGCAGGACAGGGTCGCAGATTCATCTCCTGATCCTGAAACCCTGCTCGTGGAGGCCGGAGACCGAGAACGGCAGAAGGCCGCACTCTCGGAGGCGCTGTGTGCGCTTTCTCCGCGAGAACGCACCATTGTCGAAGCCCGTTACATGGCAGATGAGCAAAGAACGCTTGACGATCTTGCCAATACCTTCGGTATTTCGCGTGAGCGTATCCGCCAGATCGAGCAGCGTGCGTTGCAGCGTATCAAGTCGACGCTGTGCGCACGCCTTCCGGAGCTTGCGGCTGCTTCAGCGAGCGCATAGTAGAAGCAGAACATAGAAACTGCTGGCCGGCTGCTGATCGATGAATCAGCAGCCGGTGCAGATATCAAGCACGATGGCTCCCGCCGAGAAATCACGGTCCTTGCGGCCGCCGGACTTTGTTCTTGCCCGGGGGCTGGCCGCTTTGATCACTGACAAGCTGCTTAACGGTGGCCTCGGAGCTTCGCACTGCTCGCGACGAATCCGCTTCTTTCGCCTGCAGCGAGATCACCATCCCGATTGGAGCAGCAAGTACCATTAAGCTCCACATCTCTGGTTACCCTCCTTTCGACGATGCTCCAATTTGCCGCGCAGAGTTGTTCTGAAGCCGAGACAACGTCTCGGTTTGACGGTTTCAATTCTCAAGGTGCGCTGAGCGTTTCCGGACGCAGGAGAATGCTCTCCGGTTACGAGCCGCGAGCAATATCGACGATCCGGCTTTCGCCGCAAAAATTTTCTTCCAACCTCTTGAAAGTAGAACCCTCGCTCCTAGGTGGATTTTTGCCCGGGGGCCGTTATGGACCCGGTTTTGGACATCGCTGAACCTACCCAAGGAGGATGTGCATGCATTTCCGTCCCTTGCACGATCGCGTGCTCGTGCGACGTCTCGACGCCGAAGAGAAAACCGCCGGCGGTATCATCATTCCAGACACAGCAAAGGAGAAGCCGCAGCAGGGCGAGATTGTCGCCACTGGCCCCGGCGCACGCAACGAACAGGGCCAGCTCATTCAACTCGACGTCAAGCCCGGTGACCGTGTCCTGTTCGGCAAGTGGTCTGGTACCGAGGTCAAGATCGACGGCGAGAAATTCCTGATCATGAAGGAAAGCGACCTTCTGGGTGTTGTCGACAAGACAGCGACCGTCAAGAAGGCAGCTTAGCGCGCTGACAGTCATAGAGGAAAGGAGAGATCAAAATGGCTGCCAAGGACGTGAAGTTCGCAACCGAGGCCCGAGAGCGCATGCTGCGGGGCGTCGACACACTGGCAAACGCGGTGAAGGTCACACTCGGTCCGAAGGGGCGTAACGTCGTGATCGAGAAATCGTTCGGTGCGCCGCGCATCACCAAAGATGGCGTAACCGTCGCCAAAGAGGTCGAACTGGAGGACAAGTTCGAGAACATGGGCGCGCAGATGGTGCGCGAGGTCGCCTCGAAGACCAACGATCTGGCGGGCGACGGCACCACGACCGCGACCGTGCTCGCTCAGGCCATCTTCAAGGAGGGCAGCAAATCCGTCGCCGCCGGCATGAACCCAATGGATCTGAAGCGGGGGATTGACCTGGCTGTCGACGCCGTCGTTTCCGACCTCAAATCACACGCCAGGAAAATCACCTCCAATGACGAGATCGCCCAGGTCGGCACAATCTCCGCCAATGGTGATACCGAGATCGGCCGCTTCCTGGCCGACGCCATGAACAAGGTCGGTAATGAAGGCGTGATCACCGTCGAGGAGGCCAAGAGCCTGCACACCGAGCTCGAAGTGGTCGAGGGCATGCAGTTCGACCGCGGCTACATCTCGCCCTACTTCGTCACGAACCCCGAGAAGATGCGTGTCGAACTCGAGGATCCCTACGTTCTGATTCACGAGAAGAAGCTGTCCGGCTTGCAGACCATGCTGCCGCTGTTGGAGCAGGTCGTTCAGTCCGGTAAGCCGCTCCTGATCATCGCGGAGGACATCGAAGGTGAAGCGCTTGCGACATTGGTCGTCAATAGACTGCGCGGCGGATTGAAGGTCGCGGCCGTCAAGGCACCTGGCTTCGGCGATCGTCGCAAGGCCATGCTGGAGGACATCGCGATCCTGACCGGCGGCAATGTCATCAGCGAGGACCTCGGCATCAAGCTGGAAAACGTCACAGTGAAGATGCTCGGGCGCGCCAAGAAGGTCGTCATTGACAAGGACAACACCACCATTGTTGAGGGCGCGGGCGCCAAGAAGGATATCGAGGCGCGCGCCCAGCAAATCAGGCTCCAGATCGAGGAGACGACCTCCGACTATGATCGCGAAAAGCTGCAAGAGCGCCTCGCCAAGCTTGCCGGAGGCGTCGCAGTGATCCGTGTGGGTGGTGCGACGGAGGTCGAAGTCAAGGAACGCAAAGACCGTGTCGACGACGCGATGCATGCGACTCGAGCGGCGGTGGAGGAGGGGATTCTCCCCGGAGGCGGGGTTGCCCTCCTGCGTGCCCTCGAAGCGCTCGACGGCATCAAGACCGCGAACGCCGACCAGAAGGCCGGCATCGACATCGTTCGTCGCGCCATCCGGATGCCGGCTCGGCAGATCGTGCAGAACGCCGGCGAAGACGGCTCACTGGTTGTCGGCAAGCTTCTGGAGCACCAGAGTTACAACTGGGGCTTCAACGCGGCAACTGGCGAGTACGAGGATCTTGTGAAAGCCGGTGTGATCGATCCCGCCAAGGTCGTGCGCACCGCCTTGCAGGACGCTGCGTCGGTGGCCTCGCTGCTGATCACCACCGAGGCACTCGTGGCCGAAAAGCCGAAGAAGGCTGAATCCGCTTCGGCAGCTCCCGCCATGGACTTCTGAACAACCGAGCCCGGCCGATCAAGGCCGGGCTCCACCGATGAGAGGAGAGAAGACCGCTTCCAAAGATGGAGTGTCCCATGAACAAGCCTAATCGTCGTCGGCTCAGGATGAGGCAGGACACGATCCATTGGTTCATGTTCTCCCTGAGTTTTGTCACCATTGCCTGGATCTGTTTTCGAACGATGGGAGGAGTATAGATGCTGAGTTATCACCATACGTTGTCCGACCGGACGGAGACCAACCGCAATCTGCGGCGAAGCCTGCTTGCTTTAGTAGTAGCCGGCGCAATGTCTCTGGCGGCCTTCGGTGCTTACGGCGTGGAAAGCCCGCGGGGAGCCGAGGCCACACAGGGTACCTTCACTGGACTGCCACTGCCGCCAATCCCGTATCTCGACACGATGCCGTGGCTGAAATGGCAGCCCGCGGCGGCAACGATGAAGATCGACATCTTGCTGCCGCCGACCTCCGCGCCGACCGGCATCTGGCCGCAACCGTCGCCCCATCCCGCGGGACTGGCGGCAACAAGCTGAACCTCAGAGAGCGGCCCGCGAAGGCCGCTCCCTACCTTACGCAATCTCGTCAAGAGCGAGCGGCACTCATGTCCGGGCTGAGTTCGGCGAGGCATTCCGTGCGCGGGAACTCTGATGCAACCTCAAGCAACAGTTGAGCTTGCCGTCCGCGACTTCCTCATCCGAGGTTGTCTGAAGGTGATCGGTCACTACGAGCGCCTGCTCTCAACTGCCAGGAGCGAGCAAGGCGGCAGCTCTATCAAGCCCGGATTGAGCGAGAGCAGCGAGTGATGGATGTCCTACGCCAGGGTGCTTACCCGGATCGCTTGGCCGCGTAGTCGCTGACCCGCCAGGCGAGGTTCGGTCAGAAAAAAGCGCACGGCCTCTTGAATTCACGAGTGTCAGTTCTAATTCGTTTCTCGACCGCGACTGCGGTATGTCGAGCGCCAGGCCGGGCTCGACGAGGCTGGACCGGGGGTGTTCGACGATAATCGAAACTCCGATCCTGCCTTGCTTCGTATCCATATTGCTCTTTGGAGGACTTGGCTATGAGGACACTTGATTTTACGCCACTGTGGCGCACCAGCGTCGGCTTCGATCACTTGGCTGGCCTCATCGACGGCATGTCGCGCCGGCCGAATGAGGATAGCTATCCGCCATACAATATCGAGCGGTCCGGTGAGGATCACTATCGAATCACGCTGGCCGTAGCAGGTTTCGGCGCTAGTGACATCTCCGTGACGGCGGAGCAAAATGCGCTCACGATCGAAGGCAAGACGTCCGACGGGGATGCGCGGCGGTATCTCTACCAAGGTATTCCGGCGCGACCGTTCCGGAGAGTCTTCAGTCTGGCCGAGTACGTCCGGGTCAAGCAGGCATCCTTCCGGGACGGTCTCTTGACCATTGATCTCGTTCGAGAGATTCCGGAGACGATGAAGCCGCGCAAGATCCAGATCGGTGCAACGGCTGCTTCGTCGCAAATTGAGCGGAAGAAGGCAGCTTAGGTAGCTTCGATCCGTGGACCGGCGATGTCATCGGACGTTCCTGACCGATCTCATCTCAACGTGGGTGGCGCATCGACTACGCCGCCACCCAAATCACGAGCACCATCCCCTGGAAAGGAGTGAACAGGGAGGCGAGCCATGACTAACGTAAAAATCGACGGCGGCGATCTGCACCCATTCTTCCACCCCGCCGCTCGCTACATTTCTCCGGCGGAAGTCCTGAATGACATTGAGCTCTCGACGCCTGAGAAGCGAATCATCCTGTCCTCGTGGGCGTCGGATATGTACGCCGTGGAATCCTGTCCCGGCATGCGGGAGGTCCCCGGAATGGGCCACGCTGTGAAGTTGGCCGACATACTGGCAGCGTTGCGGCAACTCGACAGAGACGACGATGATGATCCGCCCAGTGGCGGTGGCGTCCCCATGCGGCTGCGGCGGCCCTGGGCCGCCGCACAGCGGAGGGCGCTGTGATGGTCACGGAAGCCGTTCTAGCGATCGTGCTGCTTGGCCATGCCGCAGCAGCCTGGGCAATTCCGCTCCTAGCATTGGAAGGAACGCGTCTGCCTCAGATTGACGATCCCACAAGCACGCAAGGGTGATCGGAATGTTGGGTCAGCGAACAATATTGGCATGGCTTCTGGTTGTGGCGCTATTCGGGGCTTCACCGGCTATATCCCAAGTGCCGGACCTGAAGACGGGTGGTTCTGTGCCAACATTGGCGCCGGTAGTTCGACAGGTGACACCCGCGGTTGTTAATATTTCCGTGCACGGCCGTGTCCGTGAGGACAATCCGCTTTACCGCGACCCGTTCTTTCGTGAGTTTTTCGACATTCCCAAGCAGGTCGAGAAGGAAATCAATTCGACCGGTTCGGGAGTCATCGTCGATGCCAGGCGCGGCTATGTGTTGACCAACAATCATGTTGTCGAAGGCGCCTCGGTCGTTCGGATCACGACCAAGGACGGCCGGCAGTTAACTGCGAAGGTAATCGGGCGCGATGCGCCAACTGACGTTGCAGTGCTGCAGATCCAAGACCCTGCCGGCCTTCAGGCGCTTCCTTTCGGCGACAGTGATGCGCTTGAGGTCGGAGATTTCGTGCTCGCGATCGGCAATCCCTTTGGACTCGGCCAGACCGTCACGTCCGGCCTGGTCAGTGCGCTGGGTCGCACTGGCTTGAGCAAGGAAGGCTTTGAGGACTTCATCCAGACCGACGCTGCGATCAATCCGGGAAATTCCGGCGGCGCATTGGTGAATCTCCGCGGCGAATTGGTCGGCATCAACTCCGCGATCATTTCGCCGGGCGGAGGGAATGTCGGGATCGGTTTTGCAATTCCCGCGAATATGGCCCGGATCGTTATGGAGCAGATTGTAGATAAGGGACACGTTGAGCGAGGCCGCATTGGCGTTTCACTGCGCGAACTCCAACCGTCGACCAAACAAGGGCGCAACGAAGGCGCGGTGATCGCAGAGGTCGCGGCAGACTCTCCGGCTGCAAGGGCCGGCTTGCGGAAGGACGATATTGTTGTCATGGCAGACGACCGTCGGATCCGCAGCGCGTCGCAACTTCGTAACAAGATCGGCCTGGCGCGTGTCGGTCAAGATGTGAAGCTCACCATCGTGCGGGGCGGTCAAACCAGTTCCGCCGTCGTGAAAGTTGCTCCGCCTGTCCAGGCAAGCAGCACATCCACTCGCCTGCTGCATTGATGCAAAAGGTTCAAGACAATCTGGCCGGTCGACTGCCAAATTCATGCTCTGGCAGACGTATTGGCTCAAAAGCCCAGCCCCTCTGCTTTTAGGGCAGCCATCTTACTTGCTCAACTTTGTAACTCTTGTCACCGCCTGGCGTCTGGACGGCTACGACTGACCCTTTGGACCTGCCTATCAACGCCCGTGCGAGCGGGGAACTGAACGAGATCTTGCCTTTTGCCGGGTCGGCTTCCGGCTCGCCAACGATTTGGCAAATTCGCTCCTCGCCCGTATCCTGGTCCGTCAGTGTGACCGTCGCGCCGAATTTGATGGTCTCGCCGGAGAGCTTTGACACTTCGATGATTTCTGCACGTGCAAGCTTGCTTTCTAACTCGGCTATGCGAGCTTCGTTGAGCCTTTGCTCGCCCAACGCAGCCTGATATTCCGAATTCTCAATAAGGTTGGGCTCGTCGGCAATCGCTTGCTGAATGCGCTCGGCAAGATGAGGCCGCTTGATTCTAGTGCGGTCGGCCAGTTCGTCGTTAAGGGCGGCATGACCGGCCGCAGTCATGGGGAGGGTTGGCATCAATTCGGACCGCCTTGTGAGAGCACCGCGAGCGGCCGCGGTCGCCTGCCGGGCCTACCTATCTCGGTACTATGGGCTGGCAACTATGCTGGCCTTTACCTGTTCCAAGGACCGCCCGGTCCAAGGAGCCCGACAAGGGAACGGAACTTGGGTTGTCGCAGGTCTACGGGTTTGCCGTGCGAATATCGACCAGTGCAGTTGTATGAGCCAATTGGGCACTCCTTGCATGGGCGCACGGGAGTACATCCTTGCTGTGGACGACGACGCGAGCGTCCGCGAAACGTCACGGAACATGCTTGACGATCTCGGATACCAGGCGATTGCGGCTGATAATCTGGATGCCGCGCTGTCGACCCTTTCTCATCAAGCAATCGATGTGGCGATTATTGATCTGGCGATGCCCGACGTTTCTGGACTCAACGTCGGACTTGAGCTTCAACGGCAGCAGCCGGGCTTGCCGATCGTGTACTGCAGTGGCTATCCAGATCTCATCGAAAAGCCTAGCAAACACATGAACGACAGTCTGCTCCTCAGCAAGCCGTTTTTCTCCCAGGAACTCTCAGCCAAGCTGGAAGCGATGCTACGCACCAGCCGTCTGCTTGACTCGGACGCAGCGCCAAATCCGCGCGGACTCAATCAATACCGGTCCGCACCATAGCGCGCGCCAGCTCGAGTTCGCTGATAGCCTGGCGCAGCGAACGGCGGGCCGCGCTCTTATCTCCATTCGCACAGGCGACTTTCAGTTCCTCGATGTGTTGAGCCGCGATCTTTGCATGCGCAACAACATCCGCAGCGCCTGCAAAACTGGATTTCCGCTTTGTGTCCATGGTCGGGCACACCCCCGCCCGCTCTTATTGGAAATAGGACGGGAGCGGAGACCGCTCCCATCGATTTGTGTCATTTCGAGTTGATCGCAATACGCTTCACCTTGGATTCTGCTTGCGGCAGCTTTGGCATGGTGACAGTCAGAACTCCGTTCTTGAACGCAGCAGAGATCTTGTCCTGGTCCACGTCTTCGATCGGGATGCGCCGTTCAAACCTGCCGTAGTACCGCTCGCTGAACCTGCGATCCTTGTCTTCCGTCTCAGTCTTCTTCTCTCCCTTGATCGAGAGAACGCCATTGGCGAGCTCGATCTGGACGTCTTTCTCGTCGAGACCTGGCAACTCCGCCGTGACTTTCACGTCCTGGTTACTCTCGTTGACCTCGATGCTCGGCCAATTCATCGACTGCTCGAGAAAGCTGCCGCCAAATGGCGCGACATCGAAGCCGCGGAAGGCGTCATCGAATAGCCGGTTCATCTCCCGGTGCAGGGTTAGAACCGGATTGTAGTTTTCGGAGCGACGGGTGGTCAGATCACGACCGCGGCCCCAGGGGGGCAGATCGGTGATAGCCATGGATTTTCTCCTTCTTTGTTCCAAAATTCGCGACGCGATAAAGCCTCGCCGCAAAATTCAATTGTGAGCAGGCGGTGTTACGCCGCATGCTTGTTCTCATCTTTCTGGTGATCAGCACCTGTGTTGATCGCAATCTGGCGCGGTTTCATCGCCTCGGGAACCTCCCGAACCAGATCGATCTTGAGCATGCCATTCTCGAACCAGGCGCCCTTCACTTGCACGTACTCGGCCAGATTGAAGATCTGTCGGAACGGGCGCGCAGAGATGCCTTGATAGAGATATTGATGGCCGCTTTTGTCGGCCTTGCGACCCTCAACGGTCAGTGTGTTCTGCCCGGCCGTGATGGAGACCGTGTCAGGCGGGAAGCCGGCAAGAGCCAGCGTGATTTGGTAGTGGTCCTCACCGACACGTTCGATGTCGTAGGGCGGGTAATTGTCCGCGCCGGTCCATCGGCCGGAGTCCGCGAGAAGGTCGAACAGACGATCGAATCCAACCGTCGATCGCCACAGGGGAGCGAGATCAAGCGTGGTCATAGCCATATCCTCCTTTTGAGCAACATGGATAAGAGCACCCAGGACGCTTGCCGGGTGCCTGCACGCGCCCCGTAGCAGGCGCCCGATTGTGCCGTGCAATTACTGCGTGGCTACCCATAAAATTAGAAGGGGGGCGTATCGTTTCAAGGCCTTCCAGGCACTTGCGAAAGCGGCAGTGCCGCACCCATGTTTTTGTCGGATCCGGCTGAGGCGAATGTGGAAGGACTTCCTGCCGTCCTGCTGCGTCTCAGCCGGTTCCTCCAAAGGTACTCGCCAACGAAAGTGACCATGGCAGCAGTCCAAAACGACGTGATCGACACGGCGCTTCTGGAATCATTTTTCGGGAGTGACCCGCCGTGCTTCGCCGCGCTCGGCGTCACCATCGGATCTCCTGGCCGGTTTGGTATGTCGCGCGCGCAGCTCCTGGAGATGAAACTCCCACCTTCGGTCGCGGCTGAGCGGAAGACCGCGACAAATAGCCCTGGTGTCGGACAGTCACGAGAGCCGCGCATCGTGAGATCTCGGAACGAAGGCTCCTGCCGGGGGGCATAGCGCTGCGCCGGCGGAGCCATGTCGGTCGAGCCGGCAGAAATCTAAGAGTAATAGGCGATCATCAACCGGTTCTGTCATCGCGCCGTTCGGTTTGACAGCAACTTAAAAGGCTAGCGATCACCGATGCCGGAAAGGCGACAATCAATAATGCGCCAAGCATGATGCCGACGTTCGGCGCAACATCGAGAGCATCGTGCGCGCCGATCGCTAATGCTGCTGCTGCGCCCACGGTATTGAATACTTAAGATGCATCGGACGTCCACTCCGTTCTCCATCACAACGCGTTTCCGTGAGCAACTGTGAGTGGCTGGTCTATGAGCGGCTTGCTTTAGCGATTCTAAAGCTCTCCACGGATCATGCCGATAATCTCCACAGCGTTTCGCCGGGCCCGATCTCGGCAGACCCGCGGCGAATGGAAAGTCGCGCGAGCGGCTTGGGGGACCACCCGCGCTAGTCTGGGTGGAAGCTTGGCCATCTCTGGGGGGCGCGATACATGAGGGCCAAGCCGTATTCCTCCGAGCAACTCGCGTGCCAGACGGGCGCGCGCAGCCTCCTCACGGGGCAAACATAAGCTCATGAAGCGCGGCGCCAGGTCGAAGCCATGAAAAACGTGCGGGCGGCGGGAGATCCGCCCGCACGAGTTGCGCTACGAAGCGGCTTGGGCCTCAGGAGGTCGTGATTGAGCAACCAAGCCGTGCATCACTCAGCAACCGGCGTGCCAGACCGTGAAGAACCGACGAGAGACCAAAAAGTTGTGCTTTTTCACGCCGCGCCAGCCAACTCCTCGGGCGGCTTCCGAACATGAATGTCGGTAACCTGACGCGGTCGTACGAGATCGGAGGGCAGTACCCAATGCTATCGTGCACAACGATCGCATCGGGTCACCGTTCAGCCTTTGCAACTGCTCCTCTTCGATCGGGCAGTTGAGCATTGCGGCCGTTGCGCTGCTATTGATCAGGGTTAGTTTCATGGCTTCCGTCGGGCGGCCACGGCAAACGCGCGAGTTAAATGGCTGAACCTTCGTCCTTGTCGTATTCCTTGAAGATCGACGACCGTCACAGTTCATCTTGGTGCGGCTGAACCTCCGGCCAGCGGGTGCGAGTGGAGGGTTACCCGGACACGGCCTCGCGTCAGTCGCTTCCCACCCACCGGTGTGCTGCTGGTTGCGGATCAATCAGTCTCCTTGTCCGGTGCGTTGCCGCCGGCTGCACTCTTCGCGCCCTTGGTCGATTTCCTGCCCACTTTCCCGCCCGCGGTCCTGAGTTTGGGCAAAGAATCGTCATCATCACTCATGCCGCTCTGTACGCTCCTGTCTTGCATGCCTTTGCGAGCCCTGGCGTCGGTGGCGAGGCTTTGCACAATGACGGAGTATGCGAGGAAAGCGGAAATGCCGCATGCGATTACAGAGGTCTTCGCTAATTTCATCCATGTCTCCTGGATCGAATTGCTTGCGAGGGAGCGATTTTGGCTTAATGCGGCTGCGCCGTTCGCTTCGCGTTGAGGGGTACGAACGGCGCAATACTCACGATGACGCCGAACCAGCTCTGTCATTTGGTTGTGTGACGTCCCGATCCGATGCTTCGCGTCATCAGGATCTGCCGACGGTTTCCAGGCTACGCCCTGACGTGGCGTGAGGTTCAAGCGATTTCTGCAGTTTGACTATCAGTCCGCCGTTCCCGGGGCCGTTTTTTATGTGGTATCAGGCTGCTCTTCCGGGATCGTGCAGGTCTGGGCCTGTCGCTCAAGCGGCTTGACGAAAGCGTCTTTCAGCGCGCTGGCTAATAGGCCTAATTTCTCTGGCAACGTGGATTTTCGTTGGTCTGGGCAATGGCGAGCTGCTCATGCTCGGAATTCGAAACCGTCCAACGGAAGATGGCCATCGAGAGGCAGATGTTTTGCCTGCCCCAGATCGCAATGCTTGCCGGGCTGCCTTCGCTTGCCTCGGCGCGTTTCGTGTTGGCGGCAGGACGCGGACGCGCTTGACTGTGCTTGCTTGCGGTGAGCCGTCCGTTCGAGCCGGCTAGACTTGGCGGAGCCGTCTCAACCATTCTCACGGCCGCCACACGCGAGGGATGATCATTCGTCTCCTTCCTCGTCGAACAAGTTCGGGTAGATCGGTTCGTTGAATGCGGGGTCAAGATGACGAGAACGAGAAGCAAATCCGCCTCTTCGGTGCGCTTCGACCAGGCTGCAGCAATCTCGGCCTAGCCCACTCGTCGCGGTGGCGGATTGCGCGCTCTCGATGTTCGTTCACGGACGATACCGCCCTTTGCAGCAGATCGTTTCTATTTCTTCGCTGAATCGTTCCAACATCTTGTGCAGCTGAACCGAAATTGGCCAATCTTCTCCTTGAAATTGCGCTTCAGCACGCGGACGCACGTGGCCTCTTTGATGGCTTGATCTGGCCGAAGACCGGCTTCGCCTCGATCGTCTGAGCCGCAACGCCGTTGATGCGACTTTCTTCCCCTGGGCTTCGCCCATTCCTCGCGAGACAAGAAAGTCGCCTCAACGCCGTCCTCCGCTGCGCTCCGGCCCGAACGGGTGCGTCGCCGATCGTCCTCGGCCTTTAGATCGCCATCGAGGCCGCGGTGGTCGCGGGCTCGAAACACAACAGGAGAAGTGACATGGCTAACATCGGTTCTTTCAAGAAGCTGGGCAACGATTTCCAGGGCGAGATTGTCACCCTGAGCCTGCAGGCAAAGGGCGTCCGCATCGTCGCCGAGACCAACCGCTCCAACGACAACGCTCCGAGCCACCGAATCTATGTAGGCCGGGCCGAGATCGGCGCAGCCTGGTCGAAGCGCTCCGAAGAGGGCCGCGATTACCTCTCGCTCAAGCTCGACGACCCCTCGTTCAACGCACCGATCTACGCGAACCTGTTCGACGACGAAGGCGGCGAGGGCTACACGCTGCTGTGGTCGCGCCCGCGCAAGAACGGCGAGTGAGCCTCGATCCTTCAGAGCCCCGCTCAGACTATTGGGCGGGGTTCGTTTTTCTGCGCGAGCCAGCGAGAATATCTCGCTGTTGGATAGGTTGCACGGATCGATCTGGGCCGGCTCCTCCGGCGCCGGCGCCCCGCCCAGGTTTTGCGCGCGTCTTAGCGGCCTCAAACACGGGGGCGTTCGTCGCCGCCTGTGCGCGCATAAGCGCGGCCTTCTGCGAGGCGGAGCGAGTCGGCGAAGGCGGGCCTGGCTTTGGGCAAGAACCTTCTCGTCCTCGAATTGCAAAAGCGCAAACAGCCGGCCGCTCGCGCTCGACTGTGAGAAGATGGCGCATCTACACGCCGCGTCATGCGCCTGCCGCGACCCTTGAGAGAAATCTGACTTTTGCGCTCAAGAACGAAGCAATAGAGCTCGCCATCCTGAAGCGGCTTTTCCTCGCCGTGCGGGAGGAGATTGCGGAGCTTGTGAAGCAGACGCCGATCGGGCTCTACACGCGTCGCATCTGGTTTCTCTATAAATGGCTGTTGGGACCCGAACTCAATCTGCCCACGGCGGACAAAATCTCCTATGTCGATGCCGTCGATACCGAACTCCAGTTCGCGAACTCCGGGCAGAATTCGATACGGCATCGCGTCCGCAACAATCTGCCAGGGACGTCAGACTTTTGGCCACTCGTGTTCAAAATGTCTTGTCAAGCGTTGGCTGAGTTATTGCCGCCTCCCTGCGGGACCGGGCTGTCGGCTGGCGCTGAAACCCCGGCTTGCGCCGGGTTTTCACCCTTCGGGCTTCCATCCCTGACGGAAGCTGCGACGCGGCGGATGCCGCCGTCGCGGGTCTTGGTCAAGGGTCTTGGTCAAGGGTCTTGGTCAAGGGTCTTGGTAGAAGGCCTTGGTCGCGCGTCTTGGACGTTGCCGTTGGCGACCGATGATACAGGAGAGGCAGAGGGGAGCGGCCTTGGCCATGACGGGTTGAGGGTCGGAGGAGAGTCTTCCGGCGCCCGTCATGGAGATTGCTCCCATGAATACGCAGATTGTTGATGCCAGCCGCAACGCCAGTTTCGGTTACAGAGTGGATGTGAGCCGCGGCGAGCGCATTGGTCGGGTGTCCTCGGAGTGGTTCTGTCGTCCGGCGGATGAGCGCTATCTGTCGCTCAACGAACTGGCCTGCACGGTGCGCGATCGCGCGGACCGCAGCCGGACGCGCGTGGTCGAAAGCGCGCTCATCCATGTCGAGGCAAACCGTGCCGATCCTGAGCGCCTGGCCTTGATGCTGCCCGGCTTGGACACGCCGCTCGCCCCGACCCACTGGAGCTTCGGCCAGCTTGCAAGCCAGGTTGGCGCTCCGGCCACCTACCTGCGGCAGCTCCCCGCGGCACTCGCAGCAATCAACCTGCAATATGGCCTGACCGACAATCGGGTCGAGCAGATCAAAACGCTCGAGACCGAGGGTAGCCGCATCGAGCTTCGCGCTGTCACCGGTCCCGACTATGGCCGGATCTACGACCACGAGCTGGTTGAGGCCGTACAACGCATCGCTGGCAATGGCACAGGCGATACACGGTGGAAGGTGCCTGGTGCGCTCGACTGGTCAAGTGGCATCTACAATCCCCGCGTCGACATTTCCAAGGACACGACGACCCTCTACGCGTCGGACAGGGACGTTTTCCTGTTTCTGGTCGATGATCTGAATCCCATCGAGGCCGGTCGTCTCCGGGACGGCTCGCCCGACCTCTATTTCCGAGGCTTCTATTGCTGGAACTCGGAAGTTGGCGCGAAGACGCTCGGCATGGCGAGCTTCTATCTTCGTGCGGTTTGTCAGAATCGCAATCTGTGGGGCGTGGAAGATTTCGAGGAGATGACCATCCGCCATTCCAAATACGCAGCCTCCCGCTTTGCTCACGAGGCAGCCCCGGCACTGTTGAACTTCGCCGACTCCTCACCCATGCCCTTTGTCAACGGCATCAAGGCCGCCCGCGAGCGGATCGTGGCACGCAGCGACGAGGATCGCACCGAGTTTCTGCGCCGCCGCGGCTTCTCCAAGGCCGAGACAGGCAAGGTGATTGAGGCGGTGCTGGCGGAGGAAGGCCGCCCGCCTGAAAGCATCTTCGATTTCGTGCAGGGCATCACCGCCGTCGCGCGCGACAGGCCGCATCAGGATGTCCGCCTGGACATGGAGGCCAAGGCCAAGAAGTTGCTCGACCGCGTGGCGTAATTGCGGCCAAGCCGGGGATTCCGTTCTCCGGCTTGGCTTGTCTGCGCTCTTCCGGCTCACCAGTTCGGGGATGGCGCTGCCTCTCGGGGAGACGTTGATGTCCGTCGCGGGCCGGCAATTCCGCGGCGGCTCGGAGACCGTAGCGCCGTCGCCAAAACCGGCGCGGCACCGAAAGATGCACGCCAAGTGTCGCGATACTCGCTTGCAGCTTCGACCCACGTGACCTCGACTTCTGAAACGAGAGGTGAACTGGATCGCATCCGAGCTCGGGCAACTCAGTTTTCCGATAGCGCGGCAGCCGCCAACCACCGCCATTGCGCCAGCAAGAAAGCGAGAGCGAGAGAGGGGCAGGCATGTTCGTGAACGGGTTGGAGGCCGAGAGAGAGGCTCCCGGCCGCCCGTTTCGGAGAAACTGACATGGCAAAGGCCGTTCAGAAGATCAAGCTGTCGTCGTCGCGCGACATTCCCTTCAGCAAACTCATCTTGAGCCAGAATAATGTGCGGCGCCTCAAAGCCGGCATCTCGATCGAGGATCTTGCCGAGGACATCGCCCGGCGCTCCCTGCTGCAAAGTCTCAACGTCCGGCCTGTCCTCGACGACGAAGGCCGGGAAACCGGCATGTTCGAGGTGCCGGCCGGAGGTCGCCGCTATCGCGCACTTGAGCTCCTGGTCAAGCAGAAGCGTCTGGCGAAGACCGCGCCGGTCCCATGCATCGTCAGTGACATGGCTGACGTGATCACCGCGGAAGAAGACTCGCTCGCCGAGAACGTGCACCGCATCGCGCTTCATCCCCTGGACCAGTTTCGCGCATTCCAGACCCTGCGCGAGCAAGGGCGGTCCGAAGAAGATGTCGCGGCCATCTTCTTTGTATCCGTCAACGTGGTGAAGCAGCGGCTGCGGCTTGCGGCGGTGTCCCCGAAGCTGCTCGAGGTTTACGCCGACGACGGCATGTCGCTCGAACAGTTGATGGCGTTCTCGGTTACCGCCGATCACGGCCGGCAGGAACAGGTCTGGGAGACCGTCAACAAGTCGGGTTATGAAGAGCCGTATCAGATCAGGCGCCTCCTGACCGAGCGTGCGGTGCGGGTCTCCGACAGGCGCGCCCGATTTGTCGGCCTCGCCGCTTATGAAGCGGCCGGCGGCGGCGTGCTGCGCGATCTCTTCGAAGAAGATGGCGGCGGCTGGCTCGAGGACGTTGCGCTGCTGGAGCGTCTCGTGGCTGAGAAGTTGCGGGCAGAAGCTGAGGCGATCGCCGCCGAAGGCTGGAAGTGGATAGAGGTGACCGCCGCCAGCTTTCCCTACGGCCATGACCACGGGCTCCGCCGGCTCGAGGCAGATCCGGCGGCTCTCACCGCCGAAGAGCAGGCGCGCTTCGATACTCTCCAGGTTGAATACGACGCGCTTGAGGCAAGATTTGAAGGCGCTGACGAACTGCCCGGTGAGGTGGACGCGCGGCTCGGCGAACTCGAGCAGGCGCTCGAAGCGTTCAACAACCGGCCGGACATCTTCGAGCCGGACCAGATGGCCAGAGCCGGCGTCTTCGTCAGCATCGATTGCGAAGGACGGCTTTCTGTCAATCGGGGTTATGTCCGACCGGAGGACGAGGAGCCTGCGGCCGGTGTCGAAGGCGAGCGAGGCACCGATGTAGCGGTGACTGAAGGGCAGGAGCCCGGTGCTTCGGTCCAGCGCACGGCGATTTCGCTCGCCGGTGCATCGACCGAGCCGGAGGAGCATGATGAGGATGCGGCAAGGCCGTTGCCGGATCGACTCATCACCGAAAGGCGCATCGTACGTTGGCATTACGGGACGCGCTGGCAGAACATCCGGCAATCGCGTTCCAGGCGGTGCTGCACAATTTCGTGCTGACGGCCTTTTACCGGTACGGATCGTCCAACACATGTCTGGAGATCGGACTTCGTACGCCGACCTTTCCCGCTCAAGCCCCCGGGCTCAGGGAAAGCGCATCTGCCAAGGCAGTTGAGGCCCGGCACGAGTCCTGGAAGGCCCGGCTGCCCAAGAGCGAGAACGATCTCTGGGATGCGCTCACGGCCCTTGACGGTGCCGCACAGGCATCCCTGTTCGCTCACTGTGCGTCATTTGCGGTCAACGCCGTCCATGAGCCGGCCAACCGTTACAATCAGGGCCGTGTCTATGCTCACGGCGTCTGCTCTCGGTTCGATCAGGCCGATGTGCTGGCGCGTGCTGTCGGCCTCGACATGGTTCAGTCCGGCTGGCGACCGACTGTTGACAATTATCTCGGCCGCGTCACCAAGCCGCGTATCCTGGAGGCGGTGCGGGAGGCGCGAGGTGAATCGTCCGCGCAATTGATCGATCACCTGAAGAAGTCCGAGATGGCCAGCGAGGCCGAGCGTCTTCTCGAGGGTTCGGGCTGGTTGCCGGAGCTGCTGCGCCCGGTCGACGCCACCGCCTCGCCAGTCGAACAGGAAGGGGAGGCTGGCTCGCTCCCCGAATTCCTCGCCAACGAAGGGCAGGAGGAGGGTGGCGACGAGGCTGAACCACAGCTCGATGCCGCCGAATGACGCCTCATCGCGGGACGGCTCCGGCCGTCCCGTACGCCTTCCTTCGCACGTCTCGTCCCGCGCCCGTCCACGCCGTGTCCGGCAGTGATTTCGTCTTGTCGCCCGGCCGAATGTGGTGGCGCGGCGTGAGGGCGCGCGGCTGCCTCCTGAGAGGCAGAGAGCGGCCGAGACGGGTTTGAGCCGGCACGGTCCAGAGAGAGCGCCAGCCGGCTCGACCCGTTCCCGCTCTCCGAAAGACATCCTGCCATGACCGAATCTCTCACCGGCGGCGCTGCCGCCGCGCCGCTCTCGATGCGTGCCGCTGCAAGTCTAACCTCTGCGGCTCTCCGCGCTGCACAGCAGCTCTTGATTGAGCTCGAACGCGGTCGTCGCATCGATGCCGCTGTCCTGCGTAGCGCCATGGAGGCTGCCTTCGCCGGCTCGGACGCGGCCGGTGCCTGGAATTGGAAGACCGCCTATGACGCCTGCGAGGCGGCGACCGTTCTATTCCTTCGCAAGTTCGGCCCGACCATGCGCGCCAAGGCGGGTTCGACGGCTGCCATGCTGCCGATGCTCGCAAGGATCGCAAGCTGTCTGCCGACCCATACGCGGCGTTCCGAGGATGGCCAGGC
Source organism: Bradyrhizobium sp. Mp19 (assembly GCF_029952935.1). Taxonomy (NCBI): domain Bacteria; kingdom Pseudomonadati; phylum Pseudomonadota; class Alphaproteobacteria; order Hyphomicrobiales; family Nitrobacteraceae; genus Bradyrhizobium; species Bradyrhizobium sp. Mp19. The sequence continues at coordinate 28,805 of NZ_JASAUT010000058.1, read as the reverse complement.
ACTTCAACAATTCTCGACGCCGATTCCGCTCGGCCTTGTTGCATCTGTGGCGGCGGGCGTTACGCCTGCCGATCGCGTTCTCGAGCCCTCGGCAGGGACAGGCTTGCTTGCGATCTTTGCCGAGCTTTCGGGCGGCGCCCTGGTGTTGAACGAGTTGGCCGAGCCGCGCGCGACATTGCTCGATCAGCTGTTCACCAACGTTAAGGTCACCCGCTTTGACGCCGCCCAGATCGATGATCACCTTGAGGCGAGGGTTGCCCCGAGCGTCGTCTTGATGAACCCGCCGTTCTCGGCTGTGGCGAATGTCGAACGACCGATGCCGGACGCAGCTCTCCGGCACATCACCTCAGCCTTGGCGCGCCTTTGCGACGGCGGCCGTCTTGTCGTCATCGTCGGCAAGAGCCTTGCGCCGGATAATCCGGCATGGACGGAAGCCTTTGTTCGTCTCCAGGAACGCGGGCGGGTTGCGTTTTCTGCCGCCATTGACGGCGCCGTCTACGCCAAGCACGGGACACAAACGGACACAAGGCTGCTTGTGATCGACAAGCTGCCTGCGCCTGATCCGAAAATCTTTCCCGCTTCACCGGGCATGGCGAGCGATGTCGCCACCTTATTTGGCTGGGTGGCCCGGCATGTGCCGTCGAGGCTACCCGTCGTCACTACGCCGGTTGGGCGCGACCTTATTCGTTGTGGTCCAGCGAAGGCGAGATCGACCGCCGCCGCTGTACCGTGTCTACCGTCCACGTCGGGACGTGTGGCGCCAAGAGGCGTAGAGCTCAACTACGAGACAGTCGATTGGTCTCCGCCGGAAAGCGCCCGACTGACCGATGCGCTTTATGAGGAGTACGAATTGCAGTCGATCCGGATTTCCGGATCGCATCCACATCCGACCAAACTCGTGCAGTCCGCGGCAATGGCATCCGTCGCGCCACCGAAGCCGACCTACCGTCCGCATCTGCCGCCACGTGTGGTGACAGATGGACTTCTGTCGGACGCTCAGCTCGAGAGCGTCATTTATGCCGGCGGAGCACATTCCGAATTCCTGGCAGGCTCCTGGACCGTCGATCCGACCTTTGATGTTGTGGCCGCCGCGTGCGAGGACGCTCAGAATGCCATCCGCTTTCGCCGTGGCTGGTTCTTGGGCGATGGCACCGGCGCGGGCAAGGGACGTCAGGTCGGTGGAATCCTGCTCGACAATTGGCTCAAGGGCCGCCGCCGTGCGGTCTGGATCAGCAAATCCGACAAGCTGATCGAAGATGCCCAGCGCGACTGGTCGGCGCTCGGCATGGAGCGCCTGCTGGTGACGCCGCTGTCCCGGTTTCGCCAGGGGACGGCGATCCGGCTTTCGGAAGGCATCCTATTTACAACCTATGCCACGCTACGCACCGACGAGCGCGGCGAGAAGCTTTCGCGTGTCAGCCAGATCGTTGAATGGTTGGGCTCCGACTTCGAAGGAGTGATCATCTTCGACGAGAGCCACGCCATGCAGAATGCGGTCGGGGGCAAGGGCGAGCGCGGCGACCGGGCGGCCTCTCAGCAGGGGCGCGCGGGCCTGAGGCTCCAGCACGCCTTGCCGAATGCTCGGGTGGTCTATGTGTCGGCGACGGAAGTCGGAGGCCAAGCGGTCTTAGGAAGACAAATATGTCTGGCAACTCCTTGGCTCACAGAACGACATGGCTACGATCCGACTTACGCGCGCCGAGTTCGTCGAGGCGATCGAGGAGGGTGGGGTGGCGGCCATGGAGGTCCTGGCTCGTGACCTAAAGGCGCTCGGTCTCTATGCCGCCCGCTCGCTGTCTTATGAGGGCGTCGAGTACGAGCTCGTCGAGCACCAGCTTACGTCCGAGCAGGTTCGCATCTACGACGCCTATGCTGACGCGTTCAGCATCATCCATAACAATCTCGACGCCGCGATGCGGGCCGCCAACATCACCGGCGAAACCGGAACGCTGAACGGACAGGCCAGATCGGCGGCGCGATCCGCCTTCGAAAGCGCCAAGCAGCGCTTCTTCGGGCATCTGTTGACCTCGATGAAGACGCCTTCGCTGATCCGATCGATCGAGCGTGATCTCGACGCCGGCCATGCCGCGGTGATTCAGATCGTCTCAACGGGCGAGGCGCTGATGGAGCGTCGGCTGGCCGAAATTCCGACCGAAGACTGGGGCGACGTCCAGGTCGACATTACGCCCCGCGAGTATGTCCTCGACTATCTCGCTTTTTCCTTCCCGGTGCAGCTCTACGAGCCCTTCACTGATTCAGAGGGTAATCCTTGCTCGCGGCCTGTCTATCGCGACGGCCAACCGGTCGAGAGCCGGGAGGCTGTCTTGCGCCGCGATCGCTTGATCGAAAAGCTCGCCTCGCTGCCGCCTGTTCCTGGGGCGTTGGACCAGGTCATCCAGCGTTTCGGCACCGACATGGTCGCCGAAGTGACCGGCCGTTCGCGCCGCATCGTTCGCAAGCATGGCCGATTGGTGGTCGAGAGCCGAGCGGGCTCGGCGAACCTCGCGGAAACCTCGGCCTTCATGGATGACGTCAAGCGCGTCCTCGTGTTCTCCGACGCGGGCGGCACGGGACGGAGCTACCATGCCGAACTGTCGGCCCGAAATCGCCGGTTGCGGGTCCATTACCTGCTCGAGCCCGGCTGGAAGGCCGATGCCGCGATCCAGGGGCTTGGCCGGACCAACCGGACCAATCAGGCGCAGCCGCCGCTGTTTCGTCCCATCGCGACGGATGTGAAGGCCGAAAAACGCTTTCTCAGCACCATTGCGCGGCGGCTCGACACGCTGGGCGCGATCACACGCGGTCAGCGCCAGACTGGAGGGCAGGGCCTGTTTCGGCCGGAGGACAATCTCGAAAGCCGGTACGGGCGTGATGCCTTGCGTCAACTCTACACATTGCTCGTTCGCGGCAGGATCGACGGCTGCTCGCTCGAGAGGTTCGAGGATGCGACCGGCCTGCAACTGACCGATGCCAATGGGCTGAGGGATGAGCTGCCGCCGATCACGACCTTCCTCAATCGTTTGCTGGCGCTCACCATCGACTTACAGAACGTCCTGTTCACCGTCTTCGAACAGCTCTTGATGGCTCGGATCGAGGGCGCGGTTGCTTCCGGCACCTATGACATTGGGCTGGAAACGCTCCGCGCCGAGAGCTTTGTCGTCTGCGACCGGCGGACGGTCTACACCCATCCGGGCACGGGGGCGCAGACCCGCCTGCTTACGCTGACCCAGCGCTGGCGCAATCATCCCTTAAGTCTCGATGAGGCTCTGGCTCGGCTTTCCGATCATCGCGCGATTCCGTTGTTCAATGAACGCTCGGCCCGTGCGGCCGTGCAGCTCCCGGCGCCAAGTTTCATGCTCGACGACGGCGAGATCGAGCGGCGCATCCGCTTGATACGGCCGATGGAGCAGCACAGCGTCTCCCTCAACATGATGGCGGAAAGCCATTGGGCCGAATCGGATCGCGAACGCTTTGCCGCCGCCTGGCTGGCGGAACTCGCAGAGCTACCCGAGTTCTCGGAGAGTACGATCCACGTCGTGGCCGGCTTGCTGTTACCCATCTGGAAGCGGCTGCCGAACGAATCAAGCCGAGTTTATCGGCTCCAGACCGACGCGGGCGAACGCATCATCGGCCGCAAGGTCTCCGCCGCCTGGGTCGCGAACGTCCTTGCCGCGGATGCGCCCACGTTGACGCCGGACGCTGCCTTTGCCGCGCTGATGGAGGGACAGATCGTCCTCGATCTTGCCGAAGACCTCCAGCTTCGCCGTGTCCGATTGATGGGCGCAACCCGCATCGAACTGTCGGGCTCAACGACACGATGCGCGATCGCCTGCGGGCTTATGGTCTGTTCGGGGAGATCATCTCCTGGAAGCTCCGCATGTTCGTGCCCACGGACGCAAGCGGTGTGGAGGTCCTGGCGAAGGTGCTCGACAGCTATCCGGTCGCGCGCGTCGGTGGACGGGAGGCCGCGTGATGCCCCGCGACGCCTCCGAATTGGCACGCCGCCTCGCGCGCGAGGCCGAGGCGGTATGCAGGCACTATCTCTCCAATGGTAAGCGGGCCGGACGGTACTGGGTGGTCGGCGACGTCCGCAACACGCCGGGCCGTTCGTTGTTCGTACGGCTCCAGGAATCGCCGAAGGGACCCGCCGGCAAATGGACCGATGCCGCGACCGGAGAACATGGTGACCTCCTCGACGTCATCCGCGAAAGTCTGGCCTTGCGAGACTTTCGCGAGGTGGCCGAGGAGGCGAGACGCTTTCTGAAGCTACCTCGTTCCGAGCGGCAACCTACCCCGGAACGGGTGGGTCCAGCCGTGCTGGCCGGATCGCAGCAAGCCGCCCGTCGCCTTTTTGCCATGTCCAGCCCAATCGACGGGACTGTGGTCGAAGCTTATTTGCAACGTCGCGGAATAGCCCGCATCCACCATGGTGGCAGCTTGCGCTTCCACCCACGTTGCTACTATCGACCGGACGATCATTTGCCGACCGAAACATGGCCAGCGATGATCGCCTGCGTCACGAACCTCGCCGGGCGGATCTCCGGCGTGCATCGCACCTGGCTCGATCCTGACGGATTTGATCGCGTCCGGCTCGGCAAGGCCCCTGTCGACACGCCACGACGGGCCATGGGTGACCTGCTCGGCAATGCCGTTCGTTTCGGCCTGGCGGACGACGTGCTCGCTGCCGGCGAGGGTATCGAGACCATGCTGTCGCTGCGTTACCTCCTGCCGAGCCTGCCGATGACAGCGGCGCTGTCGGCCAATCACCTCTCGGCCATGTTGCTGCCGTCTGGGCTACGTCGGCTCTATATCGCCCGCGACGCCGATGCCGCCGGAGATGCCGTACAAGCTAACCTTACCCAGCGCGCGGAAGATGCCGGCGTTGAAGCGATCGCGTTGTCGCCTCGGCTGGGCGACTTCAATGAAGATCTGCACATCTTAGGCCCTGAAGCGCTCCGAGCAGCGTTGCGGCTTCAACTCGTACCAGAAGATGTCGTTCGCTTCTTGCATTCGCTCCCGCCGGCCGCGGAAAAAGCCGACATCGTTCGATCGATCGCGATGGATCGGTGGTAGATTGGGCCAATGCCGGAAGGGCACGCGACCACGGCCTTCTAGAGGGCGATCGGACGCCAAGCGGTTCGGGCCGGCAATGGCTGCGTCCGGCTATTTTCCGCCGCGCGCAGGCGATGAGAAGGCACGCCAGCGATCCGACCGGCGCGCTTTGCATCGCGAAGCAAAATAGCCGGCCTTCGCCATCCTCCGCTGCCGCTTCGGCCCTCCGCTTCCGCCTGCGCCCTAGCGGGCTTCGGCGGACAAGCCGCTCCGGGTTCTGGCCCGTTCCGCCCGCCGTCTGAGTGATCGCCACGAAGGCCGCGATGGGCGCGGCCAATCCGGCAAAGGACCTCTTCCCATGACCGACCACGACGACATCGAACCGGCGCAGGCGGCGTCTCCAACCGACCACGTCCTGAGCGAATTGCAGCTCTTCGGCTATCGTCCCTTCGACGACCAGCCAGATCCAAGACCCCTTCCCGAGGCGAAAACGATCGCCGGTGCCATCGTCGATATGTTCGACGCCCTGGTCGCCACGCTGAGCGATACGCGGCTAGAGCCGGACCTCGACGAACTCCTTTGGTCGACGGTCAACCTGTTCCATCGTGCCGTCGACCGCATTGAACGTCAGCTCGACGACAATGAACAAGCTCAGCACAAGAGCCAACGGGAGCAGAACGGGTCGGAGGTGCGATCGGTCGAGCTTGAGCGCCTGATGGCCGAGGGCATCACGCTGATCGAGCGCCGAAATTGCTTGGAAATCTTTCGCGATCAGGCGATCGAACGATTTGAGGTCCACACCGGCTCGTCGTGGCGTCCTCGGTCGGGCTCGCTGGTCAACCACCGCACGCTCACCGCAGCGATGATCGACTCCCGCGACTTTATCGCCGCCAAGCGTCGTACCGAGAGCGAGGACATGTTGCCGCCGGGAGTGAAGATCGCACTCACCGGCGGGCTGGACTTCAACGACCACCGCCTCATCTGGGATCGCCTCGACAAGGTTCGCGCCAAGCATCCCGACATGGTCCTGCTCCATGGCGGCTCGCCCAAAGGCGCCGAATTGATCGCCTCCAAATGGGCGACCACCCGCAAGGTACCCCAGATCGTCTTCAAGCCCGACTGGACAAAGCATGCCAAGGCGGCTCCCTTCAAGCGCAATGACGCCATGCTCGAACTGCTGCCGATCGGCGTCATGCACTTTCCGGGTACAGGGATCCAGGACAACCTCGCCGACAAGGCGAGGCGTTTCGGCATCCCCGTTTGGAGATTCGGCGGCGCGTGAGCGCCGTCGTCTCGCCTCCAAACCATCAAAGCGGAGTTGTACGCGCCGCAACTCCGCCTCGTTCAGACCTTATATCCGAAGTCGCGCCGTGGTGGTGGTGGAAGGCGCGACTTGCAAATCCATGCAATTGGAGCCGCCACCATGCCCGCCCTTGGGCTTGTTCTCAACGCACTCGGCATCGGTTTGTTCTGCTGGGCGGTTTTCGCGCTGGCAGTGTATGCCTTGCCGTTTTTCGTCGCACTTAATTTCGGGATGATAGCGTTCCATGGTGGCGCCAGCGTCATCGGCGCGCTGCTCGTCGCAATTGCCGCTGGCGTGCTGACATTTGCCGTCGGTGAGATCACCTTCGCTGGTAGCCGATCCGTGGCCCGGCGCGTCATGATCGCGACCATATTCGCTGTCCCAGCTGCCATCGCCGGCTACAATGTGGTGCTCGCGCTGTCGCAGATCGCAGTGCCGTCGCTGGCCTGGCGTGAGGCCTTCGCTTACCTCGGCGCGCTTTGCGTAGGCGGCACGACGTGGACGCGCTTGACTGTGCTTGCTCGCGGTGACCCTTCACTTCGAGCCGGCTAGAGCATGATGTATTTACACGGAAGCATAGCCTGGGTTTTTGAAGTAGTTGGTGCACTCCTCCTGGGAGAAGATCGAGGAGTTCACCAACCTTCCGCCAGGTTGCCTCCACGTCACGAGGCTCTGCGGCTCGCACGAGATGTTTGAGTTTGGCGAAGACGTGCTCGATCGGGTTGCGGTCAGGGCTGTAGGGCGGCAAGAAGATACGGTGGTCTGGCGCGTACGAGGGGCTCTGTAGCGCCTCTGCGATCGACCGAACCATCTCGCCCGCGTCAGCGCGAGCCAAGGCGCGTTCACGGATGTCTTTCGAATAGGGGCGCATCATCCGTGCTGGCCTCCGCACTCCAGCATGGAGCTTGAATCAGAAATCGCCCGCTCCGGGAACCCCGATTCCAGTCAAAAACAACATGCTCTCTAAGTCCAAACGGCACTCCAGAGACGATCACAGCCAAGTCGGAATTCTAAGCGCGTCAGCTTGTCGACAGCTGATCCCAATAAAGGGAGAACCAGAGAGTGAACCTGCTTAGGATTGCGAACCGACTCAAACGGAGGGGATATGGACCCATTTAACAGCATCAACCCGTTCGACCGGGATTTCGCTGCTTACAACGCTGCGGTGACACAACCGCAACAGCAGCAAGCGGAGTTTGAGCCGTACCTGGATGAAGTGCCGCAGCTTGATACCACTGCCGTCGCAGGGGTTCCTGTTTCTCCAGATCGCTACTATCCTCATCTGCCTGGCGAAGACCGTAGACTCACCGAGGCGTTGGAACTTGGGGCCGGCGGTCCTCATCCCGAAGACGCAGTCACCAGAAGCGTCGGGCACGTCGCTGCGCAGCACAGCGCGCGGGGAGCTTCGAGTTGGCCGAGCGGGCTGACTGCGGAAGGTCACGATCAGGATTCGCCGCGAGGGATGATCGGCGAAGCCGTCCTAGCATCGTCTCTCAAGCCAACCGCGCACGATCACCAAACACCGGATCCCGGACTAGCCGTTCGTCACTTCAATTGGAGCGACGGATACCAGCCGGCTCCGAACGAGCTGACCGGGAGCGCCCCCCCTTCAAGTCACGCGGCCCTCATGGGTGAGGATTACAGCGGGCACCTGAGGCCTGCGAAGAGGCAGAGGACGCTAAGCCATGCGGAACTGGATGCCATTGAGCGCCAGCTGAGCGAGCCGGGCACTTCAATGGCTCGTGTGCTGATGGAAAGCGCCGGAGCACCGTCGCCTCTCGGGCCAGCGGTCGGCTCGCCATTGGTCCTTCCTGAGGAAGGTTACGATCAGGATCAGCTGTGGGCGATGGTGGAAGACGCCGGCCCATCATCGTCTCTCGAGCCAACCGCGCGCCATCAGCAGACCCCGAATTTAGGAGCGGTCGTTCGTCGCTTCAACTTCCGGCACGGCGACCAGCACGCGTCGGCGGCGCTTGACGGTAGCAGCATCCCGCCGAGCCAGGACAGCCGACCCAACAGCTTTATCGTTCACAATGACCGCTACACGGCGCTATTCGTGCCCGCGGCGGCGATGAGGCGAAGCACCCCACTCAATGCGCCAGGCGCTGCCATTCCTCTCGGATCTCGACCGGAACACGTTCCGCAGCCCAGCGCGCAGCCTGCGAATCGAGCCTCACTAGCGCTGCTTGGACGTTCGATGGAGCATGCCGCTCCGGCGTCCTCCAGGGCTGAGAGGACGCCCCCCGCGGCCCGCGAGATTTATGCTGCATCATTCGCCGTTCCCGAGAATTTTTCGCACGGCACCCAACCCGCGCCGGACACGATGCTCTCGAAGCTCGGCCGCTGGGGCCTCTTGCCGGACGAGACGCAGCCGGTAAAAGAATACGACCTTCGAGGCGAGCGTTACACCGCCCGCTTGGGGCCTGGAGGCCCCAATGACGTTTGGCTCATTCATCACCCGGGAATGTAGATGCCGAGCGACAATCGCACGCTAGGAGCCCGTCCACACAGCTCCGGTATTGGACTTGTTAATGGACCATAGCTTGCTCCAGCGACTCTTGCGAGCTTGGCGCGGCTCCGGGCGGTGCAGGTGAGCGCTACCGGCCCGATTAACTTGCGCGCGTCGTCGCCATGCGGCTCCTCGTTGAGCCGCACGGCCACCGCCCTTTGATCGTTCCGAAGAGCCGGCGGCCAAAGCTGCGAAGAACACCTACGGTGTTATTGCCGTTGCGTTTTACAGCACTGCCATTAATCGGGGCTCCTCAAGCCCCGAGACAGGGGAAGCATCCTGGGAGTAAAGAGGCTGCTTCCGGCGCCCCATTGAACACGCGTCGGCTGAGCTTAGAGAGCATGTTGTTTTTGACTGGAATCGGCGGCGGGGCGCGTCGCGGCTGGCGAGAGGCGGCGTACGAAGCCGCGGCGCCTTTCGAGCCGATCTCCCGGTTCGATCCCAATGCTCAGCAAATTGTCCGAGCATGGCGACGCTTGCTGAGACATCGCCGCGGTTTGATGGCGCCGTCGTAACGGGCGCATAAACTCGCTCGCTCGGCCAGATCCTCCTGTCATTTGTAATCGTGGCGTTTCCGACGCAGATTTAAAGTCACATATTGCCCTTACGTCGAAATCGCCATCAAGCGTCAAATTCGGCGTTGCATATGACCAGCCGTTAAGCAAACGGCCATCATCGCAAGGCTTCGATCACCAGCGGTGCCAACGGTTGAGCGAACGGGTCGCCCCGACGGCAATACTCGTCAGCTGATCGACAGGTAGGCCTGCAAAGGACGGAACGCTCCCACGTTAGGGGTCCTGCACTCGATCTATTGGCCGCTGTGGGATTCGCGTGACGCTGTACCACCTCGACCAGGAGTGGGCGCTGCAGCGCACGTGGCACTCGCCCGAATAATTATTGCGTTGGCGCGCAGCGACCTCCTTCGGAGCCTGACGAAGTGGCAGGCGTACTCTTTAGTTTCTAAAGGCGGAGAAAGTTGATGGATACAGGACAGACACAGCGGAGCACACGTTCAGATCCGGACACTTTTGAAGAAGAGGAGCAGGAAAGCTACCTCGCCGGCTTCAACCGTGCCGTGGCAAATTTGTTCGAAGTCTTGACGGGGTATCGGACCCCCGCCTCCGTGCGCGCGGGGATCCTGGACAACTGGGTTGCCGAAGAGGGGCAGGGCGATGCCGAGAACCGACGACAGGGGCGCATGCGAATTAGGGCTTCGGACAACACGAGCTCGCATTCGCTAGATTTGTCGTCTCTGTCCCTGACCGCCTTGCCCACTGCCCTGCCGCCAAGGTTGCAGGAACTGTACGCCAGGCACAACGAGCTAAGCAGCCTGCCCGCTATGCTCCCACCCGGTCTCCAGCATCTTCTCATTAGCCATAACCGGTTGACGGGTTTGCCGGACGCTCTTCCGGCAACCCTCTCCTGGCTAGAGGTGGCCGATAACAGCTTGACCAGTCTGCCCGCCAACCTTCCGGCTGGGCTCGAGATGCTGAATGCAAACGACAACCGACTCAGTAGCCTGCCCGACGCTCTCCCGAGCCGTCTCACCTCGCTCGCGGTTAGTGGAAATCAGCTGACCGAGCTCCCCGAATCTCTCCCATGGGGTCTCATTGAACTCGATGTCAGCCGCAATCAATTGGCGAACCTGCCGGCGACCCTTCCCAGCACGCTTCAATCGCTCAATCTTAGCGGTAACCAGCTGACCAGCCTGCCTGAGGGTCTCGTCGAGAGTGCACCGCATCTTGGTCTCAATTACCCGCATTTGGAGACCCTCGAGTTGGAGGATAACCCACTGCCGGACGATGTCCTCGCTAATCTGGCGGCGGTCGGAACGCCACCGCAGCTTGCTCAGCAGTCTTTGTATGAGGCTGCCGCGCACTGGCTCGCCGAGGACCCGGCGACGCTGGCCGAATGGCAGCACTTTGCGGATGAGGCAGGCGCCCAGGACTACGCACGGTTCCTGGGGAGGCTGCGAGGGAACGTGAACTACGGCAATGACGAGTTTCGGCAGGCAGTGGCTGATGATCTGCGGCAGGCGGCGGCCAATCCGAGATTGCGCGAGCAGTTTTTTGCACAGGCTTCCGAGGCCAACGAGACTTGCGACGATCGTGTTACCTTGCACTGGAACGGCATGCAGACTGCGCGCCTCAACGCTGACGTCGAGGAGGGAGTATATGACGATCGGCTTGGCGAACTGATTCAGCGCGGCCGTATTGCGTTCCGCTTGGAGGCGCTGGACGAGATCGCGCGCGATAGGGTCAACCTGCTCGCCGGCGACCATCCGAATGTGGACGACGTCGAAGTCTACCTGGCCTACCAACATCTGCTGCGCGAGCCGCTGGAGCTCAGTCACGTCGCGCCCGACATGAGCTTCCTGGCGGTCTCTGACGTAAGCCAGGACGATGCGGCGCGGGCGCTAGACCTGGTCCGGGAGCAGGAAGCGGACCAGCTCAACGACTACATGGCAGCCCGCTGGCAACCCTGGGAGACGGTGCTGAGGCGCATCGCTCCGGACCGATATGAAGCGATGCAAGACCGGTTGATCGAAGCCATGGGCGAGGAGTTTGAGAGCCGGCTCGATCAGCGATTGGCCGAGCATGGTCTGCTAGGCGATGCGGATGCCGAGCGCGTGCTCGGCGCCCAGGTTCGAAACGAGGTCGCCGGCGAGATCAAACGCGAGGTCATGCACAATGTGCTCGCAGAACGTGGCCTTGAACTGTGAGACTTGCGAAACCGCCGCAACATCTTGCGTTCCCTCCGCCAGCGATCGCGCTGCTCACTTCCTTTTCGCATTGTCTTCCGATGCCGGCTCCGGCTCGTTGTCGCGGAGCCAGATCTTGGGGATCGCCAGGCCGATGACGAAAATCGCTGTTCTCGACGGCCGCCGCCGGAGATATCGCCGCTGCCGAATTTCCAGCTGGGGGCAACACGGTCCTGTCTGTCTCAACGCCGCGCTGGCCTTCACGAGTGAGCTGCGCAAGTTGCCAGACGACACCGTCAAGCTCCTTGGCGAGATCCTTCCTGTAGGCCGACGCATATTAGACGGTCCGGTCAACGTTCCAATGCTCCCGTTCCGGCTCAACTAGCTTGAAGTGGTCCGATGCAAAACTGCTTCGGGCCATACCGGCGCCTCGGAACTCGTTGCCGATTTGCTTGATCGTCATCCGGCTGCGGTCTTGGACCCAGACCTTGATCGACTCAAGCTGTTCCTTCGCCCGCCGGATGTCGAGGAATTCTTTCTGGTTGAATTCGACGCTGATCTGCTTCTTGGTCGAGACGCCGGATAGCTATGCGATGTCGCGATATGCGATCTGCTCGCAGACATTTCGAGGCTGATTGTGCATCTCGTCGCAAGCTTCTGCGGTCCGAGCGCGAGAACCAATACGTCTTCCGTGAGGGTATCGAAAATGACCCCGTCATCTTCGGCATCCCCATAATCACTGCTGCTCCGCGATTGTGGCCGTCGATGCGCGGCGAACCTAGCTCGCGCTCCAGACGATCACGGAGCTTTTCAGATGTCCGACCTGAACACGGATAAACCGCCGCGGTACCTTCGCACGTCCGAAGCCGCGCGCTTTCTGAGTTTGTCCGGCCGCACGTTGGAAAAACATCGAACGTACGGAACCGGTCCCGAATACCACAAGATCGGCGGGCGTGTGGTCTACTCAGTAGCCGACCTGACAGCCTGGGCCAAACTGGGCAGAAAGAAATCGACCTCCGATCCCGGTGCCGGCACCGTACTGCCCGCAAAGCGGCATGCGCCAATTCCCTATGCGGGTAAAGAGCGGCGCTAAGCCATGCCCGTCAGCAAATCCCCAGCGCACTACGGCCGCTCCGAGCGTGAGCCGCGCGACCTGTTTCGCACGCTTCCTGGCGATCTTGCGCCGCGCCGGATGGCCAGTTCTGCTCTCCTTCGGACGCGCTTCACCCAGCCGAAAGCATACGATCCTCGGTTCGAGATTCAAGGAGCGGCGGCATGAGCGATCTCACCGAAGTGGAAGTGCTGTGGCTCGAAAAGCGTATTGAAAACCGCGTTCGTTTCGGTCGCATTGTCAAGGAACGGAAGCTTGATCGCCACCGGCGCATCCTGTCATTCGCAGCCGGCGGCATCTTTGCCTTCGTCCGTTGGACTTCCAACGACTTTGGCACGGTCATTTCGCGGATCGACATCTTGCGCGCGGTCGCAGCAGGACAGCGCTGCTCGACAGTGCCCTATGTAAAGCCCGGCGGAGAGATTTTGCTGCGGCTCTCCGGCTGGCCTAAAGTCGAACGGGCGCTGCAGATGATCGACGCGATCGATGCGCTGAGCATCGATCCGGCTGATGTAGCGCCCGATCATTGGCATCACGTTCACAATCGCCTGTCCGTCAACGAAAACCCGCGTCCCTACACGAAGGGCCGCCACCAGGCTTGGCTACATCGTCAAAGGGTGATGCGATGACGGACCGTCTATGGACGCTGACCACGACGTTTGCCGTAGCTTCCGCTGTCGTCGCGACGATCGCCCTGGAGCCGCTGCCGATCTACATTTGGAATGCATCGGCAAGCGTGCCGATCGGTCTCTATGGCTTGCGACCAGCGAAGCGCTTCTTTGTCACGGAGCTGGTCGCCGTTCAGCCGCCGGAACCGCTTGCGACCTTTCTCGACTTCAACGGCTATCTGCCGCTCGGCGTCCCTATGCTTAAGCGAGTCTTGGCTCTGCCCGGGCAGACGGTCTGCAGAAGCGGACCCGCAATTTCGGTCGACGACATTGCAGTGGGCGAGGCGCGGGATCGCGACGGACGCGGCCGGCCGCTGCCGAAATGGCAGGGTTGCCGCGTCGTCAGAGACGGCGAGCTGTTTGTCATGAATTGGCAGTCGGTCGACTCCCTCGACGGTCGATATTTTGGGCTTCTTCCGGCCTCGGCCGTGATCGGCCGTGCCATCCCGGTGTGGACATGGGAGGACTGATCTTGCGGGGTTCACGGCGCCACGCCATTCCTCTGATCGATCGATTGGCGGACCATTCCTCCCTGCCGGTCAATCTCCGCAAAGCCGATGGGTGCGGGAGTCAAGGGCGGTCCAACGGCCGCCGCGAAGCAGCTTTACACTGGACGGAAGCGAACATGGCATCTTTGATTCGACTGGGGATGCGCGTTTGGGCTGTCGTGCCACTGCTGCTCATTTTGACTGCGTCGCATAGTGTTGGTCAGACCGAGAATGGATCGACTGCGGTTCGAGCGGTCTCTCGGACGAGCAACCCGTTTGCAGCTTTCGTCTACGAAGCGTCAAAACGCTTTGCAGTTCCGGAGAACTTGATCAGTTCAGTCATTAGCATCGAAAGCGCTGGTGACGTACACGCGAAGTCCCCAAAGGGCGCAATCGGCCTGATGCAGATTATGCCGGCGACCTGGGCGGAACTTCGCGAACGCTATCATCTCGGAAGCGATCCCTACGATCCGCGCAACAACATTCTGGCCGGCACGGCGTATCTCGGCGAACTGCTTGACCGCTATGGTTCGCCCGGGGCGTTCGCCGCGTACAACGCGGGCCCAACTTGCTACGACGGGCATCTCGCGGGCGGTCCTTTGTCAGACGAAACGCGAGTATACGTGGCCAAGCTTGCAAATCTGCTCGGCATCGAACTGCCAGCGACTTGGGCCGCGAGCCAGCAGCCGTCAGCAGCTGCGACGCTGTTCGTCGGGCGAATTGACCCAGTCAAGGCGGGCGATCGGAAGCCGGCGTTCCTGTCCTCGACCGGCGCAACGACTGCAATCTCGTCGCGAGATGTTTTGCAGATGGTCCCCACGGCCACTGACGTGTTTGTCGCCCGGTCGAACTCGGGAACAGCGCGATGATCAGCTGTGCAGCATGGGAGGCGATCGCGTGGTTCAGCGAGGAAAACAGTCTGAGAGCAGGGACTGGTTGCAACACGACGGTATGCGTCCAGGGGCCGCACATGACGTCGGGTCTTGACGTGCCTAACGGCCTTACGTGGCAACGCTCCGAGCCAGAGAACTCCTACTCTGTGCGGGACGCAGCCATGGCAGCTTCCGCCTTCGCGATCACTGCTTCAGCCCGATCTGTTGCGGCACGGAGTTCCTCGCTCTTCCAAATATCAACCGAATGGCCGTCGTCAAACGACTCGTCCGTCGCGTCTTGCGTGCGTGAAAGCAACTCACGAAGCGCCGCAATGGCCTCGCAGAGCAGCTTGATATCTTCCCCGTTTCGGGAAGACTGGGTCATCTCTATAACGCCATCATACCCCAGCGCCATCGCTCTCGCCGAAGAGATTGTTCTTGCCTCCGAACGCCACCGGTCAAATCGCGCGGTCGACGGGCTTCGTGTCAAGTTCGATGCAGTACTCATGGAGGAAGCGGGTCAATCCATCCCAGTGCGACAGTGCATAACCGATCGCTTCTCCGAGATTGCTGCGGCCGGGCAGTTGAGGAAGCTGCACCTCCAGCTAGAAGCGAAGGCTGTCAATGACCGGCTTGGCGAATGCGCGCCGCATCGCCAGCCGATGCGCCGGCGATTGACCACGCAGCTGCGCTTCGAGGGCATAGAGGCTAGCGATGCGCCGCAGGGCCTCGTGCGAGACGGGCATGTCCTCGGACTGCGCAACTTCGTAGAACTTGTGCCCGGTGTGCGCCCAACACGCGGCGAGGATGACGTTTCCGGCGTCAGTCAGCCGACCGAATCCCGCGTATCCGTCGATGTGCAGAAGGCCCTTGAAGTGCGCCAGATGCGTAGCCGGGCGCTCCGCCTTGCGGTCGGACGCGAACACATAAACTGCAGCCGGCGGCTCAGGTCCAGCCAAGCTCCGTTGATCGTGGGCATACATCCACAGCCGTCCAGGCTTGGTGCGCCCTCCGCTCGGGGACGAGAGCGTCGGACTGCTTGGATAGCCCTGTTTACCAACCTGATGGAGAGCATGCGACGGTCCAAGTGCTGAACGCGAAGGAACGCATGGACCTCGCCCGGTGAATGGGATCGCAAGCGCGGTGTAGTGACGTCTGTCCGTTGTCGATGCAGGGAGCCCTGTCATGGCTGAAGTGCGAAGAGTCGGAGAAAAGCGTAGGAATGAGTTGACTTTGAACGCCCGATTAGGAAGGCGAGATAAAAGGGGCTCGCCGGTCGAACCGCAAGCCATTGACATGGCTTGGGTTCTAGCGTGCCGGTCGGTCGCGGCGCGTGCCGCGCCTTGCATCTTTAACAATGCAATCAAGGACAATCTCGGCACTGTAGGCGCTTTCGCCCACCTGGAGGACCGCCTGTGACCGCAGCCGATAGCGACCTGCGTATTCGGCCTGGGCGCATTCGCAGCACGCGCGCGCCGAAGCCGAAGAGTTTCATCAACCAGGTGCTGCGGGCGGCGAAGAAAGCAGGGCACACCCCAGCGCAGGCTATGGCCGGCAGGCGTTCGGCGGCCTATGGGCGCTCGACGTTTGGCCGCGGGCGCCTCGCCTTCAGCCGCGCCAGATTGTTCAGCCCGACGCGGCGCGCTGTGGTGAAGGCACGCGTGGTTCGGCATAAAGGGCGCGCCTTCCGTTCAGCACCACTGACCGCCCACCTCTCATATCTGAAGCGCGACGGCGTGACTCGGGGTGGTGAGCGCGCCGAGATGTTCGATGCGGGCACCGACCGCGCCGATAGCGCGGCTTTCGCAGAGCGGTGCAAGGACGACCGGCATCATTTCAGATTCATCGTCTCACCGGAGGATGCCGGCGACATGAACGACCTGCGCGCCTTTACCCGCGATCTCGCCACGCAGATGGAGACCGATCTAGGCACGCGGCTCGATTGGGTGGCTGTCGATCATTGGAATACCGATAACCCTCACGTTCATATTCTCGTTCGGGGAGTAGATGAGGAAGGGGCGGATCTAGTGATCTCCCGCGACTACATCAGCAGGGGACTGCGTTCACGCGCCGAGGAACTGGTCGCCATCGAACTGGGGCCAAAACCGGAGCATGAGATCCGCAATTCGCTGGAGAGGGAAGTCACGGCGGAACGATGGACGCGGCTCGATCGGGAGATCCGGCTGACTGCAGACGAGACCGGCACTATCGATCTTCGCCCAGAGAAGCCCGGCAAGTCCGACCCCGAGATCCGGCGCCTGATGGTCGCTCGCCTTCAACACCTGGAGAAGATGGGCCTGGCCGCATCCGCCGCACCTGCGGAATGGATGGTAGGGCTCGAGGCCGAGCGTAGCTTGCGCGACCTCGGCCTGCGCGGCGATATCATCAAGACCATGCACCGTGCCTTTACCGAGCGCGGGGAAGCGCGCGGCGTTGCCGACTTCGTCATCGACGGTGGACAGCCGACATCCCAGATTATCGGACGACTGGTCGATCGTGGATTGCACGACGAACTGACCGGCGAGGCCTACGCCACGATCGATGGAACAGACGGACGCGCTCACCACGTGCGCTTTCGAGGGCTCGAGGCCTTCGAACATGCGCCACCGGTCGGCGGCATCGTCGAAGTCCGACGCTTCGGTCAAGCCGGCGATCCGCGTCCCACCCTGGTGCTCGCGCCCCGTTCCGATATCGATCTTGGGGCGCAGGTCACCGCCAAGGGCGCGACCTGGCTCGACCACCGGCTCGTCGAACGCGAGCCCATGCCGCTCGCCATGGGCGGATTCGGCCGCGAGACCCGTGACGCCATGGAAGCCCGAACCGAGCATCTGATCCAGGAGGGCCTGGCGCGGCGGCAGGGCCAACGCATCATTCTGCAGCGCGATCTCCTTAATACGTTGCGCCGGCGCGAGTTGGAGGACGTGGCCGCACGGGTCTCGGCCGACACCGGCTTGCCTCATGTGAACGCCGCTTCCGGGGAGCATGTGGCCGGCACGTATCGCCAGCGGCTGACACTTACCTCGGGACGATTCGCCATGATCGATAATGGGCTCGGCTTCGCGCTCGTGCCCTGGTCACGTGAACTCGAAAAGCGGCTCGGCCAGCACGTCACCGGCGTCGTGAAGGACGGCGGCGGCATCGAATGGGGCCTTGGCCGCAAGCGCGACCTCGGCCTCTAGCAATCTCTCCAATTCAGTTGCGGAAGGGCGTTCGGGATGTCCGGAACCAAAATCCTCTGGGGACAGGTAATCGTTGTCGGTCTGATCGTTTTGTTGGCCATCTGGGGAGCCACCGAGTGGACAGCCTGGCGGCTCGCTTGGCAACCGGAGCTTGGGCGACCCTGGTTCGAACTATTAGGCTTCAAGATCTATTACCCGCCGGTCTTCTTCTGGTGGTGGTTCGTCTACGACGCCTACGCGCCTCAAATCTTTGTCGAGGGAGCCTTCATCGCGGCGTCAGGAACCTTCGTTTCGATCGCGGTGGCGATCGGCATGTCGGTGTGGCGCGCGCGTGAAGCCAAGAACGTCGAAACCTATGGTTCGGCGCGCTGGGCTAATGGCGACGAGGTTCGAGCGGCCGGTCTTCTCGGTCCGGATGGCGTTGTGCTTGGCAAACTCGACCGCGACTACCTCCGCCATGACGGACCGGAGCACGTACTGTGTTTTGCACCGACCCGGTCGGGCAAAGGTGTCGGCCTCGTCGTTCCCTCATTGCTGGCATGGGCGGGCTCGGCTATCGTCCACGACATCAAGGGCGAGAACTGGCAACTGACCGCGGGCTTTCGCTCGCGGCATGGCCGCGTCCTGTTGTTCGATCCCACCAATCCAAGGTCCTCGACCTACAACCCGCTCCTCGAAGTCCGGCGCGGGGAATGGGAGGTTCGCGACGTCCAGAACGTCGCGGACGTCCTGGTCGACCCCGAAGGCTCGCTCGACAAGCGGAACCATTGGGAGAAGACCAGTCATTCGCTTCTGGTCGGCGCCATACTCCATGTCCTCTATGCCGAGGCAGACAAGACCTTGGCCGGCGTCGCAGCTTTTCTTTCCGACCCGAAGCGGCCGATCGAAGCCACTCTAAAGGCGATGATGACTGCTCGGCACCTCGGCGAGCAGGGCGCTCATCCCGTGGTCGCATCGACCGCGCGCGAACTCCTCAATAAGTCGGAAAATGAACGTTCTGGTGTCCTATCCACGGCGATGTCGTTCCTCGGGCTGTACCGTGATCCAGTGGTGGCCCAGGTGACCTGCCGTTGCGATTGGCGGATCGCCGATCTGATCGCGGATAGCCACCCTACAACGTTGTATCTCGTAGTGCCGCCATCCGATATCTCACGGACCAAGCCGTTGATTCGTCTGGTGCTGAACCAGATTGGTCGTCGCCTAACCGAGGACCTGCACGCCTGCGACCGCCGGCATCGAGTCCTGATGATGCTCGACGAGTTCCCAGCGCTGGGGCGGCTCGATTTTTTCGAGTCCGCGCTCGCCTTCATGGCGGGGTACGGCATCAAGAGCTTCTTGATCGCGCAGTCGCTCAATCAGATCGAGAAGGCCTATGGGCCTAACAACGCCATCCTAGACAACTGCCACGTCCGCGTCAGCTTCGCGACCAACGACGAGCGGACGGCCAAACGTGTGTCCGACGCCTTGGGTACGGCGACCGAGATGCGGGCCATGAAGAACTACGCCGGGCACAGGTTGAATCCTTGGCTCGGTCACCTCATGGTCTCGCGCCAGGAAACGGCAAGGCCGCTTTTGACCCCGGGCGAAGTCATGCAGCTTCCGTCGATGGACGAGATCGTCATGGTGGCGGGCACGCCGCCGATCCGGGCCAAGAAGGTCCGCTACTACGAGGATCGGCGATTCGCCGAGAGGGTTCTACTGCCGCCTGATCCGGCGAGGGCCAGCCGATCATCGCGAACGGACGGGTGGTCAGCGCTCCGAACGCTAAAGCCGGCGGGAGGTCCAACTGACAAGGCCGCGGAGACCGAGAAAGACACGGCGAACAGCGGGCTCCGTCGTGAGCCGGAACTCCCCGATCACGTCGCGATCGTCAAGGAAACGACCGAACTGACGCCGGCAGAGGAATTTGCTGCCGTTCTTGACGACGACGAGGATGCAGTCCGCCAGTCTCGACTTATGCAGATGCTTGGCGTCGCGCGTCAAGTCGCTATGGACCCGAATGACGGTATGGAGCTCTGAGGCGATATGCGCGACCGGATGAACGTCTATTTCCCGCCCGAGCTTCTGAAACAGATTTCTGATCTTGCCGATCGCAAAAAGCTTTCGCGGTCTGCAATCGTGGAAGCGGCCGTCGCTTCGTTTCTGTCACCGGATGGAGCGGACAGGCGGGAAGCAGCATTTACCCGCCGTTTGGATCGGCTTTCCCGTCAGATGCAGAGGCTGGAACGTGACGTTGGTCTGACGGCCGAGACCTTGGCCCTCTTCATTCGTTTTTGGCTGACGATCACGCCACCGTTGCCCAACGATGCGCAAGCGGCCGCTCAAGCAAAGGGAAGGGAGCGCTTTGAAGGATTTGTCGAGGCGCTCGGGCGTCGTATGCAAAAGGGGCAAAGCTTTCTGCGCGAGATTCCAGAAGATATCCGCCGTCAGGAATCGGCCTAAGAGCCTGATTGAACCTATGTCGATAGACCATTTCGCCGCTCCTTCTTTTTCTACGCCAGCCTACTACCACCGCGAGTTAGCCGAACTGACAAAAGCTGGACGCGCTATCGGCTCGGGTGAGCTGAGAGCAAAGGGGCCAGCATGCAAATTTCAACAGCATGGCGTCGAATCGCGCGCGTTTTTCTCCCTTTTGCAGCTGGGTACTACCTCTCGTATCTGTTTCGAACGATCAACGCCGTGATCGCCAGCCATCTCAGCTCGGACACCGGGCTTGGGACTGCCGACCTCGGGTTGCTTACGTCAATCTATTTTCTTGTTCTGGCGGCGGCCCAGATCCCCGTCGGTATATTGTTGGACCACTTTGGTCCGCGTCGCGTCCAGAGCGTTCTGCTCTTGCTCGCAGCCGTCGGCGGCGGACTGTTTGCGGTATCGACCGGCTTCCTGTCGCTTTTGATCGCGCGCGCAATGATCGGGCTTGGCGTGGCGGCGGCACTGACCGCAGGACTGAAGTCGATCATCCTTTGGTTCCCTAGGGAACAAGTTGCCTTACTGAACGGCTATATGATCATGCTGGGCTCGCTAGGAGCGGTGACCGCGACGGCTCCCGTCGAACACCTGCTGACGTCGATGGGCTGGCGGCAGCTCTTTGAGATTCTGGCAGTCGCGACCGGTACGACGGCCATTCTCATCTATCTTGTGGTGCCTGAACGAAGCGTAGCCCCATCAACAGCTTCCGCCACCCTGAGCTCCGTTTTCAGCGATCGGCGCTTTTGGCGAATGGCCCCGTTGTCGGCGACTTGCATTGGATCGGCTTGGTCTCTGCAGGGATTGTGGGCATCGCCATGGCTGACCGACGTAGAGGGGTTTGATCGCGCAAGTCTCATCAGACAGCTCTTCATTATGTCGATCGTACTTAGCGCTGGTGCCTGGTTGTTCGGTATGACAGTCCATTGCGTCAAACGAAGGGGAATCGGGGCGGAGACAATATTGGCGATAGCTGCGGTACTATTTATCGCAGCCGAGTGTGCCTTGATCCTGCGAGCGTCTCTGCCATCTATCTTGCTCTGGTCTGTTGTCGCAATTGTAGGAACGGCAACTGTGGTCAGCTTCGCCGTGGTGGCGGATTACTTTCCGCCAGAGCTTGCCGGTCGTGCCAACGGTGCCTTGAACGTCTTGCACTTTGGTTGGGCGTTTCTAGCACAATACGCAACAGGTCTTATCCTGGAGCAATGGTCTGCGAATGATGGCCATAGGCCCGTCCAAGCCTATCAAGCAGCGTTCGGTTTCAACGTAGCGCTGCAGATCGCGACGTTTCTCTGGTTCGCGCTGCCTTGGTTTCGGTCCTTTGCGTCATGGGTGGGTTCAATCTGTCTCGAGATGTCGGCTAGCACCTTCGAACCTGCCGAGTCAGTTGGCTTGTACCAGAATTCGGCCATCCTCCTGCCCCCGGATGACGATGCGGAGTGGTGAGCACAAACTCGCAGCGAACCGATACGATTGAGTAGGTGTCAAAAAAATCGCCTCTCAATCTTTCTTTTTCTACGCCAGTCTTCGATCACCGAAAGCGCTTGTTGCGCTAAGTCCGTTGGTGCCTTTTCTAATCGTCCCCATCTGGGCGCCCCTCTGTGGACGCCCTCATTCGGGGAGGGCAACGGTGGCAATCCATTCCTTTCAATCGGAGGCGAATTCGCGCGGTGCGCGAATGCTGCGTAGTGCTCTTGGCCCAGCGATCGCCGGATACCTCGAGGATCAATCGATCATCGAGGTAATGCTCAACCCAGATGGGCGGCTGTGGATCGACCGTTTGTCGCATGGCCTGACCGATACAGGCGAAACTCTGTCCGCAGCGGATGGCGAGCGCATTGTTCGTCTGGTTGCGCACCATGTAGGCGCCGAAGTGCATGCCGGCGCGCCACGGGTCTCGGCCGAATTGCCTGAGACCGGCGAACGCTTCGAAGGGCTCGTGCCCCCAGTCGTTGCAGCACCGGCCTTTGCTATCCGCAAGCCCGCCGTCGCCGTGTTTACGCTGGATGACTACGTCGTCAAAGAGATCATGACATCGGAACAGGCCAACATCCTGAAAAGCGCAGTCGCCTCACGCAAGAACATCCTCGTCGCCGGCGGGACATCGACCGGCAAGACAACATTGACGAATGCGCTCTTAGCCGAGGTGGCAAAGACTTCTGATCGGGTCGTGCTGATCGAAGATACCCGCGAACTTCAGTGCAAAGCGCCCAATCTCGTCGCTTTGCGTACCAAAGATGGCGTGGCCACGTTATCGGACCTCGTTCGCTCCTCGCTGCGACTGCGTCCTGACCGGATTCCAGTCGGCGAAGTTCGCGGTGCTGAAGCACTCGATCTGCTCAAGGCCTGGGGCACCGGCCACCCCGGCGGCATCGGCACTATTCATGCGGGCACTGCGCTCGGTGCCCTGCGGCGGCTCGAGCAACTCATCCAGGAAGCCGTCATCACGGTTCCGCGCGCCCTGATCGCTGAGACCATCAACCTCGTTGCTGTGCTTGCGGGGCGCGGCGCTGACCGTCGCCTCGCTGAGCTTGCTCTCGTCACCGGGCTAGGGCCCGCCGGCGACTACGACCTTTCATCAACAGGAGACTGACATGCGTCCGCAATTTCGCTTTCCTCGAGATGCCGCTTCACTGGCCATGTCCGGGATGCTTCTTTTGGCGTCGGCACCGGCCTGGGCTGCCGGATCGAACATGCCGTGGGAGCAGCCACTCAATCAGATCCTGCAGTCGGTCGAGGGGCCAGTCGCCAAGATCATTGCCGTCATCATCATCGTCGTAACCGGGCTCACGCTCGCGTTCGGAGACTCGTCGGGTGGTTTCCGCAGGCTGATCCAGATCGTGTTCGGTCTGTCGATCGCGTTTGCCGCCTCGAGTTTCTTCCTTTCGTTCTTCTCCTTCGGCGGCGGCGTGGTGATCTGATGGATGAACCAGTCACAGGCTTTGTCGTGCTCGTTCATCGCGCGCTCACTGAGCCAATCCTGATGGGCGGCGCGCCACGGTCGGTCGCGATCGTCAACGGTACGCTTGCTGCAGCCTTGGGGCTCGGGCTTCGGCTCTGGATCGCGGGCCTTGTCCTGTGGTTCATCGGCCACATGGCCGCCGTCTGGGCAGCCAAGCGCGATCCTGCGTTTGTCGACGTCGTGCGCCGACATCTTCGCATTCCCGGCCACCTCAACGCCTGAGCTCTCTACCATGATGAACCTTGCCGAATACCGCCATTCCAACGCGCGTCTTGCGGACTTCTTGCCGTGGGCCGCCATAGTCGACGAGGGAATCATCCTGAACAAGGACGGTTCGTTTCAACGGACGGCGAAATTCCGTGGCCCCGACCTCGACAGCGCGGTCCCGGCTGAGCTTGTCGCCGTCGCCGGTCGTCTGAACAACGCCCTGCGCCGCCTCGGATCAGGTTGGGCCGTATTCGTCGAGGCACAGCGCCATTTTGCCGGGGCCTATCCTCCGAGTACATTTCCGGATGTCGCATCCGCACTGGTCGACGCCGAGCGCAGAGCTCAGTTCGAAGAGGCGGGCGCCCACTATGAGTCCAGTTATTTCCTCACCTTTCTCTATCTGCCCCCCGAGGAAGGAGCCGCCAAGGCAGAACGACTGCTTTACGAGGGGCGTGATCGCACTGTTGGAGCCGACGCGCGCGAGGTGCTGCGCGGGTTTGTCGATCAAACCAACCGCGTGCTGCAACTCGTCGAAGGGTTCATGCCGGAGTGCACCTGGCTCGATGACCAGGATACTCTGACCTATCTGCACTCGACGATCTCGACCAAACGTCATCGGGTTCGAGTCCCCGAAATTCCCATGTACATCGATGCGCTCTTGGCCGACCAGCCGTTGACCGGCGGGCTAGAGCCGATGTTGGGCTCAGCCAATCTTCGGGTCCTAACAATTGTCGGCTTTCCGGGCGCCACGACGCCGGGAATCCTAGACGACCTGAATCGCCTGCCATTCTCTTATCGTTGGTCGACCCGGGCGATCATGCTCGACAAGACAGACGCCACCAAGCTGCTGACCAAGATTCGGCGGCAGTGGTTCGCCAAGCGAAAGTCGATTGGCGCCATTCTCAAGGAGGTCATGACCAACGAGGCGTCGACGCTGCTCGATACCGACGCCCACAACAAGGCGCTCGATGCTGACGCAGCGTTGCAGGAACTGGGGTCCGATCAGATCGGACAAGCCTTTGTCACCGCGACCATCACTGTCTGGGACCGCGATCCCAATGCCGCCGATGAAAAGCTGCGGCTGGTCGAGAAGGTAATCCAGGGGCGTGATTTCACCTGCATGATCGAGACGGTGAACGCCGTCGAAGCCTGGCTCGGCAGTCTGCCGGGGCATGTCTATGCGAACGTGCGTCAGCCGCCGGTTTCGACCCTCAACCTCGCCCATATGATTCCGATTTCCGCCATATGGGCCGGCGAGGCGAGGGATCTGCACTTCAAGGGGCCGCCCCTCCTGTTCGGCAAGACCGAGGGATCGACCCCGTTCCGATTTTCCCTCCACGTCGGCGACGTCGGCCATACCCTTGTGGTCGGACCGACGGGGGCCGGCAAGTCGGTACTGCTCGCTCTGATGGCACTGCAATTCCGCCGCTACCCGAACTCCCAGATCTTTGCGTTCGATTTCGGTGGTTCGATCAGGGCGGCCGCGCTCGGCATGGGCGGCGACTGGCATGATTTGGGCGGTGCTTTGTCTGACGGAAGTGATCGGCCCGTCGCGCTGCAGCCGCTGGCTTGGATCGATGATCCCTCAGAGCGCGGATGGGCCACCGAATGGATCTGCGCGATCCTGGCACGGGAAAAAATCGAGATCACCCCGGAGGTCAAGGATCATCTGTGGTCGGCGCTGACGTCTCTCGCCTCGGCGCCGATGCAGGAACGCACCCTGACCGGCCTGTCAGTCCTCCTCCAATCCAACTCCCTGAAACGTGCACTGCAACCCTATTGCGTGGGTGGTCCCTCGGGGCGCCTGCTCGATGCCGAATTCGAGCGCCTTGGCGAAGCGTCGGTCCAGGCATTTGAGACCGAAGGCTTGATCGGAACGAGTGCTGCGCCGGCCGTGCTGGCTTACCTCTTCCATCGTATTGGGGACCGTCTCGATGGTCGGCCGACGCTCCTTATGGTCGATGAGGGTTGGCTTGCCCTCGATGATGAGGATTTCGCGGGGCAGCTCCGGGAGTGGCTGAAAACGCTTCGGAAAAAGAATGCCTCCGTCATCTTCGCTACCCAGTCGCTCTCGGATGTCGACGGCTCAGCGATCGCGCCGGCGATCATCGAAAGCTGCCCAACTCGCTTATTGCTGCCGAACGAACGGGCGATCGAACCGCAAATCACCGCCATCTACCGCCGCTTCGGCCTCAATGACCGCCAGATCGAGTTATTGAGTCGGGCAACGCCAAAACGCGACTATTACTGCCAGTCCCGTCGCGGCAACCGGATGTTCGAACTCGGGCTTGGTGAGGTTGCGCTCGCATTCACCGCGGCCTCTTCCAAGACA
Source organism: Bradyrhizobium sp. Mp19 (assembly GCF_029952935.1). Classification (NCBI taxonomy): domain Bacteria; kingdom Pseudomonadati; phylum Pseudomonadota; class Alphaproteobacteria; order Hyphomicrobiales; family Nitrobacteraceae; genus Bradyrhizobium; species Bradyrhizobium sp. Mp19. The sequence continues at coordinate 2,955 of NZ_JASAUT010000058.1, read as the reverse complement.
GACCAAGCTGCCATCGCGCAGCTCTTCGCCGAACATGGACCTGACGGCTTCGTGCCGGCCTGGCTCCAGCACCGTGGCGTCGCCTGGGCCATAGATCTAATTCCCAATCTCGTCAATCTGGAGAAATCGCCATGAGGCGTCTTGCCCTATTGGCCGCAGCCGGCGTCACTGCGCTGGCGCTTGGCGTTGCGATCCCCGCACGGGCGCTGATCGTTTTCGATCCCAACAACTACGTTCAGAATGTCCTGACCGCTGCGCGCGAGCTTCAGCAGATCAACAACCAGATCACCTCGTTGCAGAACGAGGCGCAGATGCTGATCAATCAGGCGAAGAATCTGGCGAACCTTCCGTATTCGTCGCTGCAGCAATTTCTATCCTCGATTCAGCGGACCCAACAGTTGCTGGCGCAGGCTCAGCGCATCGCCTACGACGTCCAGGAAATCGATCGCGCCTTCTCGACCAGCTACGCGCCAGCCACCAGCAACCAGTCGAACCAGCTGCTGGTCGCCAACGCTCAAGCGCGATGGCAAAATTCCTATGCCGCGACGCAAGACGCGCTTCGCGTCCAAGCCGGCATCGTTGGTAACCTCGACACCAATCGCATCCAGACATCCGCGCTCGTGACGTCAAGCCAGGGGGCCGCCGGCGCGCTGCAGGCAACGCAGGCTGGCAATCAGATCCTCGCGCTTCAAGCGCAACAACTTGCCGATCTCACGGCGGCCACGGCGGCGCAGGGCAGGGCGCAGAGCCTCGAAGCGGCGCAGCGCGCCGCGGCCCAGGATCAGGGTCGAGAGCAGCTCAAGCGCTTCCTAACACCAGGACAGGGCTATCAATCCTCCAATGTACAGATGTTCCACTGATGACCGACGTAAAGGCATTCAAGGCGCTTTCGCTGCTTACGACAATCGGCCTAGTGGCCGTCGCCGCCTGCACGATTCAGCTGCGCGGACTGGACGCGTCTCGGTCGGCACCGAAGGCGGAGCAAGGGACCGATGCAGCCAGCTCCGAGCTCGCACGCTGCCGCGGTGTCACTCCAGAGGACACAGTGGGTTATCGGCATTGCAAGCAGATTTGGGACGAAAACCGGCGTCGCTTCTTTGGCAAAAGAATCGGCCCAGCAGACCCTGGCCAGAATGATTCCTTCGCAGGGCTGGCGCCCGCCCCAAAGGATCAGAGCCGGATCCCGCAAGCATATCCGCAACCGGCGACACCCGAGGCGAGCAAGCCATGACGGGTACCGGGATCATCGACCAGTTCTTGGAAACGTTTACGCGTTATATCGATAACGGATTCGGGTTGCTGGGCAGTGACGTTGGATATCTCGCGACGACACTCGCCGCGATCGACATCACTCTCGCTGCGTTGTTCTGGAGTTGGGGAACTGACGAGGACATCATCGCGCGGCTCGTCAAGAAGACCCTCTTCGTGGGCGTCTTTGCCTACCTCATCGGCAACTGGAACAACCTGGCGCGCATCGTTTTCGAGAGCTTTGCCGGACTTGGGCTGAAAGCGTCGGGTGCAAGCCTATCCGCATCCGATTTCCTGAGGCCGGGAAAGATCGCCCAAGTCGGACTCGATGCCGGCCGACCACTGCTCGATTCGATCTCGAACCTGATGGGTTACATCAGCTTTTTCGAGAATTTCGTTCAGATCGTCGTTCTCTTATTCGCATGGGTCGTGGTGCTGCTCGCCTTCTTCATTTTGGCGATCCAACTTTTCGTCACTCTGATCGAGTTCAAGCTTACGACGCTGGCCGGCTTCGTGCTCATTCCATTTGGTCTGTTTGGCAAGACCGCCTTTGCCGCTGAGCGGGTCCTGGGCAATGTAATATCTTCGGGGATAAAGGTTCTGGTCCTAGCTGTCATCGTGGGCATCGGTTCGACCCTGTTCTCGCAGTTCACCTCTGGTTTCCGAGGTGCTCAGCCGACCATTGAAGACGCAATGACGCTAGTGCTCGCGGCGCTCTCCCTGCTGGGCCTCGGCATCTTCGGTCCGGGTATTGCAAACGGCCTGGTATCTGGCGGACCGCAGCTCGGCGCCGGTGCGGCGATTGGATCGGGTTTGGCTGCTGGCGGGCTTGTTGCGGCAGGTGCTGGTGTAGCGGCCGGTGCTGGTCTCGCTAGTGGCGCGATTGCAGGCGCCGCGCGCGGTGGCGGCGCTGTCCTAAGCGGAGCGTCAGCCGCCTATCGAAACGGCGGCCTTGCCGGCGTCGCGGAGGCTGGCGCTTCGGCTGCCATGAGTCCTTTGCGTCGCGCAGCGGCTGCCGTCGGAGGTGAGCAAGCGGGCGAACGGGCGGCGAGCACCTCGGCCGAGGGGCGGCCTGATTGGGCGCGCCGGATGAAGCGTGCCGAGACTATTCGGCATGGTGCTTCGGCTGCCGGCCACGCGGTCCGCTCGGGCGATCACGGTGGCAGCGGCTCCTCCGTCGATTTGTCCGAAGGAGAGCGCTGAGACGCACCACTGTACCTACGCCGCACAGCAGCACCTCAACCCTTCCATCGCCCGACTTGAAACCGATCACTCGATACCAGGGGCAACCATCGATGTTCAAACGAACTTCCGTTCATTACGGGCGCATGCCCGCACCGGTCACGCCGTATCAGAAAGCAGCTCAAGTTTGGGACGAACGCATTGGATCAGCGCGCGTGCAAGCCAAGAACTGGCGCCTGATGGCATTCGGCTGCTTGATGTTGTCAGCCGGTCTCGCAGGTAGCCTTGTCCGGCAGTCGAATCAAGGCTCGATCACGCCCTGGGTGGTCGAAGTCGACCATCTTGGCCAGGCCCAAAGGGTCGCGCCGGCCAACATCGACTATCAACCCACTGATGCACAGATCGCCTACCATCTGGCGCGCTTTATCGAGGATGTCAGGGGCCTTCCTATAGCGCGACGATCTGGGTCGGAAGAGCGCGGCGATCAGGATGGCGAGTCAGTGTCGCGGCGCGATGATGATCGCC